>JBMLOK010000049.1:0-16596 GCA_049243005.1 Bacteroidia bacterium | reverse complement strand
TTGGGGAATAAAGAGAAAATTACAGCCATGACCATCATCGGTTTTTTGGTTTGTATAGCAGGACAAGTACTCATATTTAAAAATAGGATTTATTTGTTTAATACAGATAATTTTATGTTTGGTGTGATTGCTGTTGTGCTGAGTAATATTCTTTGGGCCTTGGGAACTATTTATTCTAAGAACCATAAATCGGAAACACATCCATTGTTTGCATCAGGAATTCAAATGCTGGCAGGCTCTGTGATATTAAGCATCGTAGCTTTAATTAGAGGAGAGCAGCAAGTATTTCATCCGAATACAGATTCTTTATGGGCCTTGTTGTATTTAATTGTATTTGGCTCTTGGGTAGCATTTGGTTCGTTTATGTATGTGATTAAAAAGCTACCTGCGAATGTAGTATCAACCTATGCTTATATTAATACAGCAGTGGGTATTATTTTGGGATGGTTGTGGTTGGGTGAACCAATGGATTTGTTTACTGTATTGGCTTTGGTGTTAACAATTGGGGGCGTATATTTAGTGAGCAAAAGCTCGCTAACATGACAGAAAAAAGCCATAACCAGGAAGTAGGAAAAATAGGAGAGGACCTCGCATTAAAGTACCTTTTAGATAAAGGGTATGAGTTGCTGGAACGCAATTACAGAGCGGGAAAGGCGGAAATTGACCTCCTGATGAAAAAGGAAAATGAACTAGTTGTAGTAGAAGTAAAAACCCGTTTTAATGCCATACTTGAACCAGAGAAAGCAGTGGGTAAATCGAAGCAAAAAACACTTGCAGCAGGAATTGAGGAATACCTAAATTCGAACACTTTGGAGCTCAATGTTCGCTTTGATATCATCTCCATTAATTTTTTTTACGGAAAAGTTGATATCACCCATTTCGAGGATGCATTTTATCCGGGGTTTTTGAGTTGAAACCTAAATCACTTTAAATCAATTCGTTTAATCCATAAATCATCTACTGCTATTTTTTTGTATTTTTTGTTTGATTTTATTCTAGTTTGTTTAAGCCCAATCAAATAAAGATATAAAGTTTTAAACAGTAAATAATATCAATAAAATTAGGGGTTTTAGGCTTGTTGAAAATCTTCTAAGCTGATGACATTGATTCTACATAATTGTGAATTGATTTAAAATTCAGACATCAGATTTCTAACTAATTTTGGTTTCAAATTTTGAAAATGTCAACTGCCCAATCTGAATTACTAATAGAGAAAATCACTTTATCTTTATGTTTAAAGCATCCGGTTTTGCTTGAAAATTCACTTCAAGAAATTAAGCCTCGCTTCTTTAATCATGCTGAAAACAGGCTTATTTTTAAAGCTATAAAAGGAATGATTGAATTGAATATTCCTGTTGATGATTTTACTTTGAATATTCAATTAAATCAGATTGAGGATTCCGATTTATGGAAAGATTTAATTGCCGAATTAAATTTAATAAATGGGAATGAAGAGGATTTTAATTCATATGTTCTTTATTTAAAGAATAGGCACATAAATGAGAGCTTTAATTCAATTTCCTTGGATTTAAGAAAAGAAGAAGTTAGCAGTATCACCAAAATAAATAAAGCCGTTATTCAATTACTGGAATTGAGGTATATGGAGGAAAAAAGACCTGTTCTTCCTTTATCTGAAATTATTAAAACATCATTTTTAAAAACCGGAATGATGGATAAATCAGATTATTTAAGTACAGGTTTTGCTAGGTTGGATGAAAGTCTTGAAGGAGGTTTATGCAAAGGAAATATTTGTGTGATTGCATCAAGACCGGGAATGGGTAAAACCTCATTTCTTACAGCATTGATGCATCAATATGTATTCAAACAAAATAAAAGTTGTTTTTATATTTCACTTAAATTAAATGAATTAGATTTTTTAAGGTATATGTTGGTTTATCAATCGGCTATTCCGGCCTTTAAGCCACAGTTTGAATGGACTGATGAATTAAAAGATGATTTGAATCAAATAAGAGAGAAGGAAGAAAAACAATTATTGGGATTTGCCTATCAAAAAAATCATGAATCAGAAGAATTGTTTAGCAGGGTATTTATGGCAGCCAATAAGCATAAGGCTGAAATCCTCTTTATTGATAGTATTCAGTTAATGCATGAGTTTGGTAGGTATAACTATACAACCAGAGAGAAGCAATTGGGGATGGTGATGATGAAGTTAAAACAAATGGCTATAGAATTGAACCTCTTAATTATTATTGGTTCGGATTTAAGCAGAAATGTAGAACGACGTTCAGCTTCATGCAGACCCATGTTAAGTGATATTAAAGACAGCGGTTGGATTGAAGAAATTGCAGATCAAGTTTTGTTTTTATATCGACCTGTTTATTATGAATTGGCTGAATGGGAAGATGGTTCAAGCACTTATAACCAGGCCGAAATCATTATTGCAAAGAATAAATTAGGTAGAACAGAAGAGTTGAAATTAACTTATGATGAAAGTCTGTTTAAATTCTCCGATTTAATGCCGGAAGACAATCATATTTATATTCCTAAAGAAAGAAGCTCAGAATTTATAAACCCATTTTAAAGTTAGCCACCCTAAAAATATTGATGAAGATACAACCGTCTTTGACTGTGCAACTGCAGTCGTTTTAATAAGGTTCATTTTTCTCGAATTTGCTATCGCAAATTCGAAACTATGGTTTTAGATCAATTGGGGTGGCGACTTTATTCATAAATATGTCAAATATCTATCATATCAATAATTTGCAAGGCTTGAGTTTTCTCATTCAAGTCCCTGTACCTATGCTAAAGGAGCATATTAAGTATCCTCATTATCGTGAATTTACGATTCCTAAGATAACAGGAGGAAATAGGCGTATCATGGCGCCGGCCAATGGATTGAAATTTATTCAATCGAAACTGGCATATGAGTTTCAAAAGAAATTCAGGGCACCTGATTTTGTATTTGGCTTTGTGAAAAATCAAAATGGAGTTGAAAAAAGTATAAGAGAAAATGCTTTAAAACATGTAGGTAAAAAATATGTATGGAATATTGATATCAAAGATTTTTTTGGGAGTATTTCAACTCAAAAAATAAAGGATGTTTTGATGCTGGAACCTTTTCAAATGAAGGAGCAATTGGCAATTGATTTGGCATTGTTGTTATGCTACCAACGCCAGTTACCGGCCGGAGCTCCCAGTTCTCCAATCTTGTCGAATATTGTTTGTAGAAAGATGGATATTGAATTGACAGAATTCATTTTAAATCAAGGCTCAGATTTTGATTTTAGTAGGTATGCTGATGATTTAACCATCTCTTCCAATAAAGAAATCACTGAGTCATTTCAAAAACAGATTTTTAAAATTCTGAATCAAAACGGATTTGAAATCAATAAAAAGAAAAACAGAATATTTAACGAATACCAGTCCCAATGGGTTACAGGCATTAAAGTAAATACAGCATTAAATTTAGATAGAAGATACATTAAAAATATCAGGGCAATTATTCATGATATTGAAAGTAGGGGAATCAATAAAGCTTTAGCAAAAATGAATCAAAAAAATCTTCAAATCTATACTATTAAAAGCTTCATCAATCACCTCAAAGGAAGAATTAATCATATAGGATTTGTTAAAGGAAAGGAGGATTCATCCTTTAAAAATTTAATGAATCGACTGGAATCCATTCAATCAAATTTAAAGGCTTAATTCAAATCGTAATTCAATATTCAGCTAATGCCGAGTTTGATTTTTTTGAGTATGAAAAAAATGGATTTATTTAAATAATCATCTCGATAAATTTGAATTGCACTTCAACTAAATCTCTTCGCTTTCCTCAAAAATCATGGGTAGCTTTAATGAAACTCTAGAGCCTGGTTGCAAGGTTTCATTTGACAAGTTTAACTGGGCAATAGTGAGGTTAAAATGGGTTTTATTTAGTTTTGTCCATAAGCTTAATCGCTGATTTATAAAATCTAATCCTCTGCTTTTGTGTCCAACACCTTCTTTTTTAAGGTTAGTTAATTTACTGTTTTCGTACCCAATACCGTTGTCGCTAATTTCTATCATAAAAAAATTGGAATCTATTGGCGAAATTTTAAGAAAAACATGAATAGTTTTATTAGGAGCCAAACCATGCCAAATTGCATTCTCTACAAGTGGTTGAAGAATCATGGGTGGTATAAGTAGTGAATCAATTTCTACCTCATTTGATACTTCTATTGTAAAGCTTAGTTTATCGGAAAGGCGTAATTTTTCGAACCCTAAATAAAGTTCTAATCGCTCCAGTTCATCTTCTACAAAAATGTTACGTTTCATTACAGATTCCATATTCATGCGAATTAAACTGGCAAATTTTGATAAAAATTTATTTGCCTCTAAAGCATTATTATCATTTAAAAATTGCTGTATAGAATTTAACGCATTAAAAATAAAATGCGGATTCATGAGGGCATTTAAAGCCTGAAACTCCAATGTTTCTAGCCTAGATTGAATCAAATGCTTTTTTCTTAGTTCTTTTTTCTTGTGTTTATAATAGCTATATATCCCCCAAAATATGAGGGCAAGAACAATGCTGTATCCAAATAATATAAAAGTATTTTTTTTATAAAAAGGAGCTGTTACTTCAAATTTAAATTTTAGGGGTTCAGACCAATGACTATATATTTTTTTTGCCTTTACCTCAAAAGTAAATTTGCCTACTGGGAGGTTTGGATACTCAATGCGGTTGTTAAAACTCATTTTCCAATCTGGATTTAACCCAACTATTCGGTAGGCGTATTCTGTATTTTGAGGTAATTGAAAAGTAATTGCCCGGAAGCTTATTTCTAATGAACTTTGATCTTGCGCAAGCACAGGGTTGGGGATTCGGTAAATTTCTTTTGAATTGTTTTTAATGCCCATAAAATAAATGGGCGGACTAATAGTTTTACGAATATCTTTTCTTTGGAAACAGTTTAAACCCGAGGCAGTGGCGGCAAAAATAGTGTTATTTAGTGTGCTTACATCATTTGTTTCATCTGATAAAAGTCCGTCATTATTGGTATATTGTTCTAAGACAATTAACTTGTTTTGAATCAATTTTAAAACGTTAATTCCTTTTGAACTTGCTACATAAATAAGATTATTTTGAACCCAAACATTGTTGCAAATATTGGAACTTAGACCTTCTGCCTCGCCAATTACTTGAATAATCTGTTGTCTATCATATACAAAAATGCCTTTATTTCTGGTAACCAAAACAAGGTTTTTATTGGGCAATTCTGCTATTTTTATTATGGGTTCATCCCCTAATACATCCTGCATTTTACAGGCTTCTAGGCTGTAATTATTTAATTTGATTAGACCATTTCTACTAGAAATATAAACCTCTCCGCTACTGCTTGCCATGCAAGAATAAAACCTATTGTTTGTGATTTTTATAGAAGTATCAAAATGGTATTTGTTTTGGTGTTTATTGAAATTAAAAATACTATATACCAATGCTTGACAAACAATAAGCCTATTTTTTTTGTCAATGCACATGGCTTTATTATTTGTTGCAATAGACTTTCTCTTATTGTCAATAGGTGTAAATTTCCACTTAATTTTTTTACCTGATTTTTTGCTTAGTTGGAATATTTCAAATGATGTACAAACAATAACATTTTCTTGCTTATCAATTACAATATCGTATACAGAAGATTTCTTTGTGTCGTTGTGCAGAGGTAATTCTAATTGTTGGTAATTTGAATCACTGATATAGGCCAATTTGTTTTTACTTAATCCTACCCATATACCGTTTTTTTGTTTGCATAGTTTTAAGATGTTTTCGTTATACAAGTATTGCGAATTCGGGAAATATTTCATGTTTTGTTGATCTACTACCATCAACATTACGCCCTTTTCTAGAGTTGAAAACCATAAGTTTCCTTCATTATCTTTTAGCACCATGCTAATATGAATGCCTTTTAAAAATTCTTCTATTTTAGGTTGTTTAGCAGTGATGTCCTCAATTTTTAAAACGCCATCTATGTAAGAACATATCCAAAAGTCCTTGCCTATCTTTTTTTGAAAAATAGGTTCATGAAACTTTTCGTTAATTCTAATCTTTACTAAGTTTGGATAACTATTATGGGTATCTACAAAGCCTTCTTGTGACCAGTAGATGAAGGGTTCATTTTCATTATAAAAGATTCGATTATAATTTTGTTTATTGGGGATTGTCACCCAAATATTTGAATCTATTTTAACTTTATTTTTCTTTTTGTTATCCAAATCAGGAATAATTTTTTCATACTTATTTTTTGTAATTTTTATGATGCCTATATCAGTTGAAAAATAAAGAGCACCATCCTTTACTTGCAAAGCTGAAAGTACAAAACCCCATTTAGGTAGACTTGCCAAGAAGTTATTGTTTGTGGCATTATAAATAGTATCATTCAAATAAAAACAAGGTAATCCCTTGAAACCATGTAGCCAAATTCGGCCTTCCTGGTCTTCATTTATGTATAATATACTATTGTCTGTAAGTCCGTCTTTGGAAGTATAATTTACAAAATTTACCCCGTCGAACCTGCTAGCACCGTTTTCTGTACCAAACCATATAAAACCTTTTTTATCTTGTAACATACAATAAACAGTAGCACTTGGTAGTCCATCTTTTACTGTTATATTTTTAAACACTTGTTCTTGAGCTCGACTCGAACCAAAACCTAAAAAAACAATGGCCAGCAGCAATAAAATTCTATTCAAATATGTTGCCATTGTTCATTTTTTTTACTGTTTCAACAAAGGAAGTCAATTTTCTTCTCGCAATAGGTAAATTACTCCCATCTCTCATTTCCGCAATACTTGGTTCTGTTTTAGAGATATACTTAAACTGATGAAGGTTTATAAGATAACTTTTATGTATTCTAAAAAAAGCCTGGCCTTCTATCATTTCTTCATAGTCTTTGAGTGGTTTAGCCGAAACAACTTTCTTTAAATTTATCAGGTGAAAAATAGTGTAATTGCTATCTGCTTCAAGGTAACTTATATCTGCAATTGGTATGATGTTAAATCCGTTTTTGCTAGCTATGCGCAGACTGAAAATTTGGCCTGTTTTAATTTGTAATTGAATATGTTTTATCTCGTTATTAGCTAGGTTTTCTGTTGATTGTAAATGTGAGTTAAACTTGCTTGTATTTACCTTTGTAACTGCTTCCTGAAGTTCTGTAAAATCTATTGGTTTCAATAAGTAATCTACTGCGCCAGCCCTAAAAGCTTTAATAGCAAATTGATTATAAGCAGTGGTAAATATGATGGCATAACTGGTATATTGAATGCTTAATAAAAAATCAAATCCATCCTCTACTGGCATTTGAATATCTAAAAAAATAAGGTCAATTTGCTGGGTATTTAAGATACTTCGGGCCTCTTGGCCACTATTGGCTTCAAATAATTCAAAGCTTTGGTTTGAATCAAATTGATTAAGTAAAAACCGCAAATTATTCCTAGCCGGTTTCTCATCATCAACAATAAGTATACGCAATGAGTGGCTCATACAGCTTTTAACTTTAAAATAAAGGTAAAGTATTTACTCAATATTTACTCTTATTTTTTCGCTTAAAACAGATTTGGATCCATTGGTATGTACTACTTTTATTGCATATACATTTTTTGCTAATTTTTGTTTATCTACATAATAAAAGCTATTAACAATGGCATATTGAAACAGCTTTCCGGTTTTGTCTTCTTTATAAATTATATAGCTTAGTTCTTTGTCTTTATTCTCATATTCCCATTTTAAAAAAATGGCAGAATCTGTTTTATTTGCGCTAATCTTACTTACTGTTTTTAATATACCATTATTGTAAGTTATCCCTTTTACAACGCTTGCGGACTCCGACTCGATGTTGCTCTTATCAATTGCCTTCATTGTATAAAAATATTCTTGGTTCATTACCAAACCTGTATCCATATACTGTTTTATATTTCCTTTTAAAATTACATGGGGTTTCCATGGGTCACTTTCATTTAGTTTTCTATAAATGATATGTGATACCACATCTTCACTTGGCGATGGTTCAAATTGCAAAACAATAGTATTTGTCTGAACCAAAAGGTCCGTAAATACAGGTGCAGAGGGCGCTATGGTATCTATTCTTTTTACTTCAATAATTGGTGTAAAATTACTGGGGTTATAATGCAAATCAAGGGCCTTAATTTTATAATAAACAACCGGTGTGCTGGTATTCAAACTTACCGTATCCCATAATAAAATTTCTTTGGAGCTCAGCCATGCTGTATCTGTAGTAAATACATTTTTTACCAATGAAAATTCATGCTCGCTTCCGTTTGCTCTATATATTTTATAGCCCATTAGGTCTATGTCTTTGGGTGCTTTTATTCTTATATTTACTACACCTAATGAATCCATTTTGCCGGCTAAAATAGTTGGAGTGGTTGGACCAATACTGTCAATAAGAACCACATATCCAGTGTAAGAAACGCTCATGTTTCCGGCGGTATCAAAAGCGTATATCAAATAATAATTAGTACTTGTTCTGGAAAATCCAGTGTCTATGAATGAATTAGTATTAGGTGTTAAAATATTTTTGTTTAAAATGGTAAAAGTACCAGTGTCTTTATTAGATCGTGCTACAATGAAGCCTTTTAAATCAGATTCAATTTGGTTCAAATTCCATTTAATTTCTACTTTGTTTTGGGCAATGTGCTTGGGTTGTTGAATGGCTGGTTGAGCTGGTGGTTTTTTATCGACGGCCATTCCTTGAGCTGAACCTATGTAAACTTTTTCACCAAAATGATTTAGCCCAAAAATGCGGTAATAATAATTTATATAATTAGGAATACTATCGTCTGAAAATACGCCTAAACTACCTTTACTAGCATAAAATGGGGTATTGTTAAGAGGTAAAAAAGGACCATTTGAATTGGATGATTTCTCAATAAAATATCCTGAGACCTCTGGGTTTGCTTCCCAAAAAAAAGTGAATTTCCCTTCACCAGAATATGGGTAAATTTTACTTTGATAATTAAGTTTACTTTCTCTGCTTACAAGGCTTATTTTTGCCGGCTCAACCTTATAAATGGCAACTTTCCCTATTGGCGAAATGGTATAAGTATAACTGGTATTAGGTAAGGTACTTTTGTCTATGTATAAAAATCCCATAGCTGCAGCAACTTTACTATTTTTTATTGCAGAAAGAGAAAGTATTAAATCGCTCATATCTAATTCTCCTTTTTTATTCTTTAAGTCGCCTATACCTTCTTCTAAGTTTATGGGATCTGTTTTTTTTTCTGTTTCCCCATAAATTATATCGGATACAAAACTTAGTAATACGTTTGTTTCATTGTCTTTTTCTATTGCTATTAATGAATCAAATGATACTTTATTATATGGATAAACTTTTGCAATTATTTCAGTTTTCCTTGTATTGGTATTAGTTCTTTCAATTAAATAACCATTTTTAAAGCCATGTTTACTAATGCTCAAATGTTCAGGAATCCAGCGCAATTCTATGGCATTATTGGTATATCTTCCGACTCCAACAATATGTGTAACTACTTCTTCTTGTTGTGCATTTGCCAATTTAAACACGGCACAAAAAACGGCTACTAAAAAGTATATATATAATTTCATGATTATTTATTAGAATTTGGACCAGTGCTAAAAGAAATGGGATTTGGCGTACTAAATAGTTTAATTTTTGTTTGTGTAACAGGGTTTCCATTTTTTGTAAGTGCTGTTTTCCAAGTATTATTATTAGAGTTATACTCTTGCAAAGTAACTGTAACCGTAAATCGATAAGATTTTTTATTTTCTAAGTAATTCAAGGGTAAGGTTTGTGTATTTGGGTAATTAGGTACCACTGGTTCATTTGGGTTTTGTAAAGTAAAATTCACCATTTGACCTTGAAAGTTATATGGGACCGAAGTTATAGTTGAGTTTGGTAAATTAAAGTTCACCATTTGCCCTTGAAGATTATTTGAAGCTTCTGTTACATTTCCTGTATTGCCAGTGTTTGCTAAATTACTTGCAGTACCAATGTTATTGCCATTTGATTGCAAATCATTAACATTTAAAGGAGGTTTAATTGTATATTGATATTCTCCAATTAGGTTTTTTCTGTTTATAATGTTTAGTTGGGAATAAACGCCATTGGTATTTTTAACCTCTAATTTTACAGAGTTTACAATCATTCTAAAAGTTCTTGTTTTTACTGTTCCATCTGCTTTGCCTTCACCAATATCAAAAACTTTATTTGGTTCAAGTCCATATTTAACAACTAATGGTGCTTCAATTGGGAAGTTGGTATTAATGCTAGGTTCAATATATTGTATCAATGCATTTTGATATTCCCCTGCTTTGTCTTGATCTGGAATTACTACACCTGGCGCTGGTGCTCCTTGGCAAAAAGTCCCAAATTGAAAGTCCCATTCAAATCGCTTGGTTAAGTTGTCATTTCCTAATAATTCAACATCGCCTTCTAAGCGCCCAGCTAAATAAGTAGGGTTTGGGAAAACGCCTTGTAACCATAATCCTGTTTTGAAATCAGCTATAGGATAGTTTTTGGTATCACAACCATTGTTAGAGTTTTTAGGTGTACCTTTAACACTGGCATTTGCCCTTGCATACATGCCTAGTCCGCCCTCCACCCTGTAACCATTTATGCCAAACGGATTAATACTTCCACAACTTGCATATTCCAAAAAGGATAAATGAAGTTCGGCTCCTGCAGCCAAATTTGATTGAACTGACCATTTTCTGCAAGTTCCAGTATATACATGTTTATTAATTTGGTCATCAAATTTCACTCCTACGCCTAAAGCCATTCCTTTTCCGGTTTTAGAATTATCATTTACACCTCCTTGGCTCGCTCCTGAATAGGTGGGTTGAGATCCAACTTTCTCTTGATACAATGATTTAAAACCGCTTGTAAACCCATTGGGTAGATCTGTTAAATTATTACCAAACATGAGGTATTCGTAGACGTTAAAATTATTTATCCGAACAGTGTTTGTTTGTGAAGGTCGTCCAAAATTAAAGTACCATAAATTCTCTTTCCCTTTAATATTTAGTGATAAGTTTACAGGAGCAGGCGTGGTAATAGGTGGGGCATTTACATTAACACTGGCAAGTAAATTAAATTCTTTTACGGTAAAGTCGTAGTCTACAATTACATTTCCTTTTATTTTAGCAGTACTGCGTTTAGGTATACTTGCTGCTACATAAAAATCGCCATTAAAGTTAATTTTTACCAAGCCATTTCCTTGAGTAAATGTACCATTTATATCGGCATCCATATTAAATGTTTCTACCTTGGGATAGGTACCTATAGTAGCTTTTAACTTAAAACCAGACGTGCCTTTTTGAGGTTGAAAGCTAATGGTAGGTTTGCCAGCTATAATGGCACTTATTGGCTTCATATTATAATAAGCACCTCCACCAAATCCATAAAAGCCTATTCCTGCTATAAATGGTAAACCAGGATTAAAAGTAGCATTGGCTTCAACCCTCCAATACCTGTATAATGTATTCGAATTTTGGTAAGGTGTGTTTCCGAACTGAACCAAAGCATTTGTTGTAACAGAAATTGGTACAAATTTAACTTTAACTTCGGCCTTAAATCCATCTCCAAACATGGAGTCGTTTTCGTATATTTTTAAATAACCATCAAACTTAACAGCAGCGGCATCCATTCTTACCTGAAGGCTATCTAAAAACGCACATTTATATTCTGGCTTAAATTTTTTAGTTGTTAGATTTGTTTGCAAAGCAAATGCCAATCCAATTTTGGTTGCCCCTCCAATATCGTCAGTTAAATTGGTTATAATATCCATAGTTATTGCTCCTCTAAAAAGTTCTTTATTTGGAGCTGGTAAATTTTGTACAGAGAGTGTTTTATATTGAATGTTAGAAATAGTAACCGGTAAATTAAATGCACGTTTTTGCGGACTTGCAAAACTCCAGGTTCCAATATCAAAGGTGGCAGAATGAACATTACTACTCATATTATTGATGTAGGCAAGCTTCAATTTTTCAAATTCCATTTCCATTTTTATTCCTTTGATACCTAAGTTCCTCACCGGTGCAGGCAATCCGCTTATCAATTGGTTTTGTGTTGCCATTAATTTGGGGTCATTCCATTTAAAAGTGCCATCTAGTTTCAAGCTGATGGTCATATTGCCTTGTTTGAATGTAGTGCTAAGTGAAGAGCTTGGCTTTAAAGTAATTTCACCTTTTAGCAATTCTGTGTAGATGGCTTGTGTAGGAACAAGTACAAACTCTAAACCACTATCAGCATTATTTTGGTTAAATGTGGCAGTATATTTCATTCGGTTAATAATGCTGTCCTTACAAATTGGAATCACCAAAAAGCCTTTGGCTTTTCCATATTGAAGTGAGTTATTTACAATTGCAATTTCTAATGAATCTAAGCTTGCATTCATATTGTTTACAGAGCCCTGACTTAAATTCACTACATTATTTGCTTTCGCTTTCATGCTCAATCCCATGTTATCTATGATTATATGGGATAAATTAACTGGAATTGGTAAGGTGTTTTTTGTCCATGCCTCGGGTATTGTAATTGCTGCTGTAGGAATATAAAATCCTCTCCAATCTACACCGGTATCTCCAGGATAGTTTTTGGGGAATTGCATAGGAGAGGTGTTTCTTATATCAGAAAAGTCGAGGGCAATATTTACAGGTTGTTTTATTTTAAACCCTTTAACTTTCACAAATTCGCAAGCGCCCAAACTACCGTTTATAATAACATCTTGCATGCTGCTTCCATTACCTACAAGGGTAGCTTTAGTGCGCTGTGTAGCATTGGAAGAGGGTATAGGAATTAACCAATCTCTTGTAAATTGAACTTCCATGTCAAGATTCACAGACACTAAGCCAGTATCTGCCCATTGTAAATAACATCCATTTGTAGAAGTACCTTTTTTAAATGTATATTCTATCTTTTGGTTTGAATTTGAAAAATTAATGTTTTCAACCAATTCAATTCTTCCGGCATTAAATAAAATTTTGTTAGGTTTAATTAGAAAGCTTTTTCCTGTAAAACCAAATTTTTTATTTACTCCGTTATCCATCCACTCAGTTTGAACTAAAAAATTCAACTTTGATTCGTTGGGTTTAAATAGTATCTCAGTAATTAGTACTTTATGACTTCCATTTGAAAATACTAAACCTATTGGTAGTTTTAATCCATTACCTGGAATAGCTGGTGCTGCAATATTTGACTCATAATTTAAGGGGGCCATTCCAGATTGATTGTCCACCCAATCTGCTATATTATTTACTTTATTGTTGGTATAGTTAACCGTACCATCTATCATATTGTTAATCCAGGTGTTTCCTGCAATCACACTTTGTGCCCATGCTAATGGGTAAGCTGTGGAATTATTATTTATGTTGGCATTTCGATCTACTATAATACCTCCCTTGCTTAAAGTGCGGGTCGAATCTATTTTTATGTTCTCAAAACTCACTAAAAAATTACTCATCATCCATCCAATCCAAACTTTTCCTTTGCCTGTTAAATTGCCATTATTTGCTATAGTAACTTGTGTAATAGCTATTTTAAATTCACCATTTTGGCCGGCTTTAATTGTGTCTCCAACGGCAATAGGGTTTGAATTATTTGTTGTTGAATTTCCAGGTGGTGGTGCAGTCATTCCCATCATTTGTGGTTGCCTAACTTTCAATACAAATGGCTGTGCAAATCCGTCTCCATCTATATAATTCCTTTCATTTGGGTCAAGTGCAACTACTGTCCAGACATAATTTTTGTCTTTCTCTGGTGGCATAAATTCTGGGGGCCAAATACTTTGAGTTTGGTTAACCAAATCTTTTTCTATAATGGGAATATTATTACGAATGGCTTGTATATCGGCCTGTCCTTCTAATACTTCAAATACTTTAAGTCGATAGGTAACTGGTTCATTTGGATTTGGACTAACAGCTGTCCATTTAAACAATACGTTTCTGGCCATATTTTCATTTAAAATGGCATTATTTGCAGGATATAATAATATGGGTGCCTGGTAACTAACAATTGTAAAAACCTTACAAACTGGTGGCTGAGAAGTTAAAGCAAGGCCTGTAACAGGGTTAACCAATTGCACACAAAGTGTATAAATACCATCAGAAATTTTGCCGGTTTGTAATACACTATTCATATTGGTTCCTTGAAACTGAATGGCAGAGGCTGGATATATTTCCTCAGAACCAAACACACTTGTTCCCGGATTTATTGAAATAATAGGCATAGAGTTTGTTTTTGTTTCTGCATACAAGGTGCTTCCATTTAAAAACAATTGGGTTTTAACCTTGGCATCTATTGTATTATTTGTTAGGTTGCTAACCATTATTTGAGCAGTTTCTCTTTTGCTTGTCCAATCAGAAATATATGGAGATGGTTTCGGACTTAATACCAATTGAATAGTTTGACTTTGGCCAATTTTGCAAATCAATAGTATCAATAGAAGGCTTATTAAATATGGTTTCATTGCTAGTTAAAATTGATAATTGAGTGATGTTTTAAGAAAATTTTCTATAAATGATGCACCCGGTTTGGTATCACCATAACTAAAATTATTGATGTTTCCTGAAAGGCTAAAACTTGTTTTTTTATTGATTGCTAATTTTAGCCCTAAATTGGTTAATAATTGAACTGAAGGAGAATTACCTGAAAGGCTCGTTTCAGAATAAGTAAATCCTAATAGGGTATTAAATTTCTTTTTTAAAAATGAGTATGATATACTTGTATTTATAGATTGCATACGCAATTCTCCAGCATACATTTTATTATTTAATAGGTTGTATAAGATGTTAAATTTATAAGGCTTTTTTATTCCACTTAAGCCATAATTTATCATCCAAGAGAATACATCATTATTATTGATAGCCCCACTTACAATATTGTAATCTCTAAATTCATCTTTATTTATAGTAAAGCTAAAAAAATGGCTGTTATTTTTTCCATTGCTCATGTATACTGGGCTGAACCCAATCGCATTTGTTACCATATTTATTTTAAGGGTATCATTGTTAATGGTATTGGTAAATCCAAAATTTGAGTAGTTGGCTGATAAACTTAGCTTTTCTGTAAAGTTTATTTGCAGGTTGGCCATACCTAATATTTGGGTTGATTCTGCACTTCGATTGCCACTCAAATTGTTTACCCGTTTTCCTATGCTGCCTTGTAAGTTAAATTTTCCATTCAATAAGGTTAACCTGGGGTCTATGGTTATATCCATTCTATCTGTTTGCATAAAAGGGTATCCAACTGCATAAAAGCCATCTCCAATGTATTTGGCATTTATTTGAAATCCAACGGTTTTACCTTCTTTACCCAATGTTATTACTGAGGCATAATCTAACCTACTAGATTCTTGTAATACAAAAATTTCGGATGGAATATCGAATGGAATTAAGTTGGAATCTATTTTGTTACTTAGTAAATCCCTTGTAAAAGCAGATCCGGCAATCTCTCCTTTTAACCAGAGTTTTTTACCCAAATTCAAGCGGTAATCAATAGCAGAAACAATACCTTTTTTAGGGGTTAAGATGCGTTTGGTATTTTGAATGGAGCTGGTATCATCAGTAATAGTTGCGCTAATAAAATATATATGCGTAGCATCTTCAGATCCAAATCCAATTTTAGCGGCTTTCATTCGCTGTTTATATTGACCATTGACATTGCGTGCACTGTCAGGTTTAATTGCTTGTGCACTTAAACCACTGAATACTGATAACCTAAACTTGCCCGGACTTAAGTTCAAACCGATACCAAATTGAGGTAGATCACCTATGCTTAATTCTGAAAATCTTGGAACATGAGTGCCCAATTGCAATTCTATCCATTTGTATTTGGGTGCTATACCTACACGGTTTCCAGGGTTGCTAATAAACTCAAATATATTTTCATTAGGTATGCTAGGGTAAATTGTGCTAAACTGTTTGTTAAAAACAAGAATGCTGATTGGTAAAGAAAATTTATGGAAACTTAGCGTTGCATTTAATGCAAACCTTCCACTTACTGGCGGTCTCCTTGCCAAAGTATTTCCGTTTGCATTATTTGAAATACTGTAAAAATCACCATATACGCCCGCATTTCCTTTAAAAGAAAACTTTTTTTCCTGTGCCTTTGATTCGCTAGTAAGCAAGCAAAAAGTAACAAAATATATCCATAATGAGATAGGTATTTTCATATTTATGCTAAATTCAAACTTAGCTTTAGGCCGAATCAAGAGTAAATAGTTTTTAGTTATCGGTAATGCTTCTGAGTTATCGGTATTTTTTTATTCAATATTTCCTTTTAAAAAGATTATTTAGGGCCTTTTAATTGAAAATAGTTTATTGGTAAAATAGCTGAAGTTTGTAGCAAAGTGAGGCACTGAATATCTACTATCCTTTAATGAATATGGCAAAACCTCTAATGATATTTGCACTAAAAAAATTGAGATATTGAAATATCCAATTGAACCAAATTAAAACATCAAACGCCCCAATTTGGAACGTTTGATGTTACTCATAAATGTCTTTTCTATGTCCAAGTTCAATAACATCCACCCAAAGGACATCATCAAAAACATCGCAGATTATGCGGTAATCAGCCACACAGATACGATAACCATCTTTAC
>JBMLOK010000048.1:1248-2726 GCA_049243005.1 Bacteroidia bacterium | reverse complement strand
TTATATATACATCTTAAACAAAAAACAGAAATAACCCAGTTTAATACCGAGGCAATTTTGTTTAGGCCAATTTATTTTACTTTAACAAAATGCATTCGGTATAATTTGACAGAGTCTAAAATCTGAACTGTTTCTGTCTTTTTCAGCAGGCCCTAATCTAAAAATGTAATTTTAAAATCAATCGGACAAACCATACTTAACATCGCACTAACGCCACAATATTTGTCCTTAGATAATTCAACTGCTTTCAGCATTTTTTCTTCATCCTCTTTTTTTACTCTGATTTTATACTCCAGGTAAATACGCGTATAAATTCTTGGATGTTCATCTCGTAAATCAGCCTTTACATTCAAAGCAAAATCGCTGAAATCAACCCTCATTTTTTGTAATAAACTCACAATATCCATGCCGGTACATGCGCCTAATGAACTTAAAATAAGTGCTTTAGGTCTTGGTCCTTTATCTTTCCCACCACCAGATTCTGATGAATCAATTGTTAAATGATGTCCATCTATGATTGAATCAAATTCAAAGCCTTCTTTCCAGCTGGTTTCTACTTCGTGTATTGTTGACATATTAAATACTTGTTTCTTTTTTCTCTTTAGTTTTAAATCCATCACCTGCAATTGCACCCATAATTAACCCATAAGCCGAACTTCTGTAAGGATTAGAAGTAATGGCACAAGTTCCATCTGCACAACCTACAAAATACCAATAAGCCAAACCAGCAATGCCGCCAATTAAAGCTCCTATTATTGTTGTTTTGTGTTTTAGAATAAATTCCTTCATCATTCAAATATTATTTATTTTGGGATAATTAACATATATCCCGATTCTTTAATTTTATTGATTCCTCCATGTACATTTTTAACATGAGTGAATCCGTGTTTTTTCATAATTGAACTTGCCATCATACTTCTATAACCGCCGGCACAATGTATGAGATATTTTTTATTAGGATTTAAATTCTCTAAAGCTATTTCGAGTTTTGAAAGCGGAATTAACTCAGCTCCTTCAACAAAACCATTACTCCATTCTGATGGATTTCTCACATCAATCACTGTAGGATTTTCAATGCCTAATTCCTCAGCAAAAACTTCCGGTTCAATACTTTCAACCACTTCAATATTCTTACCAGCTTTTATCCACGAATCGAAACCACCATCTAAATAGCCAAAAACATGTTCGTAACCAACTCGGGCTAATCTTAAAATAGCTTCTTTTTCTTTCCCTTCATTTGCAATAACAATTATAGGTTTACCATGATCGATAAGTGAACCAACCCAAACTGCATATTGGCCTTCCAAACCAATATTTATAGAACCGGGAATAAATCCTTTTTCAAATACTTCAGCGGTTCTGGCATCAAGAATTATTGTTCCTTTTTCTATTTCTTCAACAACTTGTTCTACTCTTAAAGCAACAGCATTTCTGCTCATTACTTCATCAATATTTCTATAACCCTTTTTGTTTATTGC
>JBMLOK010000048.1:0-1148 GCA_049243005.1 Bacteroidia bacterium | reverse complement strand
GCCAAATCTTCCTTAGATAAATCAGATTTCACCGCTAAATCTGGTCTTCCAACATCTCCTGCAAACAAGGTATCTCCAGTAAAAACAGAGTGATTATTTCCATTTTCATCAATCAATAATATACATGAAGATTCTAAAGTATGGCCGGGTGTATGAAGTAATTTTAACTGGATATCACCAAGTTTAAAAACTTCATTATCCTGCGCTACATACATTTTAAATTCAGAAATTGCACTTGGTCCATAAATTATCGTTGCACCGGTTTTAGATGCCAAATCGATATGTCCTGAAACAAAATCGGCATGAAAATGTGTTTCAAAAACATACTTTATTTTGGCATTTCTGTTTTCGGCTATTTCAATATAAGGACTTGTTTCTCTTAGAGGATCAATAATAGCTGCTTCACCATTGCTTTCAATATAATAAGCCGCTTCAGCTAAACAATTGGTATATAATTGTTGGATATACATGTGATTTAATTTTTATTCAAAGCTTTCAAATTAATTCTTATTTAATTTGATTTAGGTCAAGTTTTGTAATGATTTTTAACTTGAAAATACAGCCTGAATTAATCAGTAATTAGTAATTACAATTGCACTTATCCATTAAACTTATCACTTTACAAAGCTCTTTTTCCTTTAAACTATAAATCACTTTGGTACCTTCCTTTTTTGCCAAAAGAATTCCTTTTAGTTTCATGTTTATTAAATGATGAGATATTAATGATTGTTCACATCCTGTTTCAGAACAAATTTCACTAACAGTGCTCGGACCATTGGTATTCAAAAAACTAATGATTGCCAATCGGGTTGGATGAGCAATTGTTTTGAGGATAAATGCAGCTTTTTCTAATTTTTCTGTTTCAATCATAATTCCTATCTACAAATATATGAACATATCTTCATATTTACAAGATGATTTAAAATCGAATCAAGGCTATTGAAAACATTGAAGTATCAGCCTAAATTCCTTTATTTGTATACTTATGAATATTGGATTTGATGCAAAAAGAGCTTTCCATAATAAAACCGGTTTGGGTAATTACAGCCGAAGTTTTATAAGAGCTTTAATTGATGAAAATTCTGATAATCAACTCTATTTGTTTACTCCTGAAATAGGTGAACTAGGACAGGAGTTTTTAAACAAAA
>JBMLOK010000047.1:0-16525 GCA_049243005.1 Bacteroidia bacterium | reverse complement strand
ACCTGAATAGTATCAGTAGTATACTGTTTTTTATCAGCAGCAAATAAATTTGAGCCTAATAATGAAAGTAAAACAAATATTTTTATTGAATTTAGGATTTTATTCCCATTCAATAGTTGCTGGTGGTTTAGAACTGATATCATATACAACTCGGTTTATTCCTTTAACTTCATTAATAATTCTATTAGCTACATGACCCAAGAAATCGTGGGGTAGGTGACAAAAATCGGCCGTCATTCCATCAACTGAAGTTACTGCTCTTAAACATACCACATGTTCATAGGTTCTTTCATCACCCATAACACCAACAGATTGAACAGGTAAAAAGATAGTTCCTGCCTGCCAAACATTTTGGTAATGATTTTTAGATTTTAACTCCGAAATAAAAATGTGGTCTGCCTCCTGAAGAATTCTAATTTTTTCGTGTGTAATATCTCCTAAAATTCTAATAGCTAAGCCCGGTCCCGGAAAAGGATGGCGACCAAGAATTATCGGATCTATTCCCAATGCCGCACCTACATTTCTCACTTCATCTTTAAAAAGCATTCTTAAAGGTTCAACTATTTTCAAGTTCATTTTTTCAGGCAATCCACCTACATTATGATGCGATTTAATTGTAGCTGATGGTCCTTTAACACTTACGCTTTCAATTACATCAGGGTAAATTGTTCCTTGAGCAAGCCATTTTATTCCTGTTAGTTTAGTTGCTTCGTCATCAAAAACTTCAATGAAAACTCTACCAATGATTTTTCTTTTTTGTTCTGGGTCTGAAACTCCTTTTAATTCGCTAATGAATCTTTCTTTTGCATCAACTCCTATCACATTTAACCCCATGTTTTTATAGGCATGAAGTACTTGTTCAAATTCATCCTTACGAAGAAGTCCATTATCAATAAAAATTCCGGTAAGGTTTGAACCTATTGCATTTTTTAACAAAATTGCAGCAACAGAAGAATCTACTCCTCCTGATAAACCAAGAATTACTTTATCGTTTCCTAGTTTTTGTTGTAATTCATTTGTTGTTGTTTCGATGAAATGAGCAGGATTCCAATTTTGGGACAACTTTGCTACCTTAGATATAAAATTGTGCAAAATGGTTTTTCCATCAGTACTATGAGTTACCTCAGGGTGAAATTGAATTCCGTAGGTATTTTCACCTTCAATTTTAAAAGCAGCACATTTTACACTTTCAGTACTGGCAATTATTTGAAAATTAGCCGGTATATCTTGAATAGTATCTCCATGACTCATCCAAACCTGACTATTTTTATCAACATCTTCAAATAAAACAGATTCGTGTATTTCAGTTAATAAAGCTCTTCCATATTCTCTGATTTTTGATGGTACCACAAAACCTCCATTAGATTGGGCCATATATTGTGCTCCATAACAAACTCCTAATAAAGGCAGTTTTCCTCTGTAAACGCTTAAGTCTATGGATGGTAAAATTCCATCACTAACACTATAAGGACTTCCACTTAAAATTACAGCTTTAGTTGAATCATCTAATTCGGGTAGGTGAGTGCATGGGTGAATTTCAGAATAAACATTCAATTCACGTAATCTTCTAGCAATTAATTGGGTGTATTGAGACCCAAAATCAATAATAAGTACTTTTTCTTCCATCATGTGACTGCAAATTTCACTATTTTTTGCGAGTAATTTTTAAATCCTGATGAGTAGTGTAAAACAAATTGAAATTTTGGAGTTTATTTCTGAAGCTCGAAATGGCTATATCCTTGATGCACGTAGCGAAGGAGAGCATGAACAAGGACATATTCCAGGTTCAATTTCTTTTCCATTGTTAAAAAATGATGAAAGAGTTCAAGTTGGAACCTGTTATAAACAAAAAGGAAATTTTGAGGCAGTTTTAATGGGATACGAACTAGTTGGACCAAGATTTTCAGATATTTTAAGGGATGCTAAATCAAAATTTGGCGATAAACCATTGTTTGTACATTGTTGGCGTGGAGGTTTGAGAAGCCGGATTATGACAAATTTATTGGCTTCAGCGGGTTTTCAGGTTTTTTTGCTTAAAGGTGGATATAAAACATATCGTAATTTTGTTCTTAATACCTTTTCTAAATCCTACAATTTTCAGGTTTTAAGCGGATATACAGGCAGTGGCAAAACAGAAATTCTTCATTTTTTAAAGCAAAATGGGAAAAATATGATTGATCTGGAAGGGTTGGCTAACCATAGAGGCTCTGCTTTTGGTTCATTAGGATTTTTAGCTCAGCCTTCTCAAGAACAATTTGAAAATAATTTAGCGAAGGAATTATATCAATTTAACGATACTGAAGAAATTTGGATTGAGGATGAAAGTAGGTTGATTGGACAAATTCAAATACCTAATCCAATTTATGAATCTTATAGAGCAGCTCCATTATTTTTTATGGATTTACCAATTGAGGTAAGAAGTTCAATTATTTTGAAAGATTATGGTTCATTTCCTAAATCTGATTTAATTCAAGGTACTTTAAAAATCAAAAAGAAATTAGGTGATTTAAGAACCAGAATGGCAATTCAAGCCATAGAAAACGGAGATTTAAATGTTTGGGTTCGTGAAGTTTTATATTATTATGATAGAGCTTATGATACAGGCTTAAAATCAAAAAATAATAAATCAATATTACGTTTAGATGGTAGTTTTGATGAAATTAAGGACTCCCTTTTAAATAAATAAAAAAAGCCCACTTTTGGTGGGCTTTCATTTAATTTTTAAATATTATTTCTCGATATACATCTTATCTTCATTGCGATATCCTTTTTTGTTTTCGAACCAATCTTCGTTAGAGAAACCGCTTGTTTCAGCCCATTTTCCAAAGTTTGGATATACTTGAAGAAAGTCAACTTTAGTTTGTGGGTAAGGAATTTCAGCAGGTACGACTATTGCCCATGGTAAATTATTTTTCGATTTGTATAATTTATCTTTTCCTGAGTTAGAATCATCCTGGCCTGTGCCGAATAATTTTTTATTTGCTAAGTCTGTAGGTTCCATACCAGGAAGATGAATTTCTCTTTCTCTTTCTTGATTAACAATTAAATATGGGTTGATTTTAAAATCATCAATTTTAATCGCTTTGTCTCCATCTGGGTCAAATGTAATTACTAATTCCAAACTTACTGGTTGGGCATAAGGATTAGCAGGATCAACATTTACACCACTTCCACCCGGAGAAGGTAATACTCTAAAAGCATCATCAAACGCTATAATATTAGCGTAAGTCTGACCACTTTCTGTTCCATTTGATTCAACATTTAACCAATCGGTTTTGCCTGTATTTGCACCAGTAACTGAAACTATTTGTTTAGGAATAAGACCGTCTAACTGAATGCCAAATCCATTATGAAAACTTGCTCCAATTGCTCTAACGGTCATATTTAATTTTAATTCTACCACATTGTTTTTAGAATTTAGAACTACTTGTTGACGAAAACTTGCAACAAAATCATTGAAGTCATAATCACCTGTTGTTGGCCATAAATCTTCAAACATGATTGTACCTTTTCCTGTTGCAGGATAGAAATTATCATAGGCTCTTTTAGCATCTTCAGGATAAGCATCTTCACTATCTGCTACGCCATCAGAATCTGAATCTTTTATAGTAGGTAATGGCAAACAATATGCACTTGATGGATCTGACCAATAAGTTCCAGGAATGAATAAATCATCTGAAAACGCTCTACTTGTGCCACCTGTTCCTACATAACTGATTAATATTTTGTAAGGTTGGTCGGAATTAGCAATTGCGGTGGGAACTGGAACTGAAATATCTTTTACCCAAATATCTAAAGGAGTTGCCCAATTGTATGTATAGAAAGAAGTTGCTGTGCCTTCTTTAAAACTTGAAGCCGCATTCTCATCGTATGGAATATATTGGAAAACTAGACCTCTTGTAGTACCTCTATCGTTTTCCAAACGTACTTTCATTGTGATGTTTCCTGAACCAGGTTTAATCCAAGGTGATTTTACCCAACATGCAGTTAAACTAGTGCTTGTTAATGCATTTGAACGTAAACTCCAATTTCCATTTATTCTAAACTCTAAGTTTGAATAAGAGGTTGCCCCAAAAGCCCAGCAATTAGCCTGCTCTAAAGAACGGTTACCACTTTCAGCCGTTAAAGTAGCTAATTGTGATTGTGCATTTGATATAAATGAGCTCGCAACAACAACGATTGATAGGATTAATTTCTTCATGATTTTAACTATTCTTCAGTTGATACAGGAATAAAGTCGAATTTTATTTCTGATGTACTTGAACTTACAATTTTTTCAATTGAACCATAAGTTACTTTAACTTCTTTAACACTTTTTGGTAATGTAATTTTAGTTAACATATCCTGATCCATTTGGTGAGTTGCTGTAAAATAAGTCGCTTTCCCATCCAATGAACTTACTTTAAGAGTTCTGTTAATTGTAGCCATTGTTTGTAAACCTTGAACTTTAAAATCAACAAGTTTAACTGAACTCCAATCAAAATCCTGTTTAACATTTAGCTTTTTAAACTCAGTTGTAACTTTTTGAGTTGAATCTAAATTAGCTTTTTCAATTAAGTCTTTTTTGCAAGAACTTAAAAGAACTGGTATTAATGCAACTAATAATATTAACTTTTTCATGGAATTGTTGTTTGTTATAATAGAGCAAGTTTTTTGCCAATTCCTAAAACAGTCGCTTAACTATTTGATTTTTAAATAGTTACTTTTTATTACATTCTTTTTAATTTCTACTTTTGATTCATTTTGAAACAAAATCATTATTTTGGGAATTGCCTCAAGTTTTATTGAGTTATGGTGCTGTATAAAACTTAGTGTTATCTCTATAATCCGATAAATTTAAATACCAATCAGAAAAACTACTTCCATTTGATTCGGCCCAACTAGCAAACTTTTTGTACGCCTGAAGCAAATCTACCTTTGTTTTTGGATAAGGAATTTCTGCTCCAACCATTAAGGCCCAGGGCAAGTTATTTTTTGATTTATAATATTTCCCTAAGCTAGCATTACTTGCATCCTGTCCGGTTCCAAATAAATTGGTATTTGCTTTTGAACTTGGAACATAATTAGCCAAATGAACTTCTTTTCCTCTTTCCTGGTTGATAATTAAATAAGGATTTAGTACAATATCTGATGCAGAAATGGCATCTCCACTAGCAGTTGTAAAGCTAACAGTTATATTCATGTCAACCGGAGTGGCATATGGATTAGCCGGATCAACATTAACTCCACTACCTCCCGGTGATGGTAATATTTTAAATGCATCATCAAATACAATAATATTAGCAAAAGTTTGCCCAGATTCTGTTCCATTTGAAGAATTACTAACCCATGCAGCTCCATTTGTATTGGTGCCAGTTACAGAAATAACTTTTGAAGGATTAATATTATTCAATTGAAATCCAAACCCGTTGCGAAATCCAGCTCCAATGGCTTTCAAGGTAAGATTTAATTTTAATTCTACTACCTTATTTGCGGCGTTTGTCACAATTTGCTGCCTAAAAGAACAAACAAAATCGTTAAAGTCAAAATCACCAATTGTTGGCCATAAATCTTCAAACATTAAAGTGCCTTTTCCAGATGCCGGAAAATAACTATTGAAAGCCCTAGTTGCATCATTTGGATAAGCGTCATCAGAATCGGCAATTCCATCTGAATCTGCATCCTGAATTTGGGGAACAGGTAAACAATAAGCAGACGACGGATTGGCGACGTAAATACCATCTATATAAACATCATCAACTATAAACCTTGAATTTCCTCCGGTACCTATAAATGATATTTGTATTTTATATGGATTATTCGAATTTTTAATTGCTGCAGGTAAAGGAAAACTAACACTTGTAGATGTTGTTGGAAATGGAGATGAATAACTTATTGAATCAAACCTGACTAAAGTTCCTTCTTTCCAAGATGATAAACTATTTGGATCATAAGGAATATAAGAAATTACGATTCTCCTTATGGTGCCATTATTAGCACTTAGTTTATGATTTAATGTAACATTATTTGAGCCTGGGTTAATCCATGGACTTTTTATCCAACTGCTACCAATAGATAAACTAGTGGCTTGATTAGATTGTCCCGAATAAGAGCCATTTATTCTTAATGAACTTGTATTTACATACGTGAATGAACCAAGAGCCCAACATTGACCGCGGTCGTAATTAATATTATTTGTTGTGCTAGCTGCTAATCCGGAAGCAAATTTTTCACAATCAAGAGTGTATAAAGCTGTTTGCGCTTTTAAATAATTAAAGCCAATTAAGAATAATAAGCTAAAAGTGATTTTAGGAATTTTCATGATTTGAAATATTATTCTTCAGTAATTTCTGCCGGTCTTGCAGTGATATACTCAAAATTTAATTCAGTTGAGCTGATTTCAATTTCTTTAATAAGACTTCCGAATTGAACAATTATTTTTTTCTCAGTAATTGGAATTTCTAAATTCAATTCAAAGCTTTCACTCATGAGTCTTGATTCTTCTAATATCAAATTGCCTTCATGATTTTTAATGCTAAAGTTACCTCTTACTGGATTAATTGTTTCAAATCCTGTAACCTTTAATTGAATGTTTTTGGTTGTTTTCCACTCAAAACTTTCTTCAACTTTTAATTCCTTGAAGTTTTGTGTTATACCTATTTTTTTTTCAGGTACCTCAAATTTTGTACATGAGCCTAATAAACTCAATATTGATACGAAAACTAAATAATGTAATTTCTTGGAATTCATAAATTTTACATTTTGAACTCCGCAAGTTATATTATTTATTCCTAATTCTAATAGGTTGTAGTTGTAAATTTTCTTGTGGTTTAGCAAGTTCTTCCAATAGGTTTAAAACCTTTTCTTTCAGACTTTTAATAGATTTAGCTATATTTTTCATTTAAGTTGATTTTTTAATTATTTTAATTGCATTTAACTTCAAAAATTTATTGTTTTTACCCTATTTTTTTTGCGATTTTTTTAGAATTATTTTTTCTTTTTTTACCCTAATTTTAAATAAATGCTAGATTAAAAATGATAATAAACAATAATAATTTGCCAAGGTTAAACATCAGATTCAAATATTGGGCCATAAAAATTACTTGGCAGGATTTGTTTGTAAATTGTTGATTTTTAATTATTTAATGAATAAGTTGATAATTGGTTTAAACCTTTTTGAATCAAAATTGGATTTCCTTATTCAAATTGAGTTTATTCATACTCCTAAATCATTAAATAATTCAATTAATTCGTTTTCTAAAACCAATCAAATGAGTCTCCTAAATTGAAATTTAGGGTAAATACTTTAATGATAATAGATTTTGTACCTTTGTTTAAAATTTTAATAATATGGCAGGAACTGAGTTTTTTGGCGCTGAGGAGCGTAAAGAGATTAATGATGTGTTAGAAACGGGAATTTTGTTCAGATATAATCATGATGCTCAAAGAAATAATATTTGGAAGGCTCGTGAATTTGAATCAGAAGTTGCAAAGTTGGTAGGAGCAAAGTATGCTCATGCTGTATCTAGCGGTTCTACAGCTGTTTCTTGTGCTTTAGCTGCAGCAGGAATTGGTGCAGGTGATGAAGTTATTGTGCCTCCTTTTACATATATCGCTTCTGTTGAAGCAGTTATTTTTGCCGGAGCTTTACCGGTTTTTGCAGAAATAGATGAAACTTTATGTTTAAGTGCTGAAGGTATTAAAAAAGCTATTACTCCTAAAACTAAAGCTGTTTTACTTGTTCATATGTGCGGTCAAATGGCCAATATGGATGAAATTATGGCTGTGATTAATGAAAATAACCTTGTTTTGGTCGAAGATGCAGGTCAAGCAATGGCCGCTTCTTATAAAGGCGTTTCAACCGGATTATGGGGTACTACAGGTTGTTATAGTTTCGATTTCTTTAAGATTGCAACTGCTGGAGAAGGTGGTGTGATGGTTACTAATAATGAAACTGCTTACAAATTAGCTGATAATTTTGCCGACCATGGTCATGACCATATTGGTAATAACCGTGGAATGGAAAACCATCCTGTTGTTGGTTTTAATTATAGAATTTCAGAATTACACGCTGCTGTAGGTCTGGCTCAAACCCGCAGAGTTCCTATGATTCGTGAAGCAAATAATAAACATAAAAGGTTTATGATGGCAGAATTAGGAAAGATAACAGGAGTTAATTTTGCTACCCTACCTGATCCAAACGGAGACTCAGCTACTTTCTTAAATATTCTTTTACCTGATACCAATTTGGCTGCAAAAACAGTTGCCAATTTTAATGAAAATGGTGTAAGTGGTTTTAATTATTGGTTCACTAATATGTACCATTTTATTAACCAATGGGATCATATTAAAGAGGGTAGGGTTGCTGCTAAAACTAATGTTCAGTTATTAGGCGCCCCTCAAGATTATAAAAATTTAGACCTTCCAAAAACTCAGGAAACTATTGGAAGATTAATTTCATTTTCAATTAAAGCTAGCTGGACAGAAGCTGAATTAACAGAATTGACATCAAAAATTGCTGCTTCTATTCAATCAGCAATGCAACAATCAGCTTAATTTTAAACCATATTAAATGACGCATAAGAATTTTAAAAGCATTGAAAAAACCGTTTTTGGTAGAGGAAGTTTCAATCAACTTGATGAGATTTTAGAACCTAAAAGGACTTCAAATAATGCTTATATGGTCTTTATTGTTGACCATTATTTTAAAGGTAAAGAACTTGAAAACAGACTTCCTGTTCATGAAGGAGATTTGGTTTATTTTATAGATGTTGATCCCTATGAACCAACAACCGAACAAATAGATGCTTTAAGAGATGAAATTCTTTCTAAAAAGGGTTTACCTTCAGGTTTGATAGGAATTGGTGGTGGAAGTATTATGGATATCGCGAAAGCAACAGCCTTAATGCTTACCAATGAAGGTTCTTCAACTTTATATCAAGGATTAAATCTGATTAAAAAACCGGGTGTTTATCATGTTGGTGTTCCTACAATTTCAGGAACTGGTGCAGAATGTAGCATGACTGCGGTGCTAACCGGTCCTGAGAAAAAACTTGGATTAAAATGTGAATGGACAATTTTCGATCAGGTTATTCTTGATTCAGAACTTACTGCCACTGTTCCGGTTGATAAATGGTTTTATACCGGAATGGATACATTTATTCATTGCATCGAAAGTCGTGATGGAATTCTTAACAATGCTTATAGCATGGCTTACGGAGAGCAATCTTTAAAACTTTGCAGAGATATTTATTTAGGAGATAATGCAGGTCAATCACCCGAGAATGATGACAAACTTATGGTTGCATCTTTAATGGGTGGTTTAAGTTTAACTTATAGTGAAGTTGGAATTTGTCATGCTTTGAGTTATGGCTTAAGTAAGATTTTTGGTGAAAAACATTGTTATGCAAACTGTTTAGCATTCCAGCATTTGGCAGATTTTTATCCTGAAGGAGTTGCTGAATTCAAAACCATGTTAGATAAACATGGAATTGCACTTCCTCAGGGGCTTAGCAAAAATTGGACTGATGCCGAAATTACTGCTATGGCACATGTTGCTTATAATTTGCATCACATGTGGAACCATGCAATTGGTGCTGATTGGAAAGAGAAAATTAGTATAGAATTTATTGAAGGATTATTTAGAAGATTATAAAGAATTAAAACATGACAAAAATTGTAAAAGTTGGTGACATCGAATGTGGAAGTGATGAATTGTTTTTGATTTCAGGTCCTTGTGTGATTGAGGATGAATCAATCATGATGAAAACCGCTGAAAAGTTAAAAGAGGTTTCTGAAAGACTAAATATTAAGATGATTTATAAATCGTCTTTTCAAAAAGATAATAGAAGTAGTTTAAAATATTATGATGGTCCGGGTCTAAGTAAAGGCGTTGCTTTATTAGCTAAAATCCGTGAGCAATTCGGATTTCCAATTTTAACCGATGTTCATTATCCTGACCAAGCTACAGCAGCTGGTGAAGTGGTTGATGTGATTCAGATTCCTGCTTATTTATGTATGCAAAGTACCTTAATGGTTGCTTCTGCTAAAACAGGTAAAGTTGTTAATATCAAACATGGTCAGTTTTTGGCTCCTGAAAACATGAAACATCCTGTTGCTAAATGTGTTGAGTCAGGCAATGATCAGGTGATTTTAACTGAACGTGGTTTTACTTTTGGTTATAATGATTTAATTGTTGATCCAAGAAGTTTTTATCATATGAGAAATATTGGTTATCCTGTAGTTTTTGATATTACACATTGTGTTCGTAAATACGGTACTCCAAGTGCTGATCCAAATGGTGGTGCAAGAGAATTTTTGCCGGTATTAAGCAGAGCAGGTGTAGCTTCAGGTGTTGATGGTGTTTTTATTGAAACTCATCCTGATCCAAAAAATGCTTTGTGTGATGCTGCTTCTCAATTATCGGTTTATGATTTGGAAGAATTTATGAAACCACTAATTGAAATTCATAATATTGAAGTTTCTCACAGAAAATAATCTTGCTGATGAAAAAGCCTATTTTACTTCTCCTGATTTTTGCTTTGATTGGATTAAACTCTTTTGCTCAATACCAATCACCTTATACAAGTGAAACAAATCCTAGTGAAATAGGATTACCAAAAGTTTATTTTGGTTTAGGTTCAGGTTTGAATTATAAAAATGGCTTGATTGGTTTAAGTGTTGGATATAGAGTTGCTCCATCTACCATTGTCGAATTTAACTCAGGTTTAGGTTCCTATGGTTATAAAGTTGGGTTAAGCTCTGTTTTTAAGGCAACTGACAAAAATGGATGGTGTCCTAATATTGGGTTTTCAAAATCAAGTGGTTTGTCAGAATTTATTACAGACGTTGAAGTTCGTTATAATAGCACAAATTATGAGGTGAACACTTCAATAAATTTAGGTTACATGATAACTGTAAATGCTGGCCTTCAACGACAATTTGTAACAAAATCTGGAAACAGATTTACCATAGATTTAGGATATGCAATTGGTATGAATAAACAAGAAATCACTTTTAACGATAAAAGTGTTTTAATTGAAGGAAAGTATGTAAATACCAGTGAATTACAATTGTCATCCTTACAAAAGTCAGTTTTTCAGACAATTGGGCCATCAGGATTAACAATAGGCTTTTCTTACAATTTCGGATTTTTTGGGCTTTAAATAATCAATTTAGATAATTGAAGAATTAAAATTATTTTTGAGCCCTTTGATAATAAAACAGTATTAATAAACATGGAATTATATTTAGATTCAGCAAACCTTAAAGAAATTGAAGAAGGTTTTAAATTAGGATTTTTGAATGGTTTAACTACCACTCCAACATTTATGCAACGTGAAGGTATCACCGATATCGATGGCATGATTGTTAAACTTTCGAAAATGGTACCTGTACTTCAAATTGAAGCTTTAGGTGATACTGCAGAAGAAGTTTTAGCTGAAGCTGAACGTCAGTTGGCACTTGGTTTAGACCCTAAAAAGACTGTTTTTAAAATTCCGGTTTCTTTAGAAGGTGTTAGAGCTTGTAAATTACTTAGAAGCAAAGGTTATCTTGTAAATATTCATTTGGTTTATACATTGCAACAAGCTTATATGGCAATGCATGCAGGTGCAACTTATGTTTGTCCACTTGTTGGTCGTTTGCAGGATCAAGGGCACGATGCTTTGGATTTAGTTAACCAAATCGTTTCTGCTGTTGATCATTATGGTTATGATACCAAAGTGATGTTCTCTTCAGTTCGTACAATGGAACATGTTCGTAATGCATTAAATCTTGGTGTTCACACAATTACTGTTCCATTGAAAATTATGAAACAATTGACAGAAAACCACTTTACTACTGTAGGAACTGATCAGTTTATTCGCGATACACGTTTAATGACAGTTAAAGTGAAAGAAGCTTTAAATGGAATTAACCCAATTGTTGATGGTAATACAGATTTAGCTGAAGCAATCGTAAAAATGACTGAATTCGGTTTCGGTGCAATTACAATTGTAAACGCTGATGGTTCATTAAAAGGTGTTTTCACTGATGGCGATTTAAGAAGAAAGTTACAATCTGATGGTCGTGATGTTTTAAATAAGAAAATTGGTGATTTCGAATACGGTAAACCAGTTTCTATCGACGGTTCTGCTTTATTAAATGAAGCTATGGGCTTATTTAAATCTACTAAGGTTGATACAATTTTGGTTACAGAAAATGGCAAACCAATTGGTATGTTAGATATCCAAGATTTAGAAGATTAATAAAATTCGTTTCGTTAAAAAGGAGGCTTGTCCTCCTTTTTTTATTTATACACTTATGGAAATTCAAAAAGAGTTCGAATCAATCGGTGGAATTTTTGTTCACCCTTTGCAGGAAATGATAGAAAAATTTAAGGGGATTAAGGCTTTTGTATTCGACTGGGACGGTGTTTTTAACAATGCCCAAAAAAACGAGAATAAAAGTAGCACCTTTAATGAAGCCGATAGTATGGGTACGAATTTAATTCGCTATGATTACTATTTTAGAGCAGGAAGAATGCCCAATACTGCAATTATTTCAGGTGAAAAAAATGAAATGGCTTTCCATTTTTGTAACAGAGAACATTTTGATGAATCCTATTTTAAAGTTCCAAATAAAATTATAGCTCTTAATCATTTTTGTGAAAAACACCAATTACAGGCATCTGAAGTTTGTTACTTTTTTGATGATGTTTTGGATTTAAGTGTAGCCGAAAAAGTTGGGTTCAGAATTATGATCAATCGTAAAGCAAATCCGCTTTTTAGAAATTATGTAATTAAAAATGATTTAGCTGATTATGTTACCGGTCACGATAGCGGAAATTTTGCAGTAAGAGAAGCTTGCGAATTACTCATGGGAATCACGGGTAATTTTGATCATATAATGCAGGAAAGAACCAAGTTTAGCGCAAATTATCAAGAGTATATCAACTTGCGCCAAACTTTGCCAACAGCATTTTTTACCGTAATGAATGCTGAAATAATTTCAGTTGTTTTATAAAGACAATTACATTTCAGAAAGTTCAAGCCATCTCAATTCTTTTTCATCTAGCTTAGCTTTAACTTCTTCAAAGTCAGAACTCCACTGAATTACATCTTCATGATTACTGCTTCCACTTGCTAATTTTTTCTCCAAAATAGTTTTTTGTTGATGTAAAATTTCTATCTCATCAGTAAGTTGTTCAAGCTCTCTTTGCTCTTTATAACTTAATTTCTTTTTTATTGGTTGAACCTCTACTTCAATTGCTTTAGGAGCAGCTGCTTTTGGAGTTTCTTTTGATTTAGATTCCTTGTTTTTTTCTTCATCCAACTCATTTAAGTATTCCTGATAATTTCCATTGAATGAACGGATGTTTCCATTTCCTTCAAATACAAATAATGAATCTACTAAATTGTCCATAAAGTATCTGTCATGCGTAACTATAAGCATACAACCTTCATAGTTTTCCAGGAAATCCTCCAAAACATTTAGGGTATCAATATCCAAATCATTAGTAGGTTCATCTAAAACCAAAAAGTTTGGTTTACCCATTAAAATTGTCAATAAATACAAGCGTCTTTTCTCTCCACCGCTCAAAGAACTTACATAATTATATTGCTTTTTTGCATCAAATAAAAACTGCTTCAAAAGCATTGTTGCCGAAAGTTTAACACCTTTTCCAATTTCTAAATATTCAGCAATATCTGTAATTACTTCTATTACTCTTTTGTCTTCTGAAAGCTGGATTCCTTGTTGATTATAATATCCAAACTTAACTGTATCGCCTTTTACAATGCTACCTCCATCTTGTTTCTCAAGTCCTAAAAGCATATTTAAAAATGTACTTTTACCCACTCCATTCTGACCAATAATTCCAATTCTTTCACCTGGCACAAATAAATGGGTGAAATCATTGCAAATTTTCAAATCGCCGTAACTTTTTTGTAATTGATGTACTTCAAGAATTTTGGTCCCCATTCTTTGCATCTGCATTTGAATTTCTACCACACTATCATCTCTTTTAAATGAAGCTTTTTCTTTTAAATCGTAATAAGCATCAATTCTACTTTTACTTTTGGTAGTTCTGGCTTTAGGTTGACGACGCATCCATTCCAGTTCTTTTTTAGCTAATTTTCTAGCAGTATCTGCTTCTTTTTGTTCATAGGTTTCTCTCATTTCTTTTTTCTCTAAGAAATAAGCATAATTGCCTTTATAGGAGTAGATTTTACCCATATCCAACTCTATAATTTCATTGCAAATTTTATCGAGAAAATACCTGTCGTGGGTAACCAATAACATAGTTAAATCTAAAGATTGTAACCAAGCTTCTAACCACTCAATCATTTGAAGGTCAAGATGATTGGTGGGTTCATCCATGATAACAAAATCTGGTTCCTGAATCAAAACTCTGGCAAGTGCCAATCTTTTTCTTTGGCCACCGCTTAAACTTTTGCAAAATTGCTCAAGATGATGATGCAAGTTGAGTTTAGTTAAAATTGTATGAACTTTATTATCCAAATCCCAAGCCTGATATAATTCCATATCTTCCATTACTTTCTGCATGGCTTCATGAATTTCAGTGTTTTCAGGATCTAGTTCCATTTTTTCAGTAAGCAATTCAAATTCTGCTACAGTTTTAAATTTTGGATGGTTAGTATTAAAAATTGCATCTAATACTGTATCATTCTCATTAAAATGAGGTTCTTGTTCCAAATAGGTCCATGTGATATTTTTATCAATCATCACACTTCCACCGCCATCCGGCTCTTCTCTGCCGGTTAAAATGTTTAACAATGAAGTTTTTCCAGAACCATTTTTTGCAATAAATGCAACTCTTTCGCCTTTTGCAATGCTTAAATCCAGGTTTTCAAAAAGTACTCTTTCTCCGAATCTTCTACCTAGGTTTTCTCCTCTCAAATAAATCATCCGCAAGAATAAGATTTTAGATTGAAGAGGATATCATTTTTTGGTTTTACTTTCGCTAAAAATATTAATTAAATGATTTTAGGAATTATACCTGCCCGTTATGCAAGTTCTCGCTTTCCGGGTAAACCTTTGGTTGAAATTAATGGTGTTTCAATGATTGAACGTGTTTACAAAGAAGCAAGTAAAGCTAAAACACTTGATTATGTAGTGGTGGCAACTGATGATGAAAGGATTTTTGAACATGTTAAAGCCTTTGGTGGCAATGTGGTAATGACATCTTCAAACCATCCAAGTGGAACCGATCGTTGTTATGAAGCATTCAAAAAAGTAAAAGGTGATTTTAATTATATCATTAATATTCAAGGAGACGAGCCTTTTATTAATCCTGAACAAATTGATGAATTAGGTAATGTTTGTAAGGGACAAACCGAATTAGCAACTCAAATGATTAAGGTTGATAATCAAGAGTTTTTATTTGATATGGGAGAGGTTAAAATTGTGTTGAATAAAGACAATGAAGCGCTTTATTTCAGCAGGATGGTAATTCCTTATATCAAAGGTGTTGATGAAAAAGAATGGCATAAGCACCACGATTACTACAGGCATGTTGGGATGTATGCCTACAGAAGTGATGTTTTATATGCAATTACTTCATTAAAGGTTTCCTCTTTGGAAAAAGCAGAAAGTTTAGAACAATTGCGTTGGTTGGAAGCCGGATATAAAATTAAATGTGTTGAAACTTTATATGATAGCCATTGTATTGACACCCCAGAAGATATAGAGCGAGTTCTGAAGTTAATGTCAAAATAAAATGGCTGTTTCACAATTGAAACAGCCATCTTTCTATTTTTAAGAAATTTTATTAGCAATTAAAAATATCAACCAGTTTAATTAAATCTGGATTGAGTTCTTTTCTTTTATAAATGGCATCATGAAATGAAGTTAATTGTAAACGGTTATTAATCAAACCGGCCATTTTATTTTTTTCTCCGTTCATTAAAGCTTCAACCGCACCAGAACCTAATCGGCTGGCTAAAACTCTATCATAAGCAGTAGGGGAGCCACCTCTTTGAATATGGCCAAGAATAACAACTCTGGATTCAAAACCCGGTATTTCAGCTTTTAACATTTCATCAATTTTAAAAGCACCACCTTCTTCATTTCCTTCAGCTACTACTACAATAGAAAACGATTTTTTAGTATTTGTTCTTCCTTTAAAAAACTCAACAACTTTGCTGTGGTCTTCAACAAGTTCCGGTAAAAGTACTTGTTCGGCTCCTCCAGCAATTGTAGCAGCCAGTGAGATAAATCCAGCATGACGGCCCATTAATTCAACTAAGAAAGTACGACCGTGACTATCAGCAGTATCACGGATTTTATCAATGGCATCAACAGCTGTATTAATTGCAGTATCAAAACCGATTGTAAAATCTGTACCATACAAATCATTGTCAATTGTACCTGGAGCTCCTATTGATGGAATTCCGTATTCGTTGTAAAAAATTTCAGCACCCGTAAAGGTTCCGTTTCCACCAATACAAACAATTCCATCAATTTTATTTGCTACAAGGTTATCATAAGCAATTTTTCTTCCTTCTGGAGTCATAAATTCTTTACTGCGGGATGATTTAAGAAT
>JBMLOK010000046.1:0-16960 GCA_049243005.1 Bacteroidia bacterium | reverse complement strand
ATTGATAAGTTGGATAAGGCTTATGGAAAAGGTACAGTAATGAAAATGGGTGACCAGAAAGTTGATAATATTGATGCTCTTTCAACAGGTTCACTTTCATTAGATATAGCTTTGGGTATTGGTGGATTTCCTACAGGAAGAATCATAGAAATTTATGGTCCGGAATCTTCAGGTAAAACTACTTTATCTATGCATGCCATAGCTGAGGCACAGAAAAAAGGTGGTATTGCTGCTTTTATTGATGCTGAACACGCATTTGATAGAAACTATGCGGAGAAATTGGGTATTGATGTACAAAACCTAATTATTTCACAACCTGATGATGGTGAACAAGCTTTAGAAATTGCTGATGCTTTAATTCGTTCAGGCGCTATTGATATTATCGTTATTGACTCAGTTGCTGCTTTGGTTCCTAAAGCGGAATTAGAAGGTGATATGGGTGAAAGCAAAATGGGTCTACAAGCTCGTTTGATGTCACAAGCCTTACGTAAACTTACCGGTACTATCAACAAAACAGGTTGTATTTGTATTTTCATTAACCAGTTACGTGATAAGATTGGTGTCATGTTTGGAAGTCCAGAAACAACTACCGGTGGTAATGCACTTAAGTTCTATGCTTCAGTTCGTTTAGATATCAGAAGAATCGGACAAATTAAAGATGGTTTGGATATTGTTGGAAACAGAACAAAAGTGAAAGTTGCTAAAAATAAAGTAGCCCCTCCTTTCAGAACTGTTGAATTTGATATCATTTATGGAGAAGGAATTTCCAAACTTGGTGAGATCATTGATATCGGTGTTGATTTGGAAATTATTAAAAAGAGTGGATCTTGGTTCAGTTATAGCGATACAAAATTAGGTCAGGGAAGAGATGCCGTAAAACAATTATTGGCAGATAATCCTGAATTATGTGCTGAAATCGAAGGTTTAATCAGAGAAAAATCTGATGGCGGAGAGGTTTTTAAATCTAAAGAATCGGCAGAATAAAGTTTGATTTATTTCATATAAAAAGAGGCTGTTTCATTATTTGAAGCAGCCTCTTTTATTTTTATCCCTTTAGTAATCTTTAATGTTTTATAAACCTGATTTAATTGTACTAAGAAATTGTAAATGATTGACATATTAGAAATTACAATCTTTTATATCAAGGGAGAAAACGAAACTTAATTTCATTTGGAATAAGAGGGCAGGAATCATATTTACCAAAAACTTTAAATCGATTTTTGGCAATTAAATCATAGAAATAGTCATTAAAATTTTGAGGCAAAAGACTTAAAACTTTTAGTAATTTAATTGGACCACCAATGATATTTAATATTTCAAAAAAGGCTTTACTCTTAATGAATAAATGATTTGAAGTTTTCAGAATAACAGTATCAATATTTTGAATCGATTGATTCTCTGAAAAGAGCTCTTGATAAGTTTTACCGTTAATAGGTGCAAACTTTATTTGGGCTTTTTTATCAAATAGTAAAATAAATTTGATTAATCTATTGCACAAAACGCAATAGGAATCATAAAATACAATGAATTCGTTTTCTGAATTATTTTTTGTTTGCAAGTTCAGGATTGAATCTGATTGGTGAAAACAAATAAATCATCAAAACTCTGGAGTATCTGTAAGTAAAAGGCGAACTCAATATTAAAGCTGAAATAATAGGAATGATATATGTGTAAAAACCTGCTTTACCACCTGAAATTAATAGAATAAGTCCACCCATAACCAACATCAAACCTACAGTAAAGGCATAACTAACATACATAGCTCCCCAAAAAAATCCAGGTTCAATTTCAAATTTTAATTTACAAACCGGACAAGTTTCATGCATTCCCATAAACTTAGAAAGATTAAATGCAGAATGAGTGAACATTTTACCGCTTTGGCATTGAGGGCATTTGGCTTTAATTATTGAAAGTCCTTTTGATGGTTCAAGTTGATCGCACATTGTTTAGTTGCTAATTTTAGCTTTTTTAAGCTTGTAATTTCTATAGTAGATAAATCCAAAAACGCCAGCTACAAGATATGGTAAAGCTAACAAATATAGTATTCCCATATTTAAAGTATTTCCAACGTTTGTTCCTCCACCTTCTCTTGCCATTTCTAAATTACTTTTACACATTGCACATTGTGCTAATGTATCATTTGAAATAATTGTGAATACCAATAAAAGAATGATTAGGAATATTTTTGATTTCATTTTCATACGAAATTAGTTTTTTAATAAATGATTGTTTGGAACAATTGTTCCTATAAAACCGGGTAATATGGACTAATCATCAAATAAACAATTACACCTGTTATTGTAACATATAACCAAATAGGATATGCAAAGCGAACTATTTTTTTATGAAGTTCAACTTGCATCATTAAGCCTCTATAGAAACTCATTAAAACCAATGGTAATACAATTGCAGCTAAAATGATATGACTAATTAAAATGAACAAATACGTTGTTCTTAATGGATTGTCTTTTGGGAAACTAGTATCATCAGCTAACCAATGATACAAAACATAAGAAACTAAAAATAATGATGATAAAATGAAAGCTGTTAAATTGATATTCTTATGTGCATTGATATTCTTCTTTTTAATAAAGTACAATGACAACATTAACAATAAGCTACAAGTTCCATTTATAAAAGCATTTATTAATGGTAAAGTGTATGTCCAAGAAGGTAGAACTTTTGGTTTTGGTAATACTTGTTGATTCAGAACAACTACTGCAATGAAAACAACAATTGAAATTCCCATTGCTAACCTGAAAATATTCTTATCTTTTTGTTCCTGGGGCGTGATATTCATATAATAATAATTTTAAATCTCCTTCTAAACGTTTTAATTCGGCATCACTTCCTGAATCATATACACCTCTGATATGATTTGCCTTGTCTACAAGAATGAACTGCTGACTATGGTCAATTGTTTTATCTTCTATAGAAACCGGAAGTAAAAATCCAGCACCTGCTTTAAATATATCATCTTTTGTGCCCGTTGTGAAATGCCAGATTTTAGCATCAGCACTAAACTTTTTAGCGTAGTTGTTCAAAACAGGAATACTGTCATTTTCAGGATCAACAGAAAAACTTACAAATTGAACTTCTGAAAATTCCTTGAATTTGTCGTAAACAGTTTGCAACCTTCTATTCATAGTTGGACAAACATCAGTGCAAGAAGCAAAGAAAAAGTTTGCAACATAAATATGGTTATTTAAATGTTTCTGGTTGATTTCTTTACCAACCTGATCCTTCACATTAAAATCTGGAACTGTATAAAATACGGTATCCTCATTTGCGTTTGCAGGGGGAATTTTCTCTCCTAGATAGGGGAGACGTTCATAATTCTGAGAACCTGCATTGAATATATAAAACAAGACAACCGGAATAATAATTATTCCGGTTGCCAGCCAAAAGCCTTTACGCTTCATTATTACCACCTTAATGCGTTAGTAAAATCTCCTTCGATTAACATAAGTGCTACAAAGAACACTACAAAAATCATAGGTACAATAATCATATACATTAATACTTTACGTTCGAATTTCATGTGCATGAATACTCCAACAATAAACCATGCTTTTACTATTCCAAGTAGAATAAATAAGGCATTTTTCCACATTGAATGGAAGCTCAAAAATGCAAAGTAAAGAGCGATATCAATTATAGTTAACCCAAATAAAATCCAAAATGTTTTCCAGATCTGGGCCTTCATGTTCGAAGGTGTTTCTGTGTGTTCTAAATGTTCGGTATGTTCCATGATATGGTAAGTTTATTTTAATAATCAGATTAAATAGTAGAAAGTGAATACGAATACCCAAACTAAATCTACAAAATGCCAGTATAGACCAACTTTTTCAACCATTTCGTAATGGCCTCTTTTATCATAAGTACCAGCTAGAACATTGATATAAATGATAACATTTAATACAACTCCTGAAAATACGTGGAATCCATGAAATCCTGTTACAATAAAGAATAATGCTGCGAATGATCTCGGGCCAAATGGATTATAGTCTAATCTTGCACCTTCATGAATGAATGTTGACCACTCCCAAGCTTGACAACCTAAGAATGCAGCACCACCAATGATAGTTAATAACATATAATTTGCAACTTCTTTCTTTTGCATTCTATGTCCTGCTTCAACAGCTAATACCATTGTAACAGAGCTGAAAATCAAAATGAAAGTCATTAAACTTACGAAGAATAATGGTAAGTGAATTCCATGCACAAAAGGGAAATGATTAAAAACTAACTCTGGTGCAGGCCAATGATCTTGAACAAACAAACCTGCATTTTGCATCGCTTCAACGAAGTTATCTGCAACATGATTTAATGGTTTTACAATTGTATTTGCAATAGGTTCTTGATAGCTATATCTAATAAAGCCATAAGCTATAAGCAATGATGAGAATGTAAATGCATCAGAAAGTAGGAAAATCCACATCATTAATTTTCCATAACTTACGCTGAACGGAGATTTTCCGCCTCCCCAAGTTGATTTTTTTTCGGTACTTAATGTAGTTGTGTTAGCCATGTTTGAAACGGTTGCTTGGTTTTATAGGGTTATCTGTATAATGTTAAAAAAATGTATAAGTAAATCCAAAGGATTCCAATGAAATGCCAATAGGTATTACACATACTTAAAAATAAGGTATTGTTCGAATTAATTTTATTTCTCAGCATTTGAATGATCATAGCTAATACAAAAAATAATCCTCCTAATACGTGTGCCACATGAACTCCTGTTATTACATAAACAAATGAGTTAGATGGATTTGAAAAAGCAAAATATACATTATCTGCAATTAATTGTTGCCAACCTAAATATTGGGTTAAGCAAAATGCTAAACCTAATGCAAAAGTTGAAAACAATAAAATCTTAGATTGAGATAATACATCTTTTTTTGCTCTCATGAGCGACAATTGCATAGTAATTGATGAAATTACAATGAGTATTGTGCTATATAAAAAACTTGAAGGTAAATTAAATAATTCCCAGTTTCCTTCACCTCTTCTTACAATATATGCAGAGGTAAAACCTGCGAATAACATTACACTTGCAACAATTAATAACCAAAGAATTGCTCTCTTTGGGTTAATTAAATATTCAGGGTCTCTGAATGTATTTTTTTCTATTGTTTGAGTTGCCATGTTAAATTTTATCAATTAAATATGCTAGTTGTACCATTGGTAGATAGATAAAAGAAGCAAACATTAATTTTTTAGCATCTTTTATTTCACAAGATTTAAATAATCTAAAAGCATAATAACTTAACATCAATCCACCTAAAATGCCAACAATTCCTGAAATCATTCCTGAAATTCCCATTTGTGCTGGTAACATTCCAATTGGAATTAATACTAAACTAAATGCTAAGGTTTGTAATGCAGTAGATTTATCTCTTCCGGGTGTTGATGGAAGCATTTTGAAGCCAGCTCTTTTATAATCATCATCTAATATCCAAGCAATACTCCAAAAATGAGGGAATTGCCAGAAAAATTGAACTCCAAATAAAACAAGTGCTGATGCATCTATTTTTCCTGTAAATGCTACCCAACCTAACATAGTAGGTATAGCTCCAGGAAATGCCCCAACAAAAACAGAAATTGGAGAGATTCTTTTTAATGGAGTGTATAGGAAAGCATAAGAGATTAATGCGGCAAATGCTAATATTCCTGAAATTTGATTTAGGAATAAAGCAATCATGCTTACTCCTATAATTCCAATCAATCCACTAAAAATAGATGCTTCTAAAACCGACATTCTATTCGTTGCTACAGGTCTGTTCGCAGTTCTTTGCATTAATTTGTCGAAATCCTTTTCAATAACCTGATTTATGCCATTAGCAGATCCGGTTACCAAAAATCCTCCGATAGCAAGCATGGTTAATTCGAACCAATTGATTGCACCCTGGCTTGCAGTTAAATAGGTAATAACCGAAGAAAATACAACCAAAGATGTTAGTCTTACTTTAACTAACTGGTTGTAATCTCTGGCTTTTGACCTTATCAATTCCAAGCCGTTTAATGCTTCAGAGTTATGTGTTATTGTTTTTACTTTCACTTTATTACGCTTTTAAGCGATTTCTATTTTTGTTTTTGTGAACAGTAAGATTGCAATAAAAATTTGCAATCCTGCTGTTAGACTTCCTAATGTTAAGTGCAGACTTTGGAATTGACCCGGAAAACCTAAATTAGCCAGTATCGCTCCTGTAAATGCCTGCGTACTCATTAATAAAATTAAGGCTAAGCCTGATTTATAAATGAGTTGATGACGGTGGAATAGTTTTCTGTATTTATTGAAAAGTAAAACACTAATCAATAAGTTCAAAAGACTTAAACTTCTATGGATATAGAATATTGGTTTCATGTGATCAATCCACAAATTTCTATTATCAATTCTTAATGCTAACTCATCAATGCTTTCTCTAACTTGAGTACCACTGACTGTTTGAATAACTGAAATTATTAAACTAAGCCAGATGAGCATTTTTAAGTTTTTGTCAAAACTATACTGAGTGATAGTAAAGTTTTGGCTTTGTGTAATTGTATATATTAATAATGCAACAATTACTAAAGCAATCAGCATATGAATTGTTATCATCCATGTTGCTAAATCAGTTGATACTACTTTTGAACCAATCCATCCTTGAAATCCAACTAAAACAAAAGCTAAAAAACTTAGCCAGAATATTTTCTTGTCTGATTTCAAATATGGAAAAGCGAAAACAACAGTAAGGAGAATGAAAAATCCGATAACAACTCCAATTAATCTATTTATATACTCAATCCAAGTTTTATAAACATCAAAATCAGCAATTTCCTTTCCGGCAACTGCAAATTTAGATTTATAATCTTCCGGTAATTGAGAGATATCGGTTGGAGGAATAAATTGTCCAAAACATTTTGGCCAATCCGGACATCCCATGCCACTTCCGGTACTTCTTACTAAACCACCTACAAATATGAGAAAGAACACTGCGATGATGGTAGCAATACCAAATCGTCTAAATCTAATGATATAATTTTCTTCAGCGTTCAACTTTTTTTTATTAGGTAAGTCGGTATTATGTTAATACCGACTTACATATTTTAATGTGCTACTTCAGCTGTACTAGCGTGGTGAACTTTAGTTAAACTAGGTTCAGGCAAGCTTGTTGGCTCATCCAACGGATCCATTTGGTCTCTATCCGGAACATTTTGAGGAATGAAATCATCATCATGTCCAGGTTTGCTGTAATCATAAGCCCAACGATAAACATGAGGAATTTCTCCAGGCCAGTTACCATGTAAATGTTCAACTGGAGCAGTCCATTCCAAAGTATTTGATTTCCATGGATTTTGTGGTGCACGTTTTCCTTTAACAGCAGAATAGAAAAAGTTAATTAAGAAAATTAATTGTGCAGCTCCACCTAATAATGCAGCAATTGTAATAAACTCATTCATATCAATGAAAACATTGAACTGGTCATAAGCAGTATTTGCATAATATCTTCTAGGTACACCTGCTAATCCCATGAAGTGCATTGGGAAGAATACACAATATGCAGAGATTAAAGTTAACCAGAAATGAAAATGACCAGCAGTTTCATTCATCATTCTTCCGAACAATTTCGGATACCAATGGTAAATTCCACTCATCATTCCAAATATCGCAGCACTACCCATTACTAAATGGAAGTGAGCTACTACAAAATATGTATCGTGTAAATTGATATCTAGTGCAGCATTTCCTAAGTAAATACCGGTTAATCCGCCAGAGATAAAGAATGAAACTAATCCAATAGCAAACATCATAGCAGGTGTTAAATTCAAATTACCTTGCCAAAGTGTAGCTAAATAATTGAATGTTTTAACCGCTGATGGTACAGCAATAATTAAGGTACCTAACATGAATACTGAACCTAAGAATGGATTCATTCCAGTAATAAACATATGGTGACCCCAAACTATAAAGCTTAATACACCGATAGCTAAAATAGAACCAATCATTGCTCTGTAACCGAAAATTGGTTTACGAGAATTTGTAGCAATTACTTCAGAAGTAATACCTAATGCAGGTAATAAAATGATGTATACTTCAGGGTGACCTAAGAACCAGAATAAGTGTTGGAATAAAATTGGAGAACCACCGGTTCTTTCAATTCCACCTGCTAATTCAGCTACGATTTCTGATAAATAGAATGAAGTACCAAAGCTTCTGTCAAATATTAATAATAAAGAACCACCTAATAATACTGGGAATGATAATAAACCTAATACTGCTGTAACAAAGAATGCCCAAATAGTTAATGGCATACGTGTCATTTTCATTCCTTTAGTTCTCATGTTTAGAATGGTAGCAATGTAATTGATACCTCCAAGTAAGGCAGATGCAATGAATAATACCATTGAAACCAACCAAAGAGTCATACCAACTCCGGATCCCGGAATGGCTTTAGGTAAAGCTGATAGGGGAGGATAAACTGTCCAACCTGCAGAAGCTGGTCCACCATCAACAAATAAAGAGAATACTAAAACACAAGAAGAGGCGAAGAAAAACCAGTATGACAACATGTTCATAAATGGTGAAGCCATATCTCTAGCACCTAATTGAAGCGGAATTAATAAATTACTAAATGTTCCACTTAATCCTGCTGTAAGTACAAAGAATACCATGATTGTACCATGGATTGTAATTAATGCTAAATAAAAGTTAGGGTCTAATTTACCATCTTTTCCCCAATGACCTAAAATTCCTTCAAGGAAAGGGAATTTCATATCCGGGTATGCTAATTGAAGTCTGAAAATCATTGACATCAACATACCAAGAGTTCCCATGATAATTCCTGTGATTAGGAATTGACGGGCAATCATTTTGTGGTCCATGCTAAAGATATACTTCGAGATGAAGGTTTCTTCGTGATGTCCGTGATCGTCGTGATTTGTGTGCAAATTGTGATCGCTCATATACTAGATTTTATTTCTTTTTTTGATGGTTGGGTTTATTTTAATGCAACAGTATTTTCAGTTACTACAGGCGTAGATTGGGCTAAAGTCTTTTGAGATTTTAACCATTTTTCATAATCAGCTTTAGTATCAACTATAATTACCATTTTCATTCTGTAATGTGCGCTTCCGCAGATTTTATTACATAACAAAGCATAATCAAAATTTGCTTTTCCGGTTTTAGTTCTCATTTCGGCAGTTGTAACACTTGGAGTAAATGAAAACTGTGTTGGTAAACCAGGAACTACGTTCATTTGAGCTCTGAAATGTGGGAAATAAGCACTATGAATTACGTCTTTAGATCTAAACGAGAAATGATAAGGTTTGTTTACTTCTAAGTGAAGTTCTTTAACAATGATATCATCTTTAGCTTTTTCATCTTTAGGATCAACACCCAAAGCATTTGCTTTTCCTACTTCGCGGAAATTATAAGCACCTAATTTGTTATCGGCACCAGCAATTCTAGCATCCCAACCAAACTGATAAGCAAATAATTCTACGTTTCTTGGGTTTTCTTCTTTAGAATACATCATATCATTCCAAACAAAAAGTCCACGAATAACTAATACTGTTAAAACGATGGCTGGAACTACTGTCCATAATAATTCGATTTTGTGATTATCAGGATAGTAAAGCGCTTTTCTTTTACCATCATTTTTATACTTAAAACCATACCAGAAAAGAAGAATTTGTGTAATAACAAAAACTACTCCTGTTATGATTAAAGTAATCATAAACATGTTATCATATTCTTCGCCATGAACTGAGGCTGCACCATCAGCAAATACTGTTAATTTACTGTGGACTGCAAATTCCCAGATTGCAGCGATTAATCCAATAACAAGGAACGCTAATAATAAGAAACCGTTTACACTGGTCCAGTTAATAACTTCTTTGCCTTGAATTTTACCGATTCTATTTAAAATACTGAATACGTAACTTATGACAGTTACTAACAATATTGTAATTACCAATAATAACCAGTTGATTGATGATACCAAACTTTCATTTGAATCATTGTTTACGCTGGTTTTTGTATTATCGCCAGGCACAGCTGCTGTTGCCGCTGCTGCAGGAGCTTCACTTTCTGCTTTTATGTAGGCAATAATTGATTTTACTTGTACATCGCTTAAATTTTCGAAAGATGTCATAACACTTTCGTTGTTTTCTTTGTACAATTGAACGGCAACAGGATCTCCTGCTTTTACCATTGCTTGTGAATTTTTAATCCATTTCACTAACCAAGCTTCTTCTCTGCGTTTGTGTACATCCTTTAAAGCAGGACCAACTATTTTGTCATTTATTGCATGACAAGCTGTACAATTTGCAGTAAAAAGGGTTTTTCCTGCATCAGCTGATTGCGCTTTGAGGTCAAATCCAAAGGTGAATAATAGTGAAAATAAGAAAAGACTTTTTGTTAATGAGTTGAAAATCTTCATTTTGCTTACTTTTTGTGAGGTTCCGGTATGGTTTAAATGCGTTGCAATATAGTAAAGTAATCTTTTTGTAAAAGACTAGTTTCAAAAAAGAAATCCCCTAAACGTGCGTTAGGCAAGCTTCTTTTGTATACTTAACTATAGAAACTAACGTTTGTTTGAGTTTAATTGTCATTTTTTTACGGGATTCATTGGGGTTTTATAAATCCGTGCTGTATCCAATTTAGTTGGTATCGTTTTACCCGATTTTGAATTATTTGGTAATGAAGGATTTTTGCCTTGTTTTAGTAACAATGAATCCTCTTTTGATAACGGGTTTGGTTTCCACATTGAATCAAAATCTTTTTGCAATTTTGATTGATTTGATGGTTGAATTTTAGCAGGAACCGGAATTTTTGATTTAAAAATTCTTGGTCCGTATTCTTCAGAATTTTTCATCATTGCTGCTGCACAAATTAAATCTGCGTTTTTATTAAATGAAATATCTCTAATATTATAATTCTGTTCTTCAACTTGACTTATTAATTTACCTGTTTCTGTTTCCCAGATTTTTATTGAACCATCATTACAAGCTGTTACACAATATTTAGAATCATCTGAAAATGCAACAGCAGTAACTTTCCAACAATTTACAGGAAGAATTCTTATTTGTTTAAATGTTTTTAAATCCCATAACCTAGCAGTTTTATCATTTGATCCACTCAATAAATACTTGTAATTTTTACTAATTGCAATTGAATTTATGATATCAGTATGTCCATCAAAAGTTTTAACTATTTGACCATTAACCAAATTTAGAAGTTTAATTTTGGTTTCAGCACCCGCCACAAAAATTTGAGAAGGATTAGTAAATGGAGCAAAACAATTAATGGAAACACCCGTGTTTAATTGCTTTACAGCTTTTTTGCTAACTAAATCCCAAATGATTATTTTTCCTGATTCACATCCACTGAACAAAAACTTTCCACCTCTATCAAACATTAATGAATTGATATTGGCTTCATGCCTAATTTTTGCATCTTCAAATAGTGGAACTAATCTATATAATGAATCCCAAATATGAACCTGAAAATCTCTTCCTCCAGATGCCAATAAACTTCCTGTATAATTAAAAGCAAGACAATTAACAGAAGCTTCATGTGCTTTCCAGCTTTTTATTAAGTTAAAAGGACTATCAGCATTGAATATATTTATTTTTTGATCCCATGTGCCTGAAGCAATTATGTTAAATTTTCCAGGAGAAAATCTTGCTGCACTAACGTCGTTAGAATGATTATCAAGAACCTTAATTGGTTGTTTAATAATTTCTTGAGCAAATACTTGATTAGTTATGAAAAGCAGTAAAATTAGAATTTTGCGCATACTGCAAAGATAATAAAGTCATTGTCAAAAATAATGAGGATTTTAAGTAGAATTTAATAAAAATATTTGAATGTTTAAGGTTCAAATTATCAGATAGTTGTATAGTTTTTAAAGAAAAAATTTCAATACTACTATAGTAAACCCATATAAAAATGTCGAGAAGATGATACCTCTGGAGGTCAAATATCTCTCGTAATGAATGAATAAATAGAAAACTCCAAGATTAATTACACATGACAAACTCAATAAGGGAGAAAGTAATTTTTCTTTTACGGATAAATCTAAAAATCCTAATAAATTATAGGAAGAGAATTTGTATAAGTAAAAGCCTAATATTCCAATACTTGGACCCAATAGTCCAAGAAAAAAGCCAATAAAAAAGTTATCTTTAATCTGCATGTTTAAAATTCCACTGGTTTAAGTAAGCTATAGCATTATGGGCTGTTAAATCAAATTGAACAGGAACAATTGAAACATAGCCATTTTCTAAAGCCCATTCATCTGTATCATTTCCATTATCGTAATTTACAAATTTGCCTGTTAGCCAAAAATATGGTTTGCCATTTGGGTCTTTTCTTTCATCAAAATCTTCTTCCCATTTTGCTAAAGCCTGCCTGCAAATTTTTATTCCTTTTAATTCATCTTTTTTGATTTTAGGGATATTTACATTTAATAAAACACCTTTTGGAAGTCCGTTTTCTAAAATGTTTTGAGCTGTTTTTTTTGCAATTTCTGCAGCCAAAGTAAAATCACCATTATAAGAAAAATCGCATAAACTAAATCCGGCAGAAGGAATTCCTTCAATTGCACCTTCCATCGCTGCACTCATCGTTCCTGAATAAATAACGTTTATTGAACTATTTGAACCATGGTTAATTCCTGAAAGTAATAAGTCAGGTTTTCTGTGCATTACTTTATCAACAGCTATTTTAACGCAATCGGCCGGTGTTCCACTACAATGAAATGATCGGATACCTTCAAAATGTTTAGTTTCTTCTAATCTTAGAGGTTTTGAAATAGTAACTGCATGTCCCATAGCGCTTTGAGGACTATCAGGTGCAACTACAATTACTTCACCCAGATCTTTCACAGCTTCTACTAATGCTCTGATGCCTGGAGCTGTAATCCCATCATCATTTGAAATTAAAATTAATGGCTTTTGAATCATTTTGCTGCAAAAGTAGATGAAATGAACTAAACAGATATATTTTTATTCGATTAATGTTGATTTATAATTTGATATAAATCCTCTTCCATTGATAATTTACTTGATTCAATGAAACGGCCTATCTCAACGCTATCTTTATAAATTATTATACATGGAACTGGTTTAATTCCTAAAACAGAAGTTTTTATAAAATGAGTTTGCTTGTTTCTATCAACCATAATGAGTTGAATCTGATTGTCTTTCACTCCAATTAAATCGGCCACTTTATAAAATGCAGGAATTTCTTTCTGGGTATCACCACACCATGAACCTGCAAAAATCAAAAATCCAAGTTTTGATACTTCCGGTTTTAGTAAATTAAGAATTGAATCTTTTGGCTGATAAGCTTTGTAACCATAATAAAACCAAGGAAAAAGCTTAGGATTGTTCAAATATGATTTTTCCACAGGTCCATTTAAAATAATATCAGAACCTTCTTTTTTTAGTGTAAATTTTTCAGAAGACGAACATGAAATTAAAATCAGCAATAAAGCGTAAAATAGGTTTTTCAAATGTTTTTTGTTTTGGACAATTGTCAAGGTGAAACTTAATTTAAGTGATTTTATTTTCCCACTTAAATACAAATATTGCCTTTTGCTTTAAAAAAACTTGTTATTTATTTTTAAAGAAATGTTTTGGAATGAAATTTGACTAAAATTGATAAAGTATAAAAATTATGAAAAAACTATTTTTTTCGGCAATTCTATTTGCTGCAATCTCATTTACAAATTGTACTCCTAAAAGACAGGTTCAACGTATCGATCCAAATCAAGTTGTTGATTTAAGTGGTAGATGGAATGATACTGATTCGAAACTTGTAGCAGAAGAAATGATTAAGGATGTTTTAGATAGACCTTGGAGAATCAATTTCGAAAATAAATTCGGCAAGAAACCAACAGTTATTATAGGACAGGTAAAAAATAAGACTTCAGAACATATTGATGCCACCAATTTTATTAAAAATATGGAGCGTTCGTTTATTAACTCTGGAACAGTAAGTGTTGTTCAAAGTGGAGATGCAAGGGTAGAAGCTAGAGATGAAAGAAACGACCAACAAACTTTTGCCAGTGAAGAAAGTCGCAAAAAATGGGGCAAAGAAAAAGGTGCTGATTTTATCATGAGTGGAGTAATTACTTCTATTGTTGATGAATTTAAAAATCAAAAAGTTGTTTCTTACCAGATTAATCTGGAGTTAACTGATTTAGAAACAAATGAAAAAGTTTGGATAGGTGAAAAACAAATCAAAAAATTCGTTAAAAACTAAATCTTAAATGCTAAGGTTCTTTCATATTATAAAAATCTTTTTAGTATTCATTCTTTTGATGATGAGTTCTTGTGCAACTTATTATCAAAAGAATGAAGCTTTAATGAATGCTGTTTATAAAAGTAATTTTGAAGTAGCTGAAAAGATTTTATCGGATGATGTAAAATTCGAAAAAGTTCAAAAAAACAGGTTATTGTTTTATTTAAATAAAGGAACTGTTTTATGGATGAACCAAAAGTATGATAGTAGCATTACCTATTTCCGAAAAGCAGATTATTTTGTTGAAGATTTTGAGAAAAAATATACCCAACAAATAGCATCATTTTTAACAAATAAAAATGTTACAACTTATGCCGGTGAAGATTTTGAGCAGGTTTTAATTCACTATTATGGCGCATTAAATTACTTAATGATTGGAGATAGTGATGCAGCCCTTATAGAAGCAAAAAGGATGCTTCAGAAAATGCAGAAAAATACTGATAAATATAAATCAGCAAATAAATATAAAAGAGATGCTTTTGCTCATAATTTGCTTGGTATTATATATGATTCAAAAGGTGAATATAATGATGCATATATTGCATATAAAAATGCCTATCAGGTTTATGAAGAGGATTATCAGAAACTTCTTGGAACTCCGGTTCCTAAACAACTTAAGCTCGATTTAATTAGAACGGCCTTTTTAAATGGATTTTTTGAAGAACAGAAACAATACGAAGTTAAGTTCGGTTTGAAATTTAATAAATCAACAGATTTGCTTTCAAACTCAATTGTGTTTTTTTGGAACAATGGTTTAGGTCCTATCAAAGAACAAAACAGTTTTAATTTTTCAATATTACCTGGCAATAATGGTTGGGTTCAGATTGTGAACCATGATTTAGGAATAAACTTTCCTTATAAGGTAGATAATAATGACGATAAGAAAGACTTGTTGGACATGAGATTTTTTAGGCTTGCTTTACCGAAATATGTAAGTCGTGAACCTTATTATCAAAAGGCAATATTGAAGTATAATAATAAAAGTTTCGATTTTCAAATTGTTGAAGACGTAAATGCTATTGCTTATAAAAGTCTTGAAGATCGAATGACAAAAGAATTAGGTGAAGCTTTATTGAGGGCAGCACTAAAACAAATTGTTGTTTATAAAGCTGGAAAAGAAAAAAAGGATGGATTGGCTTTGGCTGCAAGTATTTACGGTGCAATTTCTGAACAAGCAGATACAAGAAATTGGCAATTATTGCCTCATTCAATTAACTACTCAAGAGTGCCTTTAGTTGAAACTCAAAATGCATTCGATTTTGTTGCATTCGGTAAAAATGGTCAAGGTGATTTTAGTAGAAATTTTACACTAAAAAAGAAAAAAGGAACTCAGTTTTTTTCTTTGCAAACTATTGATTTTGTTAGATACGCAAGTGAAAGATAAAACTATCTATTTATTGAATAACCTAAACTCCATTCCATAAAATCACTATCCAATTTTGAACCATTTTTTATCCCACCTTTGAAAAAACTGCCAATACTCCATTTTTTGGATAATTGATATCCTAAACCAAATTTGATATAAAAAGGTCTGCTTACCTTTGTTAGATAAATATTAGCAGAAAAGGGAAGAAAGAACCTTCCAATATCAAATTGTTGGTAAAAGCCCAATCCTAAATGCAGTTTTTCTTTTGTTTGGATTGACTTTAAAGTTCTTAAACTATTTTCCCAAATAGCAGGAGAGGCATCGTAAAAAATATCGCCGGTAATTCCTAATTGGTATAAGCTGCTAATCTTTCTTGTAACTTGTTGGTTTAAACTTCCTACCCAGAACGATTTTGTTGAGGTGAAATAAGCTATTTCCCTATACCCGGTAGCTAAATAAATCGTATAAATATACTTTGATTCATAAGCTTTATTTTTTACGATGGGTTTGTATTTGAAGTCGAGGTATTTTTCGAAATGATAACGATAACTCAATCCAGTATAAACTACATTTATTCCTCCATTTGGCATTTTAAGGCTTCCATTAGAAACATGGTATAATCCACCGTAGATTCCAATTTCATTGTTAGAATTCAATCGGTAGTTTAAAATTAAACCGGCATCTAAAGCGAAATTTACAGGACTTACAATTGCTCTGTTATCAAAGTTTTTATGGAAATCATATTGTTCTGTATTAAAATTCAAACCATATCCAATTTTAGCAGAAAGGCAGTACTTGGAGTTTTTTTTGATGGGGATTTCAATTTGAGGGAAAATAGCAATAGAATATCCAAAAGTATCGGTATTGTTTAGTTTACATAATCTGAAATTTAAACTTAAATCAGGATTATGGTATAACTCATTGAATAAATTTGGTCTTTTTTGATTTAGAAAAAACTTTAAATCAATTCCCCCACAATAGCCATTCATGTTTGCCCCTGTTTTGTCAATAACATTAGCTGCAAAATGGATTCCAACAAAAGGTTCAAGTCCATAACCCTTCATTTGGGCATCAACCTTAGTTGAAATAAAAACACTAATTATTAAAAGTACAGCAAAGCGCATTATTCACAAAGCTATATCATTGCAGTAAAAATTCGTATGATAAAAGTACTATTTGTTTGTTTAGGTAATATTTGCCGTTCACCTTTGGCTGAGGCCCTTTTTTTAAAACAACTTGAATTGAATCATTTGTCTTCAAGTTTTATTGTTGACTCTTGTGGAACTGCTTCTTATCATATT
>JBMLOK010000045.1:0-2098 GCA_049243005.1 Bacteroidia bacterium | reverse complement strand
GTTGCATAATGTGCAATCCATAAATGGTATTCTTTAAACTCTTTTCCTGAGAAATAATGTTTGTAAAAAGAATAGGAAGTATACAAAATTGGTTTTACTCCATATTGCTTTTCGGCCATAACGAGCCATCTTTTTACATTTTTCTTTAAACGAGCAGGCGGACAATTTCCTCTTAATTCAACATCAAGTACCGGAGGTAAATCTTCTTTTTCAAGTTTAACCTGTGATTTAAACAATGAAAATTGTTCTTCCGGAGTTAAATGTGGACGAAAGAAATGGTATGCTCCTCTTAAAATATTGTTGTCTTTAGCTGCTTTCCAATTTTCGCTGAAATAATTATCTCTGATAGTTCTACCTTCTGAAGCCTTAATAAATGCGAAATTGATTCCAACATTATTGTGTGTATGCTCACTTACAGATTCCCAATCAATTTTTCTTTGGTGTCTAGAAACATCTATTCCATGCACCTCATAATCAGGTGGTAACCAAATACCAAAACCAGGATACATGAGAGCTTTTGCATTTTTTGCAACTTTGCTAATGGCACGATGAGGAGGAAAAGTAAGCAGTAAAAATCCGGCAACAACCAGTGCTGAGGCTGAAATTAAACCAAATACAATTCTTTTTCTTTTCATGCTATACAATTTAGGCAAAGGTAGTTGAATTCGAAAAAAATCCGATAAATTTAAACTCCTTAATGTGAATTTAATCGTTGATTGTTTAGTTTAGTGAACATCAAGGACAGCTTTTGGCCATTGGCTTTGGCATTTGGCTTGCAATTCCTTTGATGAGTAATTTCTATCAATCGTAATAAATTTAAATTTCATTCAATAAAAAAGCTTCGATTATTTCAATATTTGAAATCAATTCGCCAATAAATTTCGCCCCAGACAAACAACAAATGTTTAACGATTTTGTAAGGATGAAAATTACCTGTGATTAGATAGCTTGATATTACACTTTGTTTTCAAATTTGAATGGAAATTGTTTTTAGTTAAACTCGTTTCATAATTTCGAAAGTGCTCGCCTTATATTAAGTCAACCATGACACCGATATGATCGCTTAGTTTTTTATCTAGATTCCAAACATGACAATTAACTTTTGAAACATTAAGCAATTGTTTTGAAATAACGATATGGTCAATATTATTCTGAACCTTGTCTGTGAGATTTATCAAACCTAATTCATTAAAACTATTATTCAACTTATCCCTAGCCTTTTTTGTATAATAATAGTTATCAATAAATGAGATATTGAAATCACCTGCAATACAAATTGGATATTGAGTTCCGATACTTTTGAAATCCTGTAATTGTAATTCAAGATCCGTTTTAAAGTTAGGATGCCTATTGCCATAAATTCCGATTATTGTTGCATATACAGCTATGTTTCCAATTGGTGTATCAAGAACTTCACAAATGGATGTTTCTTCATTAAACGTTTTGATTTTAACCAAGGATGGGTATTTTGAATAGATGCTTGATCTAAACTCCCCTGCCTTATACATCGGATTATATAAACTTGATGAATGATAAGAATAAGACTTGGGACCTAAATCAATAAACTTATTTGTTTCAGTAAGGATAATTATATCAGCATCCAAAGCAATTAGAATATCCTGGATATTTGTCAACCTTGATGATTGATTAGTTGGTCGTTCTAAATTCCATGTGGCAATTTTCATTCTTACTTTAATAATAGTAAATTTTGAATGATAAATGATGGATTTTGAATTTTAAATATGTTGCTATTGTTTGAAAGCAATTCATGAGTCTGCTTTAACTGATACAATTTTACTTCGGGCTCAATTAATTTGTCTAATTCTTGAAATCATTTAAAACGTCTTGAAATAAGGCTTTTTGCCTGTTTAATGTTTCAAGAACCATACTAAAATTTACACCCGAGACTTCCGGTAATTCCAGATCTAAAAATTCGCGAATGTGTTCTGTTTTAAGATTAAATCGTTTTGCTATTTTATGTTCTACAGATTCTAAGCCATTACTATTTCGAATAATGGGAATAATTTCACTTAGATTCTGATTTAGTTTAACTAAGTCCACTACTAATTCAATATCTTTATCTAATCTTTCTATTTCT
>JBMLOK010000044.1:0-1487 GCA_049243005.1 Bacteroidia bacterium | reverse complement strand
ACAGAACACAAGTAAACACAGAAAATCATTATTTAAATGAAGCTTCATCAATTACTTGCATTTGTTGTAATTTTTATCTTCTCCTTAAACTCAGCCTTCGCAGATGCGGCTGAAGGAGAAAAGCTCTTCAAAGCTAATTGTACCGCATGCCATGCCATCGGTGAAAAAATTGTAGGCCCCGCCTTAAAGGATGTCCATAAGCGCCGTGATGAAAAATGGCTGCTCAAGTGGATCAAAAATTCACAAGCAATGGTAAAGGCAGGTGATCCAACAGCTGTTCAATTGTACAAGGAAAACAATGAGTCAGTTATGACTTCATTCGAACAATTATCAGATGCTGAATTAACTAGTATTGTTGATTACATTAAAAAAGAAAGCGAAGCTCCTGCTGCAGCTCCTCAAACTGCAGGTGCGTCAGTGGAAACACCTAGCGCAGCAACTACTAACTCAGGAAGTGGTTTCTACACAGAAACAACTTTTATCGCTTTAATGGTAATGGCTGCAATCTTATTAATGATTGCTTTCATCCTTTATCGCTTGAAAAAGGTAGTTGAAGAGTTACATGCTCAAAAATTCCCTGAAGAAGCTGCTGAAGAAAAAGCTGAAAACATTAGCTGGAAAGAAGACAAATCTGATTTCCGTTACAAATTATTCAAAAAACATCCGGTTGTTGGAACATTATTGGTTTCAATCATTTTCATGGTAGTTTTTGGATTACTTGGTTTTGACTACGGTAACAAAGAAATTGGAGTTCAAAAAGGTTATGCACCTGAACAACCAATTAAATATTCACATGAATTACATGCCGGTACTTACAAAATTAACTGTTTGTATTGCCATAACGGTGCTGACAAAGGAAAACAAGCTTCAATTCCTTCACCAAGTACTTGTATGAATTGTCATATGCATGTTACAGCTTCTGCTAAATACAATGGTTCAGTTTCTCCTGAAATCCAAAAAATTTATGATGCAGTTGCATGGGATGCTGAAAAACGTGTATATGATGCAAGCAAAGAAAAGAAACCAATTAAATGGGTTCGCATTCACAACTTACCTGATCATGCTTATTTCAATCATGCTCAACACGTAAAAATCGGTAAAGTTGAATGTCAAGCTTGTCATGGTCCTATTGAAACTATGGCTGTTGTTTCTCAACAAAGAAGTTTACAAATGGGATGGTGTATCAATTGCCACAGAGAAGCAAAAGTTGATGTGGCTAATAATGATTACTACGAAAAACTTCATGCTAACTTAAAAGCTGAAGGTAAAGAAATGGTAACCGTAGCTCAGAATGGTGGATTAGAATGCGGTAAATGTCACTATTAATCAATTAAACTTTCGCTCACAGCGATTTCTAAACGAAAACAAAGCTCAATGGAAAATAAAAATAGTTACTGGAAAGGTTTAGAGGAATTGAACAGAGATCCCCAATTCCTCCAGCATAAAAGAAATGAGTTTGCTGAAGGTATTCCTTTGGATGAAGTATT
>JBMLOK010000043.1:0-1632 GCA_049243005.1 Bacteroidia bacterium | reverse complement strand
AAGCATACCAATATCATTATTAGTACCTTCATGTATCCACTTTTTTATTTGTTTGATTAAGTTTTTGTCTACTTGTCTTTTTTCCATTGGCCCTTTTCCTGAACTAAATTAGTTAAATCAACAAAATCCTGTAGAGATAGTTCCTCTGCTCTTTTGCCTGCAAATAAACCCAATTGTTCATCATTTATACCAAAGCTTGAAATGGCATTACGTAATTTTTTCCTTCTTTGATTAAATGCAGTTTTAACAACTGTTTTTAATAATGTCTGATTGCAATTCGGAATTTCAGATTTACGAGTCATTCTAATTACACCTGATTTTACTTTAGGAGGCGGAGTAAAAACATCTTCATGAACAGTAAAAAGATAATCAACCTGATAATATGCCTGTGTTATAACCGAAATAATTCCGTATTCCTTTCCGCCAGGTTTTGCACTTAATCGCTCAGCCACTTCTTTTTGGAACATGCCCACCAGCATTGGAATTAATTCTTTGTTATCTAAAACTTTAAAAACTATTTGGGATGATATATTGTAAGGAAAGTTTCCAATAACAACTAATTCAGATTGGAAATAATCCGTGAAATTCAAATCCAAAAAACTCTTTTCCAAGAGACGATTCTCCAATTTGGGGTAATTTTTTTGGAGGTATAGGATAGATTCATGGTCAATTTCAGCCGCCCAAATCTTCCTTTCAGATGCATTTAACAAATAATTAGTAAGCACTCCCATACCTGGTCCAACTTCTAAAATATCCTCAACATTCGAATGACTTAATAAGCCATCAACAATATTAAAGGCAATGTTTTTATCATTTAAAAAGTGCTGACCTAAATTTTTCTTTGCTTTTACCAATTCCGACATGTTACAAAGAGAAGGATTTTGAAGCAGTAATTTAATATCAAATTAAATATTTATTCCGGCATTCCTAAAAAGTAAAAAATACAGATATTACTGTAAATAAATATTCAAGAAGTCTGAGTTTATTTCATTTTATTTGATGAATCAATCCAAAAAATATGAAAACATTACAAAAGTTTATCCTTGTATTTGCTCTGATTTTATTCAGTGGCATCATGAACTTAAATGCACAAACAGTTTATGTAACTGATAAAGGCAAAAAGTACCATGCAAAAAATTGTGACCTGGTAAAAACAGGTAAAAAAGGAATGGAATTGGCTGCTGCAAAAAAAGCAGGATTTGGTCCTTGTGGACATTGTAAAGTTGAAGCAACTGAAGAAAAAAAGGCAGAAGCTAAAACTGAAAAACCAGCAAAAGCTAAACCTAAAAAGAAGTAATTCAAAAACTTAGAAAAAAAATGGACTAAAATTTTAGTCCATTTTTTTTTGCCCTTTTCTCAAATTAATATTAATTGATTAGGGCTGATAAAAGCCTATTTTTGCAAAAATTGTTCAATTATGGAATTCAAAATATCAAAATCAAGTTCGGCTCAAGTAAGCAGTATAAATTTAATTAATGAAAAATCGGATTTAACTCTATTTGGATTAAATAAGGAAGAGATTACCTATTTGAAAAAAAGATTAGGCAAGAAAGAATACTTTACTCATTTAAACAGACTTAGCAAATCAGATTTTTTTCAATTTGAAGAAGGATTGAAAGATTCAGGAAATCC
>JBMLOK010000042.1:0-12587 GCA_049243005.1 Bacteroidia bacterium | reverse complement strand
AATAATTTTTCTCATGCAGCAAATCAAGAGAAAGGAATAGAAAAAGCCTAATGAACATTACCTTAATTCATAACATTTTCCGGGCAATGCTCTTAAAAAGCCAGAAAATTCCAATTCAAGCAGTTTTAAACTCAAATAACTTTGGTCCATTTTTAAAGCAAAAGCCAAATCATCAATTGCTACCGATTTTTTCTGCCTTAGAACTTCTATGATTTTACCTTCTTCCTCATTTAATTCTAAAAAAAGCGAATGTTGAATGGGTTTTGAACTCTTACTTTTCCAACCTAAATCTTTGAGTAAATCATCAGGTGAATTAATAAGAATCGCTTTATTTTCTCTAATCAACTGGTTACATCCCAATGAATATTCATCGTTTGGTCGACCTGGAAACGCCATCACATCTTTGTTATAAGAATTGGCAATTTCGGCAGTGATTTTAGCTCCACCTTTTATTGCAGTTTCAACAACCACGAGTGCATCACACATGCCTGCAACAATTCTGTTTCTTTTCGGAAAATTTTCTGCATCGGGTGGAGTATTGGATATAAATTCAGTTAACAATCCTCCATTCTGTTTCATTTGTTCGGCTAAGTTTTTGTTTTGATATGGATATAATTTCTTCAAGCCACTTCCCAAAACGCCAATGGTTGGAACATTTAAATCAACAGCAAATTTATGAGCAGCTGTATCAATGCCCAAAGCCAATCCACTTATGATTAAACATGATTGATCTTTAACAGAATCAACCAGTTTTTCGCATAATTCTTTACCGTATTCACTGCACTTTCTTGTACCAACAATGGCTAATATTCTAGCCGGATTGAGGTTTAAATTTCCATCACCAAAAAAAATAATGGGTGAATCAGGAATGGATTTTAATCGTGAAGGATAGTTATCATCTAAAAAATAAAAGACATGAATATTGTTCTTTTGAATAAAATCAAATTCCCTTTCTGCTTTTGATAAATCTTTCTTTTTTATGATATCAGCTGCAGTTTGTGGTCCGATGCCTGGTACTTTAACCAATTGTGCCGCTGATTTCTTAAAAACTTCTTTTGCAGAACCAAAAAACAATACAAGAGATTTTGCAATAATATCACCTACACCCGGAATTAATTTCAGGGCAAGTGCATGCATTTTTTCATCCAAACTACTTTCGATACCAGCCATTATTTACAAACAGATTCCAGAACTAATTTAATTGTAGCATCAATTGTTTTATGCGGATCATGGCTGAATTCATGTGTGATTCTGTTTGCCACAATTGCATTTACTGCCAATGCATTAAAACCAAACAATTTCGACAAGCCAAAAATGGCAGCAGTTTCCATTTCAAAATTGGTTACTTTTTGTCCATCAAAATCTATTGAAGATAATTTAGCAATAAAATCGGGTTCTGTAATTGGCATTCTTAACATTCTTCCTTGTGGCGCATAAAATCCGGAGCAGGTTGCAGTAAGTCCTCTGGTAATTTCAGCAGGAAATTTCGATTCTAATTCATCAGCACAATTAAATTGGTAAGGCCAAACAAAATCGAGTCCCAATTTTGAACCATAAGTTCTAAAATCTTTATCAGGATTAATTTTATAGTACCACAATAAATTATCAAGTCCTAAACCCGCTTTTGAAATCAAAATTGAATCAACAGGAATATTTTTTTGCAAAGCACCAGAAGTTCCAATTCGAATGAGGTTCAATTTGCGTGCATTTTGAATAATTTCTCTGGTTTTAAGGTTTACATGAATTAAAGCATCGAGTTCATTGAGCACAATATCAATATTATCGGTACCAATGCCTGTAGAAAGCACTGTAAGCCGCTTGGAGCCTATGCATCCGGTATGTGTAACGAACTCTCTTTTATGTTTTTTTAATTCGATGGAATCAAAGTACCTAGACACCTCATTTACCCTATCCGGATCACCCACCAAAAACACTGTATCTGCCACATCCTCAGGCAGTAAATTTAAATGATAAACTGAGCCATCAGGATTTAAAACCAGCTCAGATTCAGGAATTATATAATTCATAAAAGAAAGGAATAAGGCTGTAAATTAATTCAATTACATTTGTAATCAAATTAAACCAAGCTTTATGGAAAAAAAGAAAAACATCATGTTGGTTCCGATAGATTTTTCGGAAATCTCTCTTAACGCATTAGCACATGCTGCACAAATTGCCAAACACTTTGACAATGACTTAGTTCTGTTAAGTATTTTAGAAGAAGATTTTCTAAGTAATATTTTTAGTTTCAGCAAAAACGACACCAAAGAAAACCTTGCAAAAGAGGCATTAATGGGACGTTTAAAAGAAAAGGCTGCTGAAATTCAAAACAAATACGGAATTGTATGTAAAGTTGATGTTAGATCAGGCAAAATTTATAGAACAGTAATTGAAACTGCTGAAGAATTTGGTTGCGATTGTATCATCATGGGAACACATGGTGCAAGTGGAACAGAAAGAATTATTGGTAGCAATGCAAGTAGAGTAATCAGCTATAGCTCAATGCCGGTAATTGTTGTTAAAACTGACAAAAATCCAAATGCTTATAAGAACATTATTTTCCCATTAGACTTATCATCAGAATCAAAACAAAAAGTTAAATGGGCTATACATTTAGGTAAATCATATAAATCAACCATTCACATTTTAACTTATAATGTTGGTGATGAATTTTTGAACAATAAATTAATGGCTAACCTAAAACAAATTCAATTATTGTTGGATGAAAACGGAATTAGTCATTCTGAAACCGTAGTTGATAGCAGCAGTGATTTCGCTCGTAAAACACTTGATTTTGCAGAAACTAAATTAGCGGATTTGATTATGATTATGACTCAGCAGGAGGACAAATCAATTCGTGAATATGTGATTGAAACTTATGCTCAACAAATCGTAAATGATTCAGGAAATGTTCCTGTATTTTGTGTAAATCCTAGTTATGATGGATTTAAATCGGAGTTTGTAATTTAAGAGGCGGTTGGCGGTTGGCGGTTGGCGGTTGGCGGTTGGCGGTTGTGTAAAAGCCTAAATTACGTTGACCGGTCTTTAAATCTTGCTTAGTATAAATGTAGGTTTTACTTACTAAAATTAAAAGCCAAAAGCGAAAAGCCAATGGCCAAAGTCTTTCAAACAAAAATCCCCGTGCAAGTTTTGCACGGGGATTTTTGTTTGAAAGGAATGCCGATTTAATTCTTCTTTCAATTAATAAATATTTTCTGCGTTTCTGTATCCACTTGCATTTGAGTACCAATCTGTGAATAATGTTCCGCCTGATACTACCCAGCTGGCGAACTTACTGTAAGCAGTATTAATATCAGCTTTTTCAACTGGATAATCAAAAACTGCAGGAATGTTTATAGCCCATGGATACCTGCCGTTATTCGAAACATAAGTATCATTTGTATTGAGGTTTGAACCATCCTGTTTTGTTCCAAACAAAGCGGTATTAGCTAAGTCTGTAGGTAATTGACCAGGTAAATGTATTTCATATCCCCTACCAAATCCGGCAGTTCCGTTCCAGATAAAAGGATTATATGAACCTAAACCAAAAACGTTTAAAGTAGGACCATTAGTGATATTAAAAGCAATATTGAAATTTACATTTGGACTTTGTCCAGAATTAGGAAAGGTATTCCATCCATTCATTAAAGCACGCATATCATTAAAAAGAACCAATACTGCTTTTGATTGTCCGGCTTCTAATGTTGCACCAGTTACACCACTTACTTTGTTTCTTTCAACCGGAAATTGAACTGCAAATCCATTGTTATATGCACCACCTGTAGCTTTTAAAACGAAATTAGCTTCAACCCTTACTACATTATTTGTTGCATTACTTACAATGGTATAGTTATAAGAAATCACAACATCGTTCATATCGTAATCACCGGTATAAGGCCATTGGTCTTCGAAAGCCAAAGTACTAGTAGCAACAGTATTGCAATATGCTTTTGCAGGATCATTAGGATAACAATCGTTCGCATCACAAACACCATCATTATCTGTATCAATGCAAGATGGAGTTCCATTTCCTTCAGGATTACAAGCACCACTTGCTATATAAATTCCACAAGCCAAAACAGCACCATTATTTATTGAACCATTGTTGGTTTCAATGCCATTGTCATCACAAAACTGAAGAGCATTTGTAATCAAACCGCCACCATTAATAACAGTTTTGTTTATTACTTTTACCAATGATGTAGAATTGTAACCTTTAATTGTTCCGTTAACAGTAATGTCTTTAGTTTTAAACATAGCACCATTATACAATCCCAATTCAGAACCTCCATTGATTTTTGATTCCATGTCGACTCTTACATAACTGTAATTTTTAAAAATGCTATTGTTTTGAAACTCCTTTTTAACCCAAAGTTTGCAATTATTTATAAATGATGCAGTGCCATTTACTTTAAAATTATTTGAAGCTGTTATAGAACCATTATTGGTAACAATAGAACTTCCGTTTACATTCATGCTTTGGGTAATATTTATTGTTCCATTGTTAGAGGTATTCGATTGTGAATTCAAATTATAATCACTACCGGCATTGATTGTACCATCGTTGGTAACACTTCCACCTGGAGTAAATGAATTCGACATACTCACAGTTCCCCAATTTTTGAAGGAAGTATTGGTACCATTTAAATTTAAACTAGCAAACGAAACACTTGCAGTAGCAGTAACTATTAATGATGAAGCATTGTTTAAATTGGCATTTTGTACAGTTACATTAGTTCCACAAATTCTGATTGTTCCACCATTTGCGTTAAATCCAATGGTGATATTGTTTCCTGTTACACAAATTACATCTCCAGTATTTGAAGTGATATTCGAATTGTTTGTTGAAATTGTTTGTGTACAACCGCTATTACAATCAGGACTTCCTGATTTACCTAAATTAGTTGTCTTTTTTAAACCCGATTTGATGGTATATTTAATAGAATTGTTAGTTGATATTTTTACCTTTTCGATAACTTTTGAATTATCAGGAGCAGTTCTAACGATATATAAATCGCTTAATGAACTCAATACATTTAAACTAACTTGAAAAGGCAAAATGGTTGAAATACTTCCACTAACAATAGGATTAGTATTTAATGAAGGATCAGAAGTAAAGACTTGTATTTTATGGTTGTAAACACCAAAAGTTGCATCTTCTAAAGTGATGTCTAATTGAACAGTTTTGCTCAAACTCCAATTGAAATCTTTTGGAACTTTGATATCTGACATTTTTTCTACCTTAATAGAACCATCAACATTTGTTGCGTTTGGCTCTACCGGCAATTCTCTTTTACAAGAAACTGCTAGTATTAAAAATGCAAATAGTATATAAATTAAATTTTTCATTTCCTTGGTTTTGCATAGATAGGGCCAAATGCATGCCAAAGAAAGTAAAACTTTTACAATCAGCATTTTACAAAAAAACTCGAAATTTCAAATTATCCCAAAATGGGACATCTTTTTGGAATTTCAAAAAACTCCGACCACCATGAAGGCCGGAGTTTTTTTACTTTAGATAAAACAAGTGGAAGGTAAAAATCACTAAACCCTCCTACTTCTGCTAATAGATATTAGCAATATTTCTATAACCTGAGGTATTTGTGTACCAGTTACTAAATGAACTTCCTCCGCTTGTAACCCAAGTTGCAAACTTTGTATAGGCTGTATTGATATCTGCTTTTTCAATTGGATAATCGAAACTTGCTGGGATATTGATTGCCCATGGGAATCTACCATTGTTTGTTACATAAGTATCACCAGTGCTGATATTTGAACCATCTCTACCTGTGGTAAACAATGAACCATTTGCTAAATCTGTTGGTAATTGTCCAGGTAAATGAATTTCATATCCTCTACCAAAACCAGCTGTGCCATTCCAGATAAATGGATTGTAAGCTCCTAATCCGAATGTTGCTAAACTTGGACCATCTGTTATATTAAACGATACTGTAAATGTTGTTGCAGGACTAGTTGTAGCAGATGGAACTGTATTCCAAGCTGAATTATGTTGGTGCATATCATTAAATATTACCAATACTGCTTTTGTTTGTCCGGCTTCTAATGTTGCACCTGTTACACCACTTACTTTGTTTCTATCTACTGGGAATTGAACTGCAAATCCGTTTCTGAATGAACCACCAGTTGCTCTTAAAACATAAGTTGCTTCTACTCTTACTACATTGTTTGCTGCATTGGTTACTACATTGTAGTTATAAGATACAACAACATCATTCATATCATAGTCACCTGTGAAAGGCCATTGGTCTTCGAATGCCAATGTTCCGGTTGGTACTGCATTACAAAATGCTTTGTTTGGATCTGAAGGATAACAATCACTTGCATCAATTACACCATCACCATCTGTATCAGGATTTGGATTTGGACCTGTTCCGTTTCCTTCAGGATTACATGCTGTTACTGCAATGTTTAATGAACATGACTGTATTGCTCCACCACCGATTGTTGCATTCCAAGGACCTTCGATTCCATTCGCATCACAATACGACTGTGCTCCATTAACTAATCCTTGTGAATTTCCTTTTGACTGTCCAGTTACTTTGATTAATGAAGAAGTTCCAAATCCTGTTATTGTGCCATTCACCTGAATATCTTTGGTTGATAACATAGCACCATTATATTGCTTAAACTCATTGTTGCTACCACCTTGAATAGTTGCTTCTTCAAAACATTTGATATAGCCATAGTTTTTAAATAAACCATTGTTATCAAAATCATCATGAATAATTAATTTACAATTATTTGTAAAATCACATCCTGAACTGTTTAATAATTTATTAGCTACATCAATTAAACCATTATTAACAATAACAGAAGAGCCATTCGGGTTAAAGTTTTTTCCAGCCATTACAGTTCCATGATTAGTAAAAACACCGGTTGAATTGATATTGATATTTGCATTGGCATCTGAAGTAATGGTACCATAATTGATTAAATTACCATCAACAGGCATACTGCTTGTAAAGTTAATATTAGCGGTTGAAGTGAAAATTAATTGTGATGAAGATGTTCCATTAAAATTTATATTATTTATAGAACCAGTTCCACAAATACGAACGATAGCATTATTCTGAAGAGTTAAGTTATTAATACTAACCGAACCAGTTAAACAAGTTACACCGGCTGAGTAAGTTAAGTTTCCTGTAGGATTGTTTATTGATGTTCCACAACCTGTAGTACAATCAGGACCAGCCGATTTGCCTAAAGAATTTGTTTTCTTTAATACAGGTTTGATATTTAACAAAATTGAATTTGTTCCTGAGATTGTTACTTTTTCAATCATTTTTGAATTATCAGGAGCTGTTCTTACTACGAATAATTCTTTAGTAGCTGAAGGAACTGCAACTGTTGATTCAAATTCTTGAGCCAATGATAAAGCACCTTCTGCCAACGAAATTCCTTTATTTGAAGGATCTTCTAAAAAAATCTGAATTTTATGCTTTAAAGCACCGAATGAATTGTCTTCTAAATTAACTTTTACTGAAACAGCTTTAGTTAATTCCCATTTGAAGTTTGCAGGAACTTTAATTTCCGACATTTTACTAACTTTAACTTCTCCTGTAGTATCCTGACCTGGTTCAAATTTCTTTTCAAGGTCTTTTTTGCAAGATGCTAAACTAAGGATACCTGCAACTAAAATTAATGATATTTTTTTCATGATATTTATAACTATTAGGTAATAGCTAAGAAAATGCCAAATACAAAAAAACTTAATAATCAGCCACTTAACAATTTTCAATACAATTAATACATCCCAAAACAGGAAAAAAATCTGCATTATTTTCAAATCAGGAATAATGATACTCAAAATAAGAGCACTAAAAAAGCCGCTCCAATTAAATTGAAGCGGCTTCTAATTCCTTGAAATAAATTTTAAGGCTTATTGTAAATTTTTGTATTGTCTCTATAACCTGAATTTGCTTTATACCAATCAGGAAATAATGTGCCATTGCTTTGTGCCCATGATGCAAATTTTAAATGTGCATTTACTATATCAACTCGTTCGATTGGGTAATCAAATCTCTCAGGAGTTAAAATTGCCCATGGTAAATTGTGTTCACTTAAATAGTATTTATTATTTGCTCTGTTGGTTCTGTCATTGCCTGATCCAAATAATGAATCTGCTGCTAAACTTGTAGGAGTTTTTCCAGGTAAATGAATTTCTTTACTTCTGTCTTTGCCATTATCATTTCCCCAAATAAAAGGATTGTATTCATTCAATCCAAATGTTGAAATAGCAATCGGATTAATCAAACTAAAACTCAATGAATAGTTCAAAGTATCAGAAACAGGATCTGCAGGAATGGTATTCCATCTGCTTTGTAAACTTCTGATATTGGAAATAATTTTAGCAACTGCATTGGTTTGACCGGCTTCTAAAACCGCTCCCGTAAAATTTTGAACATTGCTTCTTAAAGTTGGAAATTCAACTGCAAAGCTATTGTCAATCTGACCTCCACTTGCTCTCAAAGTATAATTTCCCTGAACATCTTTTACTGCATTTGAAGCATTTGTTACAATTTTATACCTAAAATCAACCATTACATCATTCATATCATAATCGCCATAATATGGCCACAAATCTTCAAATGAAACCGAGGCTGATGTATTGATTGAAGGATAATAATTATTAAAAGCACGTGCAGCATCTGTTGGATATTCATCATCAACATCTTTTACTCCATCACCATCAGTATCATTAGCTGGAGGCAAAACCGCAATATCATCATTTGAAATTGCATCCAATGGATTTGATGTTGTATAAAACAAAACATCATTGAAGTCATGGTCGCAACCACTAGCAGTTCTTATGATATCTTCAAATCCCATGATATAACGCTGCCCAACATTATCAAACAACATAACCATATGCTGCCTGATTGATGGATTTGGTTCAGGATTGAAATTTTTGTTTCCATATAAAAACCAGTTACCGGCTCCAATTGTGCCTGTATTGATATCATATCCATGTGAAATGATACCGTATTCAATAACAGTATCAGCACCAAAAGTTCCTATATAAACCTTATCACCTGTTAGCAATCCACCATTCGAATTCTTAAGAGATGCATTTGGAAAAACCAAAAACAAAGTATCAATAGCCGCAGCAGTTGCAGGTGGATTATTTTTATTGTAACGGTAGTAAAACAAAGTATTTCTAAACCCGGCTCCTTCAGTTATAAAGGTTACGAAAACATCTGCACGTTTGGTTAAAACAATGGTTCTTTTTGTAATACTATCATTTAATAGTTCAGGATGTGTAGTTGGAACTGCAACTCTTGAAGGTAACATCGACCAAATGTCATTGACTAATTGATTCGGAACTACATCTCTTGGAGATAACAAATTATTGGGAACACCATCTGCATTCCAGGTAGGAACCATTTTATTCGATATTTTCGATAAATTCTTTTGTAATCGAACACCTGAAAAATTAAATGTTGGATTCTTTGTTTCTAGTTTTAATGGAGCACTTCCACCTAAAACTAAATTGATATTGTTGTTATTTAGGTTGATGATTAAATTTTCAGGAATTCCTAAAAATGAAGTATTCAGCACTAAACTTGAATATTTTGAAGCAATTTTTAGTGGGAAAGTGATATTTCCATCCAATCCGGATAAACCTTTAAATACACGTTTTCCGCCATTTTCGGGTAAATCTGTCCAAAGTTCAACACTTTGTCTTCCGGCAGACTGATCTTTGGCATTTAGAATTTTAAATTGAAAAGAATAATCCTTAGAACTTTCATAACGAAAACCATCAGGCACTTTCATTTCGAAAATAGAACTGACAGTATTAATACTATTGTTGTCTTCTGATTTTGGCATTTCTCTCTTACAAGAAAAAAACAAAACAGGAATTGCTAGAAATAATAGCTTTTTCATAATCGTAAATTGAAAACATCAACAGAAAGAATTAATTCTATCAATTAATGAGTAAAAGTTTAATCAAATATACGAATTATTCAAAAATCATTTTAATCTTAATTCTATCAATTTTCTTGATAAAAGTCAATATTAGATTAACAAGTTGGACACAAATCAAGAAACAAAAAATGGGATATCTTTTTCAAGATATCCCATTTAATTAAGAAAGAATCAAATCTCAATTAATAAATATTTGCAGCATTTCTATAACCTGAGGTATTTGTGTACCAGTTACTAAATGAACTTCCTCCGCTTGTAACCCAAGTTGCAAACTTTGTATAGGCTGTATTGATATCTGCTTTTTCAATTGGATAATCGAAACTTGCTGGGATATTGATTGCCCATGGGAATCTACCATTGTTTGTTACATAAGTATCACCAGTGCTGATATTTGAACCATCTCTACCTGTGGTAAACAATGAACCATTTGCTAAATCTGTTGGTAATTGTCCAGGTAAATGAATTTCATATCCTCTACCAAAACCAGCTGTGCCATTCCAGATAAATGGATTGTAAGCTCCTAATCCGAATGTTGCTAAACTTGGACCATCTGTTATATTAAACGATACTGTAAATGTTGTTGCAGGACTAGTTGTAGCAGATGGAACTGTATTCCAAGCTGAATTATGTTGGTGCATATCATTAAATATTACCAATACTGCTTTTGTTTGTCCGGCTTCTAATGTTGCACCTGTTACACCACTTACTTTGTTTCTATCTACTGGGAATTGAACTGCAAATCCGTTTCTGAATGAACCACCAGTTGCTCTTAAAACATAAGTTGCTTCTACTCTTACTACATTGTTTGCTGCATTGGTTACTACATTGTAGTTATAAGATACAACAACATCATTCATATCATAGTCACCTGTGAAAGGCCATTGGTCTTCGAATGCCAATGTTCCGGTTGGTACTGCATTACAAAATGCTTTGTTTGGATCTGAAGGATAACAATCACTTGCATCAATTACACCATCACCATCTGTATCAGGATTTGGATTTGGACCTGTTCCGTTTCCTTCAGGATTACATGCTGTTACTGCAATGTTTAATGAACATGACTGTATTGCTCCACCACCGATTGTTGCATTCCAAGGACCTTCGATTCCATTCGCATCACAATACGACTGTGCTCCATTAACTAATCCTTGTGAATTTCCTTTTGACTGTCCAGTTACTTTGATTAATGAAGAAGTTCCAAATCCTGTTATTGTGCCATTCACCTGAATATCTTTGGTTGATAACATAGCACCATTATATTGCTTAAACTCATTGTTGCTACCACCTTGAATAGTTGCTTCTTCAAAACATTTGATATAGCCATAGTTTTTAAATAAACCATTGTTATCAAAATCATCATGAATAATTAATTTACAATTATTTGTAAAATCACATCCTGAACTGTTTAATAATTTATTAGCTACATCAATTAAACCATTATTAACAATAACAGAAGAGCCATTCGGGTTAAAGTTTTTTCCAGCCATTACAGTTCCATGATTAGTAAAAACACCGGTTGAATTGATATTGATATTTGCATTGGCATCTGAAGTAATGGTACCATAATTGATTAAATTACCATCAACAGGCATACTGCTTGTAAAGTTAATATTAGCGGTTGAAGTGAAAATTAATTGTGATGAAGATGTTCCATTAAAATTTATATTATTTATAGAACCAGTTCCACAAATACGAACGATAGCATTATTCTGAAGAGTTAAGTTATTAATACTAACCGAACCAGTTAAACAAGTTACACCGGCTGAGTAAGTTAAGTTTCCTGTAGGATTGTTTATTGATGTTCCACAACCTGTAGTACAATCAGGACCAGCCGATTTGCCTAAAGAATTTGTTTTCTTTAATACAGGTTTGATATTTAACAAAATTGAATTTGTTCCTGAGATTGTTACTTTTTCAATCATTTTTGAATTATCAGGAGCTGTTCTTACTACGAATAATTCTTTAGTAGCTGAAGGAACTGCAACTGTTGATTCAAATTCTTGAGCCAATGATAAAGCACCTTCTGCCAACGAAATTCCTTTATTTGAAGGATCTTCTAAAAAAATCTGAATTTTATGCTTTAAAGCACCGAATGAATTGTCTTCTAAATTAACTTTTACTGAAACAGCTTTAGTTAATTCCCATTTGAAGTTTGCAGGAACTTTAATTTCCGACATTTTACTAACTTCAGTAGCTATTGTAGTATTCTGACCTGCTTCAAATTTCTTTTCAAGGTCTTTTTTGCAAGATGCCAAGCTTAACAAACCGGCAATTAATAATAATGATGAATTTTTCATGGTTTTTGATTTTGCATATTATATAACCAAATACATGCCAAAAATTACAAATACATGATTATCAACAACTTAAAAAATCATGCCAAATAATAATAGTCCCAAAATGAATCTTAAAGCTCAAAAAGAAACAATTTGTGATGTTTTCTATTAAAATTTATCTTCAACAGATTACATTAATTCATTAAGCGTTTGAATATCACTATCAAATATAGATTTAAAATCAATTTAAATAATTGATAAATATTAGATAAATCAAAAAAAAAGCCCCACCGAAGTGGAGCTTTTATTAAGCCGTTTATTTGAATCTATTTAACTGAATCAACGATTGCTTTAAAGGTTTCA
>JBMLOK010000041.1:0-3306 GCA_049243005.1 Bacteroidia bacterium | reverse complement strand
GTTTCAGGATCGATATCACAAAAAACAGGAGTACATCCCTCCCATTTAATAGCACTAACAGTAGCTACCCATGTAAATGGAGTTGTAATGATTTCTCCTTTTAATTCCAATGCTCTGATAGCCATTTGTAAGGCAATAGTACCATTGGTATTTACTGCTAAATGCTCTATACCCAATTTTTGTTCCAACTCTTTTTCCAGACGTTGTACAAGGGGTCCATTATGAGTTAGAATTCCTCTTTCCCATACTCCTTTTAAAAGTTCTACAAATTCTTCTAAAGGTGCTAAAGATGGTTGAGTAACAAAAACGGGATTTTGATTATCCATAAATTGAATTTTTTTGAATTTTAGTAAATGAATGAATATATAATTCCTCTTTCACGAGGCTGTTTCCATCGACAGAAACATGAGATTCCATAAAGGTAAATTGTCCGATTTTACAATCGTGACCAATTTTTGAATGACCATAAATACAAACAAAGTCCATGAGCTCTGAGTTTGTTGAAATGGTATTAAAGGGACCAACAATAACACCGGTTCCAAATTTAGCACTGCTATCAAAAAAACTGGTTTGATGAAAACAGTTAAAAAATGAAGCACCTAATTTTTGAAATCGGTTGATGTATTCCTTTTTAAGTTTAGGGTCTGATAAAGCACATACCACGCTATCATTAGGTTCAGGCAAATAAGTTGAAGCGGTTCCTATTACAGGGAATTCACTCTCCTGAATTTGTCTGTCATCCAGAAAACCCTTTATATTAAAATCAATTCCATAACCGGGCATCAATTGAATCCAGGAAGCAACTTCACGTCCGAATCCCAATCCATTTATGATGACAATGTTTATCATTGATTAAACAGAAGCAGATTTAGTTTCTTCAATTAATCTGGCCTGAGCTAATATTTCAGCATATTCACTTTCAAACTCACCTGATTTTATAAGTGAATGAAAGTGGTTCAGCAAATTAATAAAGTGGTTGTCTGATTCTAAATCAATTTGTTCTGTACTACCAGCTTTTTCAATGGTAATTTTAGTAGCCACACCAGGACCTGCGGTAAAAATTCTTGGTGCCGTTAGTTTACCAAGACTACCCCAAAGTTCCAACTGGCATTGGTAAAAATGATTGAATCCATAAGCTGTTTGAATGCCGGTTCCTTTATTGTCGGTCATCATGATAGAACCTGAAACATCCACACCAAATTTATCATCAACATTCATAATACTGCTTAAAACTTTGATATCGAAACCAAGTAATAAAGCACTAATTTTTAATGTATAAGCACCGGCATCTAACAAAGCACCACCAGCTAATTCAGTTTGATATCTGATATTGTTTGAATCTGGAAAAGGAGGAAAACCAAAAGCAGTTCTAACAGTATGAATATCTCCTAACTGACCAGAATTTAAAATTGACCTAACTACTTCTAGTTGTTTGTGGTAAGCAAACATGAAGTTTTCTTTAATTAAAACACCCTTTTTACGAGCTGCTTCAATGATTTGTTTAGCTTCATCGTAATTAGCCGCAAGCGATTTTTCAATTAAAAGATGTTTACCTTTCTCTATTGCCTTCAAAGCCCATTCTAAGTGTATTCCGGTTGGAAGCGGCATGTAAATAGCTTCAATATCTGTTCTCTCCAATAATTCATCATATCCAATAATGGCTTCACAATTAAACTTGGAAGCATAAGCATTTGCCTTTTCCGGATTACGGCTTGCAACTGCTATTAAATTGAATTCACCTGATTGTATGATGGCAGGTATTACCATTCTATCTGCGATAGAAGCGCAACCCATTACCCCGATATTCATTTTAGTTTCCATTATTCAAAAGAAATGGCAGCGATTAAACTACGCGCTTGAATGTTTAAATAGTTATTGAATTTAAGAAAGGTATAAAGTTGATTCAAAGTCATCCAGATATAATTTTCAGGCAATTCTTCAGAGATTTCATCACCTGCTAATACCAACATATTGCGATTTTGCTCTTTATAGAATCTTCCACCTTCTTCAGATTGAAGTGTATCAAAAATAATCTGCTCTTTGTTTACGCTCAAAACATATTCCAAATATGGAAGTTTACCTATACCCAATGCTTCTCTATAATTTCCGGTAAGACATTGAACAGTTGGAGCAAATTCAATGATATCATGATTACCACATTCAAGTTTGGTTTGAACAGCAAAATGAATCACTCCATTGATTTCTTTACAAACGAAAGCACATAAACCTTCCTGAGCTGGTTCAATCATTGGTTGACTCCATTTTACCACTTCTCTGTTTCCAATTTCTACATCAACAGCAATTACTTTGAAGTATTTATTTGTTTCATGATAAATTTCGGTTTCACCAACTACCCATTTATCGAGTTCAGCTAATTTGGTCTTTTCAATTTCTAAATCAAACGAACTTTTCTTTTGGGTAATAAAAGTAATGATATCCTCAATTGAATGCATTCCTGCATTTTTATTCAAGGCTGAATTCAGGAAATCATTTTTTACTTTTTGATCGGCACCTTTTGGTCTTAAGAAATTGAATAAATCAATGACTTCAGTAGAATAATCACCAAAAGGAATTCCTGATATTACAGTTCTGGTATCCATGTTTACCAAGTTATCAATCAGCATCAGCTTTTTAATCTGAGCTAATGTTAACCAAATAAAGTTGCTGTAAACCTCAATATCTTCTTCAATTTTGATGATGATATTTCTGTTTCTTTTCTTAAGGAAACGAGCACCTTGTTCAGATTGCAACTGGTCTAACAAAATTTGTTTGTTAGTTGCATTCTGAAAGTATTCAAGATACATTGGTTTTTTACCTTTATGTACTTGTTTGTAATTACTTCTTGTTGCTTGTAATGTTGGAGATAGTTGAACATGGTTTACATTACCCGGTTCAATTTTAGCCTGAAGTAAAAAATGTAAAACACCATCAAACTCTTTACAAATAAAGCCTAAGTACCCAATTTCAGGTTGGTTAATTATAGGTTGTGACCAAGTTTGAACCTTACCCCAATTGGTTGAAACTTTAATTCCATCAATTGAGAAAAACTGACCGGATTCGTGTCGTAAACTACCTGTCTTCTCATCAAAATTCCAGGCATTTAATTGGCTAAATGGAACTTTGGTTACTTGAACATTGACAGATTCGTTTTGTTCTTTCATCCATTGAATCACCTGATCCATGTTTAAAAATCTGCCATTTGTTTCAAAAGCAGATTTCAAAAATTCATAGGAAATATTGGTTTGGGTTACCTTACTCATTTTAAGCGGCTCTATTAATTTTCGATAAAACTATCTTTTTTACTTC
>JBMLOK010000040.1:0-1176 GCA_049243005.1 Bacteroidia bacterium | reverse complement strand
ATCCATTACGTGGACAAAATAACGTTCAAGGTGCAGCAGATATGGGATGTCAGCCACATCAGGGTGCAGGATATATGCCGGTTAATCATCCTGAACACCATGCAAACTATGAATTGCATTATGGAACTAAAATACCATCTCATATAGGATACAAAATTCCTGAAATGTTCAATGCGGCTTTAGATGGAAAATTAAAAGCCATGTGGGTAATAGGAGAGGACATCGCTCAAACCGACCCAAATACTCAAAAGGTTGTAGCATCATTAAATGCATTGGATTTATTGGTGGTTCAGGAATTGTTCATGACAGAAACTGCTTTATTGGCAACAGTAATTTTACCTGGTTCATCATTCCTTGAAAAGAGCGGAACATTTACCAATGGAGAACGCAGAATACAACGCGTACAAAAGGTTGTTGAACCAATACCGGGCACCAAACCAGATGGACAAATCATCTGTGAAATGATGCGTCATATGGGCTTTGAACAGGCAGATTATGATGCAGCTGAATTGTTGAAAGAAATATCTTCAATAGTGCCATTTTTTGAAGGTGTTGTTTGGGATGACTTAGGCATCAATGGTAAACAATGGCCAGTTAAAAAAGACGGAAAAGGAACAGATATTTTGCATACAGAAAGTTTCCCTTTAGGTAAAGGTAAATTCATCTTTCATGATTTCGCAGAATCGAAGGAAATTTTGGAACATGGAAAAGATTATCCATACATCATAACAACAAACAGGGAATTGGAGCATTACAATTGCGGCGCCATGACAAGAAGAACCAGAAATGTACTCATCAATACAGAAGATGTTTTGATGATACATCCGGATGATGCATTTAAACATTTGATATCAGATGGAGATATGGTTTGTGTTGAATCACCAAGAGGTAAAGTTGATATCAAAGCCAGAATTACTGAAGAAGTAAGACCGGGAGTATTAAGTTCTACCTTCCATTTCCCTGAAATCATGCTTAACAATATCACATCGGATATCCATGATAGCGAAGCTCTCTGTCCAGAATACAAGGTAGTAGCTTGCAGAATAAGGAAGTCGAAGGGGAAATATAAAGTGCCGATGTAATTTTTAGCTCAATATTTTTAAGGATAAAAATTCCAAAACTCCCTCAATACCCCGAGCTGAAGCAACGGGGCAATTGAGGGAAGAAACATTTCTT
>JBMLOK010000039.1:0-1908 GCA_049243005.1 Bacteroidia bacterium | reverse complement strand
CCCAATTGTTGAACCGATTTTTTCATGGCTTCCAATTGCGGTAATTCACCATGAATAAGAAATACTTTTTTAATGTTTTCTGGTTCTGATGAGCTAATAAAATCCATGATTTCGCTATGGTCGGGGTGAGAGCTAAATACATCGGTACGGGCAATTTTTGCAAATATTCTTTTGTCTTTGTTTTTAATCTTTATCGTAGATAGTCCTTGAAGAAGTCGGTGGCCCAATGTGCCTTCTGCACAAAAGCCTGCAATTAAAATTGTAGAATAAGGGTTTTCTATATTGTTACTTACATGTTCCTGTATACGTCCGCCTTCAACCATGCCGGCTGCAGAAATGATAATACATGGGTCGAAATAATAAGTTAATTCCTCGTGTTCATCTTTGTTTTCGAGGTAATCTATGTTTTCAAAAACAAACAAATCGCCATATTCTTTTCTAAAAGCCAGGGCTTCTTCATTCATTAATTCCGGGTGGCGTTCGTAAACCGGCGTTGATTTAATAGCCAATGGACTATCTACAAATACTTTTAAATGAGAAGGAATTAAACCTTTTCTTTTTAACTGGTGTATAGTAAAAACAATGGCCTGGGTTCTGCCAACAGAAAAAGCAGGAATAATTAATCGGCCTCTTTGTGCCACACAGGTATCGTGAATAAAGCCTAATAATTCATCCTCGGGAGTTTTTTCAGCAACATGTTTTCTTCCACCATAAGTGCTTTCAGAAACCAAATAATCTATGCCACTAAAAGGTTCACCATCTCTAACCAACTTGCTGTTTTTTCGTCCTAAATCACCTGTAAATCCAATGACTTTGGTTTTACCATTTTCTGTAACACTAATTTTAATTCCTGCTGCTCCTAATAAATGTCCTGCTTCTTGAAAAACTATTTCAATTTCAGGTTTAGGATGAAAAGGCTTGTTGAGTTTTACAGTATTAAATTGGTTGACGGTATCCTTTACATCTTTTTCAGAATACAAAGGTTTTGGTACCAGATGACGTTTGGTTTTACGCGCATTGCCAAGGCTTTTGCGGTAATTTTGTTGTTGTATATTACATGAATCATACAACAAATAAGAAGTAAGTTCAGCAGTAGCAGAAGTACAAACAATAGGACCTTTATACCCATCTTTAATTAAAACAGGTAAGTTCCCGGAATGGTCAACATGGGCATGGGTAAGTAAAACCAAATCGATATCAACTGCCCTAAATGGAAAAATATTTGTTTGTTCAACCGGGTTTCTTTTGAGTTCGTAATCCATGCCACAATCAATAAGAATGCGGTATCCATTTTCAAGTTGAAGCATATACATACTGCCCGTAACTTGCTGAGCAGCGCCTAAGAATTGTAATTTCATGAAATAAAATTGCCTTATAAAAGCCAACAAAGTAACCAAATATTGAGCTAAATTTGTTTTAATATGTTAACACAATAAAATGATAAGGGTTTTAAACACAGAAAATTCGATACTAAATACCTATTTAGAAGCATTAAGAAATGTTGAAAAACAAGGCGATATGGCCCGTTTTAGAAAGAATGTGGAGAGAATAGGAGAGATCTTGGCTTATGAAATAAGTAAAGATTTGGCTTATAAAGCGGTAGAAATACAAACACCATTGGCTAAACATGAAAGTTTGGTTTTGGCAGAGCAACCGGTTTTAGCAACCATATTAAGAGCAGGATTGGCTTTACACCAAGGATTTTTAAATATGTTTGATGAAGCAGATAATGCTTATATATCAGCCTATAGAAAACATACGCATGGTTTGGATTTTGAAGTGATTGTAGAATACATGGCTAGTCCCGATTTAAATAACAGGGTTTTGATATTAATAGATCCCATGTTGGCAACAGGTAAAAGTATGGTATTAAGTTATGAAGCACTGTTGAAAAAAGGAAAGCCATCA
>JBMLOK010000038.1:13592-15018 GCA_049243005.1 Bacteroidia bacterium | reverse complement strand
TATCAATGAACTTAATTGGCAGTAATGCTTTTTTATGGAAACAAAAACACAATGTCATTCACCATACCTATACAAATATTGATGGAGTAGATGATGATATTCAAAAATCACCATTATTACGTCATTGTAAATCGCAACCATGGAAACCTGCACATAAATTTCAGCATATTTATATGTTTTTACTTTATGGTGTAAGTAGCATTTTCTGGGCTTTTGTAACAGATGCACAAAAGTATTTTTCAGATAAAATTGGTAGTGTAAAGCGTTGGAATATGCCTCTACACGAGCATTTTATCTTTTGGATTAGCAAATTGTATTATGTAATTGTTTTTTGTGCAATTCCTATTTATGTACATGGTTTTGGTGTTTGGTTAATTGGATATTTTGCCATGAACCTGGTTTTTGGTATTTGGTTATCAGTAGTGTTTCAATTGGCACACGTGGTTGAAATTACAGAATTTGAAAAAGCTGATGAAAATGAAACCAAAAAAATTGATGATTGGGCTGTACATCAAATCAGAACAACTGCAGATTTTGCTCCTAATAATAAAGTTATTTCATTTTTAGTAGGTGGATTAAATTTTCAGGTAGTACATCATTTATTTCCTCATGTTAGTCACGTGCATTACCCTGCTATTCAAAAGATAGTAGCAGAAACATGTGCTAAATTCGGAATTGATTACCATTGCAATCCTACCATGATTGGCGCATTGGCTTCTCATGTTAGGACCATGAAGACTTTAGGTAGCGGAGAATAATCGTTTTTAATTTGATTGGATATGAAACTTCATGTAATTGAAACAGGAAGATTTAAATTAGATGGCGGAGCTATGTTTGGCGTAGTTCCAAAATCAATTTGGCACAAACAAAATCCTGCTGATGATAACAATATGATTAGTTTGGCTATGAGATGTTTGCTGATTGAAGATGGCAAACGTCTTATGCTCATCGATAACGGGATGGGAACCAAACAAAGTGAAAAATTCTTTGGCTTTTATTTCCTTCATGGCGATGATACTTTGGATAAATCTCTACAAAAACTGGGTTTTCATAGAAACGATATCACCGACATGGTGCTGACTCATTTACATTTCGATCATTGCGGAGGAAGTATCAATTGGAATGCCGACAGAACCAAATATGAAACAGCTTTTCCCAATGCAACATATTGGGTAGGCGAGGAGCATTGGATGGAAAGTATGAATCCAAATCCAAGAGAAAAAGCGAGTTTCCTTCAAGAAAATATCAAACCTATTGAAGAAAGTGGTCAGTTAAAATTGATTAGAAAATCAGAAAAATTTCATCAGGATATTGACATCTTGTTTTCACAAGGTCATACTAATGGAATGATGCATCCTGTGATTCCATACAAAGGCACACATGTAATTTATTTGGCTGATGTCATTCCAACCATGGCACATATTCC
>JBMLOK010000038.1:9013-13492 GCA_049243005.1 Bacteroidia bacterium | reverse complement strand
TTGAAGTTAAATTTTGCAATCCAATTAGGTATAGAACTATATTTTAACTCAGCCTGCATGCCATTTGGTATTGCAGGCTGTTTCCATTCTTCACTTAGTAAATAGATAGGTTTATCTGTTTTTTGAATAGAATCAATATTCCATTTCACTCTGCTGATATCTTCTTTGAGATAAAATCTAGCTTCATTTTTACCACTTAAATAGGGGTCTGATTTTTCGAAATAAATGGTGCTTCCTGCAGGAATATCATTATAAATGAATTCATACAATGGAGCCAATTCATGAGCAGGTTTAAGCATAATTAGCAAAAGAACCAATGCATTTATTGGAAAGAAAAACCTGTCTAAAGCTCTCATAAATCTTTTGTGATTTACTTCCTGAGAGAAGTTCCATAAAGAGTCCCAACCCAATAAAATGATATAAGGAACGAAAAAGGCCAAAGGAAATAAGAACCTAAATTCTTTATGTCCGATTACAGTATGCATTAAAATAAATGCCCAAACCGACCATGTTATAGGGTCTTTACTTCTTTTGATAATTAACAAAAAGAAACCTACAATTAAAATTAAACTATAAGGTGGAATTAGTTTTTCGAATGCAGTTGAGAAGTACCAGTAAAATGGTTCTGTACCAAAACTTGCAGCTACATTATGAATGATATTTTGGTTGAAATAATTCCAAGCAGTAAAAGTTTGGTTGCCATAGAATTTTGAATCCAGCATAAAGCCAAGTCCCAAAATAATAACAAATCCTAAAACATGAACAAGTAGTTTAAATATATTCGGTCTTTGTATGATTAGGAAATACAAACCTAAACCTGCAATAAAAAATCCTGCTTGAAAACGAGTGATGAAACTTAAACCAAGAAAAATTCCGGAAACAAATAAACCCTTTAAGGTGGAAGGTTTTAAAAATGGAATCAAACCAAAAATGAAAAATATGGCAGAAAGCGTTTCAGATGAGAATCTAACATGCACATAAACAGCAATCCAGCTAATTAAAGAAAGTAATAAATGGATTCTTTTAATTTTTTCATTGGGAAATTCTAAGGCTTCATGAAGTTTAAGTGCAGCAAACATGCTTAATAAAGCGATGAACCAACGCAATAAAAAGCTAATCATAAAAGGATTAATTAAGCCAATACTTGCACAAATTTTCATGACAGCATAACTTATCCAAACTTGGAAAGTAGGACGCATTTGAGCGCCATATTCCATTGGAAGTTCAGAAACTGAAACAGGATGGTCTATTGAATAAGCGAATTCCAGTAACTGATAATGTTCATCCGGATGGTGCCAACCTGCACTAAACCAGGCTGCTATAAGATGAACGAGTACGCCGAATAATATAATTTGCTTAGGACTTAATTTTAGAAGATTCATTTCCCCAAATATGCACAATTAAAACTTGAGGAAGATGAATTATTCATGAAAAACCTAAAATATTGAAAAGTTGCTGTTTTTTGATGATTAATTGCTTTTTTATGGGTTTTTGTGAACTTCTTGATTCATGTATTAAAATTTATTTCCCCAATTCTCCATCATATTTAAAACAGGTAACAAATTCCTTCCTTCTTGTGTAAGTGAATATTCAACTTTGGGAGGAATTGTTTCAAAATCTTTGCGGTTCACAATTCCGGATGTTTCAAGTTCTTTTAAAACCTGAATAACATTTTATCGTTGATGCCAACTAAAATCTTTTTTAGTTCACCATACCTTTTAGGTTCATTTCTTAGGTTCCAGAAAACGAGTCCTTTCTATCGGCCTCCAATAATTGAAAGTGTTAAATCAGCCGGACAATAAAAAAAGGTGCCATTTATTTGGTATCGTTTCATGACTGCAAGTAACCTTCCTTTTATTCACTTACCAAATCCTTAGTACTTTCTTTTTGGGTAGTGTATTGTCTTGTTTATTTATTGAATCGGATTTGTCTTATTGTAAATAATGACAATAAAAGCATTGCCATAGCAGTTTCTTTTCAATTTTAAATGCTGCCTAATTAGATGGATATTAAATTCTTCAATTGTAGCTCAAAAACGTACAGTTAGTAAAGACATTTAATCAGCTTTAATCATATAAAACAAAAAAGCCAACTCGTTATGAATTGGCTTTTTTGTTTTATAAAATGAAATTTATGGTTCAATATAAATTTTGGTATTATCGCGGTAACCAGAAAGGTTTTGGTACCAATCGGTAAAACTTGCTCCAGAACTTTCTGCCCAATTAGCAAAATTTGGATAAGCTTGTAAGATATCAATTTTAGTTTTAGGATAAGGAATTTCAGATTCAACTTGAAGAGCCCAAGGCAAATTGTTTTTAGTTTTGTAATATTTACCTGCACCAACATTTGTTGCATCTTGTCCGGTGCCAAATAAGGCAGTATTTGCTTTTTTACTTGGTAAGTTATTTGCAAGATGAACTTCACGACCTCTATCTTGGTTAACAATCAAATACGGATTGAAAATGATATCATCCTTGAATAAAAGTAAATCACTTAAAGTTGAAAAAGTAATTGTAATATTTTGAACAACCGGAGTTGCATAAGGATTAGCAGGATCAACGTTTACACCACTACCACCTTGTGAAGGCAAAATCTTAAAAGCATCATCAAAAACAATAATATTGGCAAAGTCCTGACCGTTTTCAGTTCCATTTGAAGCCGTTGAAACCCAAGAAGCATTGTGAGTTTCTGCACCTGTAACTGAAGTTACATAAATTGGTTCGATATTGTTTAATTGAAATCCAAATCCATTTTTCAAACTTGCACCAATAGCACGTGTAGTTAAAGCTAATTTCATTTCTACAACTCTGTTAGCTGCATTAGTAACCAAGTTATAACGGTATGATGCTACATAATCATTGAAGTCATAATCTCCTGTTGTTGGCCATAAATCTTCGAACATCAATGTTCCTTTACCGGCAGCAGGATAGTAATTATTATAAGCACGAGTAGCATCATTAGGATAAGCATCATCTGCATCAGCAACTCCATCAGAGTCTGCATCTACAATAACAGGCAATGGTAAACAACTATTTGAAGGATCTGACCAGTACGTTCCTGGGATAACTAAATCATCCATATTGAAACGGGTTGTTCCACCTGTTCCAACAAAAGAAATTCTGATTTTATAAACTTGTCCTGAATTTGCAATTGCGGCAGGAATAGCGAATGAAAGTGTTTGAGCAGTTGTTGGAAGATTTGGAACATAAGAAATAGAGTCGAATCTAATATGTGTTCCTTCTTTTGAACTTGATAATGAAGCAGGGTCATACGAACAGTAGGTCAAAATAACTCTTCTAAGCGTAGCTGATGTGGCTGATTCAAATTTCATTTTTAATGTAATATTTCCTGAACCTGGTTTTAACCAAGGCGATTTTACCCAACATGCATTAGGATCTAAACTTGTTGGGGAATTTGAACGCATTGAAAAATTTCCACTAATTATTTGGGTTGAAGTTCTTGTATAAGTAACTGCTCCAAATGCCCAGCAATTTGAAATATCATATAAGCGGTTATTTCCTTCACTTCTTGTATAATAGGGTGGAGCTGTTTCACAATTAACTGAAAGTGATTGTGCATTAATTCCTCCAATGCTTGTTAGCATTAAAAGAGCAACTAAAAATTTATTTAATTTCATGGTAATAATTTTATTGATTTAAATAATGCTTATTGAGTGATTTCATCAGTTATAACCGGAAGAAAATCGAAATCAGCTTTTCCTGATGATACTTTTACAACTTTTTGAATAGAGCCATATCCAACTTTGAATTCGTTGATAGAACTTGGAATTATAACCCTAATTTTACTGCTGGTTTCCATTTTATAAAACATAGTATTATAAATTGTATTACCATCAACACTGGTTATTTTAAGTGTATTGTGAATAGGAGTAATAGTTTCTAAACCGGTAATTGATAATTCAATACTTTTTTGAGTTGACCAATCGAAACCTTCACTGGTTTTGATTTCTTTAAAAACAGTAGCTGTTTTAGTTACTTGATTTTTTTCTGCTTTTTCGATAAGATCTTTTTTACAACTAACAAGACCCATACCTAAAGCTAAAAAGATTAATATGTAATTTTTCATGGAATTTTGATTTATTAATAAAAAGTCAAAACCTGTTCCAAAATCGTCAGATTCAAATAAGTTGCTGATAATCTTTTGCTTATTTATTTTGGGCATTGGTTTTTATTAATAATTCTGCTTCAAATTGGGATGAAATCCTCAATTTTGGAATACAAAATTTGAGAATTACTCTATATTCTTCGATCAAATATAAACTTCAAGCTTTTAAATTCAATGTATTTTTTTGATTTACACCTTTGTTATTATAAATCATTAAATTTTAGGATTCACCTAAATATCCTATTTCAAGTAATAATCGATTGATTTCCCAAAATCCCAAATGGTACATCCAAAATCAACAATCATAAATAAATCCCAAATCCCAATTCGTAAATCAATAATCGTAAATCGTAA
>JBMLOK010000038.1:0-8913 GCA_049243005.1 Bacteroidia bacterium | reverse complement strand
TAAATCAAAAATCAATGTCTGTTATCGCAATTAAGGTAGATGCTTTGTTCAGAAAAGTCCAGAAAGGAAATATGCGGACATCCAAATGATTCACCATTTAATCCAAAAATAACAGGCGCTTTGTATTTAAACAGCTTACCTGTCCATTGATAAATATAATTTCTTCCTTCTTCGGTATTCAAATTATTCAATGGACTAACTGATGTGCTTTCTCCTTCTTGAATAAATTCATCCAGCACCATTTCTCCGGTTTTGTTTTCAAAAACAATAATTCTTCTAGAGCTTGAAACATAATTCCCATCATTGAAGAACATATCCTTTACATAATAAGTATGGTTTGTATTTGTAAATTTATAACAGGAATCAGATTGAATTTTTCTTCTTTTTGATAACAATTCATTTGCAGTATTGATGCCCATTCCTGGGAATTGTGTTCTATTGATTTTAGTCCAAACAACTGGCTTTAGTTGATTTTTTATGAATGGATTTACTTTCCCAACACAAACAAAATTTTGATTATAACTTTCTCCCAAACGTTTTATAATGATAGGTTCAATTTCAAATCCAATCATATAATCATATTGATCAAAGCCTTCAAAATTAGGTTCGTTTTGTTCTCCTTGTCTATAAGAATTAATACAAGCAACCACATTCAGGTTTTTTATTTTGAATGACATGATTGTATCCTTTCCATAATGATAGATGAATAATGAATCTTTTTCGGAGATTTTTAATTGATTTAAAAACCTCTTTCTGTGTTTACTATCTAGTTTGATATATTCATCCCTGTAGTGTTTATTGCTATTATACTCAAATTCATATTCAGTTTTTGTTTGAATAGCCAATGAGTCCGCATCTTCGTTTAATTGATACTTATCCGAAAAAGAAATAAATCCAATCTCTTTGTTATTGTTGAAATGAAAAGTAGATAAATCGTACACCTCAAGATTGTTACGGGATTGAAAATAATCATTAGGATTAATAATCTTAATAACATTTTTTGTTTTCTGAGGAGAATCTTTGATAGTGAACATCACTTCTGTAACGATATTGGTATCGGCACTCATAAATGTTGTATTGAAAAACAATTCTCCATTTTTGTGGTGATGATATTTGATATCGAAGAGTTTTATTCGATTAAACTCCCATTCTTCAAGTACGGATTTGAATAGGTTTTTATCGATTATTTCATCAAAAAAGGGCCTTTGATTTTTAAGCACATAAAAGTGAATTTCTCTGTTATGAAAATAATTGATATTTTTAAAAATCAGTTCATTGTTTTTATTGAATTGTTTTTTATCCTGAAAAACGCCACTGTCATTTAAAGAATATTCATAAAAAAAGAAATGAAAAGTCTGCTCATTCATCTCTTTTTTTAGTTCAGTTTTATTGGTATCATAATCGAGGCTTTCATAACTAATGAGACTATCAATTACTGCTGCAGCACCGGAAACAGTTGAATCTATTTGTTCTGTTTGTAAAGAAACATCTTTGTCACTTGCAGCATCCGAGCTACATGAACACAAGATAAAAAGTAAATAAATGAAATTTTTCAAATATGATTTAAACCGGTGTTTAGAATGGAAATTGAATTGTTTCATAGTGTTTAAATCAGGAAAGAATGAAAATTTGAGTTGACAATAATCTAGATGACCAATTTACATTTTTAAATGACCAATTAGTTATTATACATCTCAATTGGATTTAATACTTTTAAACCTTTTATATTTTCAAATCCTTTATCGCTTGAAATCAAAATGTATTTGTAAATAATTGCTGTAGCAGCAATAATTGCATCTGGGGTTTTGATTTTATTTGTTCTTCGAATTTCTATGCACTTTTTTACTATTTCTGGACTCAATTGAATAATCACAGATTCACTTATGAAATTCTTTACAATATTTTCTTTTTGTGGGTCAGGATTAATCCAAGATAAGGCTTCAATTTCTGTAATTACTGAAATATTAGGCGTTTTATCCAAGATTTCTCCAATAAAATTCATTCCATTTTCAGTGTAAAATGAAGAAAAGTAGTGGGAAATAACATTGTTGTCAATTAAGTATTTTCCCATTCTTTACGCATAGATTCCGTATGTAGAATAAAGTCTTTTGCATCTTCTTCCGTGAAGACATTTTTATACTTATCAGATAGTTTAACTTTTTTAGTTTCCATATTCTCTTCTAGAACACTAATTAAATCAAGTTCCTCCATATCTCTAAGAAGTTTAATTGCTTTATTATTTGTTAACTTAATTAATATGGTGCTTTCCATTTTGATTTGAATATGAATACAAATTTAATTGATTTTAGTTATTTAACTTAAACCATATATTTTTTTTTAAAATCTAAATTCAAAAAACCATTGTGTTTTAAAAGTAAATAAATTAGCCTAACACTCTTCGCGACTTTTTTTAACATATTCATGAAGTTCATCTGCCGCCTCCGAACTTAATTTTCCAGAATATTTTTCTGAGAGCTTTTCAATTTCTTTTTCGTTTTGTTTCACAATTTCGAGGATATTTAGTTCCTCTAAATCCTGAAGAAGTTTGTAAACTCTAGGGTCTTTTATTTGAATTAAAATGGTTTTCATTTGGATTAAGTACCCCGAATTTAATCAATTTGCAGATTGATACCAAACAAGGTTTATAAATTTTATAGACATTCAATCTTGTATTTTATGTCAGTAAAAAAGCATTTCTTCATTTCATCTTTATCCATATTTTCCTACATTTATCAAATGATTACTTTCGAAATTCTTGTTTCTTGGTCGCTTTATTATTTTCTGCATAGCCTTTTGGCTTCTTTTTTTATGAAGTCATTGATTGACAAAATAAGTCCCGCTTTAAATAAGTATTACCGCATTTTTTATACTGTATTCTCTGTTTTACTCTTGTTGCTTTTATACATCAGAGCTGAATCATTCGAGAAAAATCTCTTGTTAGAAAAAACTACTTTTTCAACTTCATTAGCTTTTATATTGCTGATACCTGGAATTATTATTTTGTATAAATCATTTAAGAATTACGATAAACGTGAGTTTCTGGGATTATCAGTAAAACAAAACAACAAGGGGTAATTAAGCACTGGTGGACTCAATGCCTATTTCCGACATCCTTTGTACATTGGGACCATTTTGCTTTTAGTGGGTTTCTTTTTATTGAATCCACATCTAAATAGATTTATATATGTTTCTGTTTCGCTGATTTATCTTCCAATAGGTAGCAGGTTGGAAGAAATAAAACTTAAAAAGGTTTTTGGTGAAGCTTATGAGTCATATTTGAAAAAAGTGAAATTCTAATTCATGTTTCTGCTTTAATTTACAGAACTTGCGAGCAATGTTAGAAACACCGGATTTTTCAGGAATAAAACTGATAGTGAGTGACCTTGATGGTACTTTACTCAATGAAAACAAAGAATTGGCTTCTGATTTTTTTGAAATAGAACAAAAACTTCATGAAAAGGGAATTGTGTTTGCAGTGGCAAGTGGTAGACAGTTTTATAATATGAAAAATCTGTTTGCTCCTATCGCTCACAGGATGTTATTCATTGCAGAAAACGGAACTTATGTTTCTCAGAAAGATGAATTGATACATTTGGAAACCATTCCGATGCAAAGAAGTATTCCTCTAATTCAAAAAGCCAGAAAATTAGAAAATGCTTATACAATTGTTTGTGCTAAAAATGCTGCATATATTGAAAGTAGGGCAGAGGTCTTTGTTCACGAAGTAAATAAGTATTATGCCAAAGTTGAAATAGTAGATGACCTTACTTTAATTCAGGATGATGTATTAAAAGTTACTATCTGCGATTTTACCGATCCCAATACCAATTCATTTCCTCATTTTAAAGATGATATGACTGATTTAAATGTGGTGGTATCAGGAATTATCTGGCTCGACATAAGCATCAAAGGTGCAAATAAAGGAAAGGCATTAAATAAGGTGCAGCATCTTATGGGCATTCGAAAAAATGAAACCATGGTTTTTGGAGATTACCTCAACGACCTTGAAATGATGCGTGAAGCAGATTTAAGTTTTGCTATGAAAAATGCACATCCTTTAGTTATTGAAGCTGCTAATTATCAAACCTTGTTAAGCAATGCCGAACATGGTGTAAGTGATATTCTTCGTAAAATTGCTTTAGCTTAATATTGGAATTTCAAAAAATAGAATACTTTTGTTCTAAATAATCAGATAGAAGGAACCACGTGAAAATCGTGGGCTGTCGTGCAACTGTAAATAAGCTTAGCTTATAAGCCAGATACTTAGCTGATTGTTATGCAGAAATACACTCACGAAAAGTGTAAAGCATCAGTTTGTTGTATAGATTTATTTATCTATTTGCTTCATTGAAGGCAACAGCTTTTACTTTATACTTTTCAAAAATATAAAGTAAAATGAACACAAAAATTCAAATCAAACCGGCCTTTGTACTCGTAGTAATTGTAGTGGCAGCATTCAGTAGAATTCTTCCTCATCCGAGTAATTTTTCTCCATTAGCAGCTATTTCATTGGTTGGAGGACTGTTTTTTAGTCAGAAATATTGGGCCATTATAGTTCCAATATTGTCGGTTTGGATCAGTGATTTGTTTATCAATAATGTAATTTATTCTCAATATTATTCTGAGTTTACCTGGTTTTATGATGGATTTTATTGGCAGTATGCTTCTTATGTTTTAATTGGTTTGATGGGTTTATCTTTCAAACAAAACTTATCTTTCTTTAAGTTATTTGGGATGACATTAAGTGGAAGTATATTGTTTTTCATCATCTCCAATTTCGGTTGTTTTATGGGTTCTGAAGTTTATTCAAAAGATTTAGGTGGATTGATATTGTGTTATGGAGTCGGTATCCCATTTTTTTCTGCAACTGTTTTGGGTGATATGTTTTATACATTATCCTTAACATTTATGATAGTTTACGCAGGCAAAAAGATTTCATTTTTACGCACAGTAAATGGCTAATCATGAAGAAAAATCTTGTTTAAGATGCAAGAGTTTATTTGAATGTAAACCCGGAAATATTTCAAATTGTCAGTGTTCACAGATACAATTATTACCTGAAACAAAAGAGTTCCTTGCCATTACCAAATACAATGATTGTTTGTGTTTGAATTGTTTAACTCACTTAAACAACTTAGTAAAACAATCGCTCAAACTTGAGTTTCCAAGGCAAAGGCAATTAATGGTAGAAGGCTTACATTATTATATGGATAATGGTTATTTTGTTTTTACAGAAATGTACCATTTACTAAGAGGCACATGCTGCGGCAGTGGCTGCCGACATTGTGTTTATGGGAATAAGTAACTGATGATTTTACTTAGTTTTTATCTTAAAAACATGTAGATTAATTACCTTGAGGCTTACTGACAGTGATTCTTAAATATGAAAGATAGTCCGTCTTATTTTTAATTAACTAAAACTTTCAATTTTATTTACAAATTGAATAAACTATAAATACTATTAATACAACTAATCATTGATAGGAAAATCAATAGGATTTTATCAAACTAATTTACTTTATTTATCATTTTTTTTCAGGTAACCAAAAGAATTTGATTCTTCTGACTGAAGATTAGGATAAATGTCATCAGCCGTATTTTCAGTTTTATCTTTTCCACTAGAGAATAATCTATACTTGTCGCCAATAATATAATAGTTAAAATAGCCTGACTTATTAGTTTGAGATCCAAACTGTAAAGGATCATTAAGAGCAACAAAATTGCCTTCTATTCTTAAAGAAGAATCTAATTCATTTAAACTATTGGGATATCTGCCTTTTTTTAGTTTAAATATTTCAATTTCTTTAGTTATTGTATTCAATTCAAATTGAGATATTGATTCAGTACTTTCAAAAAAGAAATCTGGATCATTAACCAATTTAAAATATACAATAGAATTTAAAATAACAGTAAATGCAATGCACCCAATTCCTATAAAAATTAGAATTCTGTCTTTATACTTGAATATCCCAAGTAAGGTAAGAATAAAACCTACGAATGCTCCAAGAACAGGAATAAAACCAACAATACCCCACCAGTATAATGAACTGTTTTTCGAGTTATTCTTATTATCAGACATGGTTTAATTTTTTATATTGAATTCAATTTTAATCCTCATAAATAGTGAAATTTTTAAACTTATTCAAAAAAGTATTCATTAATTTAAATTAATAATATCAAATCATAAATAATAAAAATAAGCTACGTATTATGAAAATATGTTCATGGAAACCTCATTGATTTTTTAAAAACATTACCTTTAGCCCCATGAAAACCGGCTTGAGTTATATATTTCCCATTCGATTAAAAGAGTTCAGAACCAAATTAAATGGATTACTTGAAGTCAATCTGGTGAATGGAAAAGCTCAATTGGATTCTGCAGACAGCAATTATTCTTTTGGTTCTTTACAGAAGATTTTACTTCGAGGATTGGAAGAAATCAAGTTTTCAAACGAGAAAAATATCCTGCTTTTAGGACTGGGCGCCGGCTCTGTTATTCATACAATAAGGAAAGATTATGGATCATTAGCAAACATTACTGCTATTGAAATTGATGCAGAGATGATTCAGATTGCCAATGATTATTTCAAATTGAATGAGTTTTCAAATCTAACAATCATAGAAGATGATGCTTTTTGGTTTGTTAGAAATGCAAAAAACACCTACGATTTAATCATCGTTGATATTTTTATTGGCGATAAAATTCCGGAGGTTTTTACTCAGGAAACATTTCTTTCGAATCTTGCTGATTTACTCAATCCAAATGCTCATTTAATCTATAATACCATACATCAAAGTATGCCACGTGATTTATTTCAAAACATGTTAGCTAATCTGAATAAAAATCAGGTTCAAACCCATGTTTTAAAGAACCTTCAACAAAGCAATGATTTGATTATTGGTAGGAAAAACTAAATAAGTTTTGTTGTTAAAATTAAAGTTTTAACGAGCTACTTCAATATCCTCCAAGATATCAATTTCATCTATAAAAATATAAGCCGGATATCCTGCGCCCAAATGATTTTCAGGAAGCTTTCCATAATGTTTGGCTTTTACTTTGATAAACATTGCATCAACTCCTTTGGCCTGATGGGTTCTTAAAGTTAATAAACTAACAGTTTCATTTTCCGGTTTTACATCAAAATCTGCGGTGTTAAATGGCATATAATTTTCACCATCAACAGAATAACTTACTTCCATGTTTTTTGGAAACAATATCCATGATTTACTATCCTGTAAAAATGAAGCTTTAACTGTTTTTACTTTTTTCATTTTTTGTAAATCTATAATAGCCTCAAAATCTTGTCCCCAATACCCTTGCCACAAACCTTTTCTCCAGTTTTCATCGCCTCTTATTCCATCAATCAAAGCATCATCTCCACCACCTGTATAAGGCTTGGTGATTTTCGATTTTAACATAATGCTCCAATTGTGAGGTATCAAATGAAAATGAGCATTACTTTCATTTTTTCTATTTCCTGATAAATCCGTAGCCAAACATTTGATATCTGTGGTTTTATAAATGTAAAATGGAGCTTTGTACTGTATTAATTTATCGGAGCCATTTAATGAATAATACAATAAACTTGGTGATTCCAATGATTCTAAACTAACCAACATGCTATCTTTAAAAGCTTGTTTTTTTGTTTGAATAAGTGGGGCAGGGAAGAGGCCTTTTAGTTCTGGTAATTTATTCTCTTTAATAGGAAAACTTAATTCACTTTTCGACAATTTGTATGATATAATTTGGTTTTCCATCAATTGTTCATGTTCAAGTTTAAAACCGGGATTGGTATTCCCGTTGATACTTCTATATACTACAAATGGATTTGTAGATGCATCATTTGCTAGTATACTAAAGCTTTTTGATAAACCGGTTTGTACAACGATTTTATCAAAATAAGGAGCTGCAGTTTCATAAGAAGTAGTACCAGGACAAACACTGTATAAACCCATGGAACTCATAACAAACCAAGCACTCATCTGACCACAATCTTCATTTCCAGCTAAACCATCAGGCGCATTTTGGTATTGCGACTCAAGAATTCTTCTAATCATTGCCTGAGTTTTATTGGTATTTCCGGTAAAATTATACAACCATGCCATATGGTGACTTGGTTCATTGCCATGTGCATACTGACCAATTAATCCTGTAATGTCAGCTTGTTCACGTCCTGTAGTTTTGCTGTTTTCGTTAAATAAGGCATCTAGTTTTTTCTCGAAATTTTTCACGCCACCATGAGCCTGCATTAAACCATTGATATCATGAGGTACGAAAAATGAATACTGCCATGAATTTGCTTCAGTAAAATGATTGTTTACTTCTCTTGGTTCAAAAGGTTCAAGGAAACCGCCGTTTGAACGTGGACGCATAAATCCACTTTTTGGATCAAATATGTTTTTCCATGATTGAGCTCTTCTTTCGAAAACTTCCTTTTTTTCTCCTTCTAAAAAGGTTGAAATGCACCAATCGTCATAAGCATATTCCAATGTTTTTGAAACCGATTCAGCATCATCTTCAATAGAAATAAAACCATTTTTTTTGTATGATTTTAAACCAAGTTCATCTCTGTTGGCACTATGTAACATCGCCTCAATAGCATCTTTTTTGTTGAAGTTTCTGATACCTTTTGCCCATGCATCTGCAATAACAGAAACGCTATGATAGCCAATCATACAATCAGTTTCATTGCTCCATAGTTCCCAAACTGGTAAGCGTCCACCTTCTTTATACGGACGAATAAATGTTTGGATAAAATCGTTGCTTCTTTTTCTTTGAACCAGGTTATACAAAGGATGTGCTGCTCTGAAAGTATCCCATAAAGAAAAAACAGAATAGTAGTCAAAACCTTTTGCTTCATGAATTAAATTATCACGACCTCTGTATTTGCCATCAACATCAGAAGCAATATT
>JBMLOK010000037.1:0-7109 GCA_049243005.1 Bacteroidia bacterium | reverse complement strand
ATTGTCTTAAAATGTGTTCGTTAAAACTGTTCCAATTTTGCTCTTGCTTTTTTAAAGCTCTTTTTATACCAATTTTAGTTGCAATAAATAGAATAGCTAAAAACAGGATTACCCCAATAGAATAGTATAATATTTGGTAGAAAAGTTGCTTATCTAATGTGCTTTTTACTCCTTCAACTGTTTGATTTTGTTCTTTAAACTTTTGAGAGAATTCATCTAAAGTTATATTTATTGCTCTTTCATTTTGAGCTTGTAATTCCAAATTCCTAATCAATTTCTGATCAATATTATTTGAAATTTCATTTAACTTAATTTCTATTTCAGCATTTCGTTTGCTAAGGGCATTAATTTCTTCCTTTTGAATTTGAATGGTTCGTTTGAGTTTCAAAATCTCATTTGTCAATTGCTGTTCGGTCTTTTCCTGCGAAAACACAAATACAGAAAAGAGATTTAGTAGTATTAAAATCTTTAATTTCATTTTATAATTTTTTAACTTATCTGCTTTAAAATCAATAAAAAACCAATTTAATAGCTTTGGGTCTTTATTGCAAATTTTTAACAGATTTAGTGATTTATCAGCTTAGTTCTGCTTTTTTATTCAATTTTCAATTATATGGTAGTAATAAATTTTTTATTGACGGAATCGTATTGATAAATGGAAAAAAAATGGCTGTCCATTTCTGAACAGCCATATATTGAATTTTTAAAAATTTATTTCTATTCGTATCTTAAACTATTTACAGGATTTTCATTTGCCTTTAAATAGGTTTTGATAATTAAAGTAGAACCTGCTAAAATAAATCCTGCTAAAACCGGTAATGCAAATATTAATAGGTCGATGTTAATTCTACTTGCAAAGTTTTGAAGCCAATTAGCCAATAATAAATACGAGCCTGGAATAGCTATACAACAAGCTATTAAATACAAAATGAAGTATTCTTTATTGATACTTATTATAATATCTAAAATTCCAGCACCCATTACTTTTCTTATTCCAATTTCTTTAATTTTTTGCTCTAAACTATATGTAATTAAAGCATATAATCCCAAACAAGATAGAATTAAACTGATTATAGAAAAGATGCTGAATAACTTCATAAGTCTATCTTCATTTTTATAAAGTTTGTTGAAATTATCATCCAGAAAAAAGTACTCAAGAGGATATTTTTTGCTGTACTTTCCAAATATTTCTTCAACATGTTTAATACTTTCACTTTCCTTACCAGCTTCAATACTTACTAATAAACTTCCTTGCATTTTACCTCCAAGCATAATTACAAGTGGTTGTATTTCTTCATGAAGTGACTTGTAATGGAAGTCTTTTACTACTCCAATGATTTTCCCCTTGTGTCCAAAACCATTTTCCAATACAGTTTGAAATGGATTTTTCCATCCATATGTTTTAATTGCCTTTTCATTTACAATAAAAGCAGCTGTATCATCTGTGATGTATTGTTTAGAAAAGTTTCTACCATTTATAATTGGAATTTTTAAAAGATTAAGATACTCATGACTTACAATCATATAATCGATTCCCTTTTCAATATTTTTTTCTCCCGGTTGTTCTACTAGATGTAATAACATTCCTACAGGATTCCCTGGTATATTGTTGCTTAATGCAATTTCTTTAATAAATGGTTTTGAACTTAATTCTTGTTTTACAACCTCAAATTTACTAGCAAAAGAAGAATCAATTACAGGCAAACTAATGGCTAAAACCTGATCCTTTTTAAATCCTAAATCAGCATTTTTTAAAAAGCTCATTTGACTATAAATCCCACTTGTGCAAATCATAAATACCAATGCAATGATGAATTGCAATAAAACAAGGCTTTTCTTAAACCAATTGTTGAATCCTCCGGGTAGTTTATTGCTTTTTAAAACCAATGCAGGTTCAAGTCTTGATAAATAGAACGCCGGATAAGCTCCTGCAATAATTCCAATTGCTATAACTAATATTGGAACTTGTAACCAAAATGAAATTTCAGTGCTTAATCCTAAAGATTTATCTGTAATTTGATTGAAGACAGGAATCAATAAATAAACCCAGATAAAAGCAACAAACATTGCAAATAAAACTGTCATAATTGATTCAATTATAAATTGGTAAAAAAGCTCTACGGAGTTAGCTCCTGAGGTTTTTCTAATGCCAATTTCTTTTGCTCTTTTTGAAGAACTTGCTGTGGCTAAGTTGATGTAATTAATACAAGCAATTCCTAATATAAAAAAGGCTAAAATCGAAAAGATATAGATATAAGATTTGTTGCCCGTTTTTGTATGTCCACTTGGAAATTCAATATTAAAATGTAAATCAGGAAGTGCTTGTAGATAATAGGTTAGTTTACCTTCACTATTTACTGTTTTTAACCATGGATTTATATATTTTTCATTGATTTGTTTTAGTTTGGTTTCAAATCCTTTGGCATCATTTTCGTTTTTAAATAAAACATAATTATACTGAGCCATGTAAAACCAATCGTTTTCGAGCTGCATTTTTAAACCTTCTTGAATTGAATTTAAAGAGGTAAGTGTGTTAAAATATAAATGTGAATTGTTTTTTATATCCTTTACAACAGCTTTTACGGTATAGGATTGTCTTGAATACTTGATTGTCTTTCCAATATTCCCTGATTCTTGACCAAATATTTTTTGTGCAACTTCACTATTAATCACAACACTTCTGGGTTCCATTAAACATGTTTTCGGATCACCTTCAATGAACTCATAATCAAACAGGAAAAAGAATCCGGTATCAGCCATAAAATTGTCAGTGAATTGAAATGGTTTTTCATCAATCCAAACAGTTTGTTTCCCAATTGGCATTAGTCTAACAGCTTCTTCAACTTCAGGATAATCCTTTTTTAAAGTCGGTGATAACATGTATGAACTTAGGCCTGTTTTGGTGTCTTCTCCGCCTAGATTTAATTCGGAAACAATTCTATAAATTCTATTTTTCTTACTATGGTGATTGTCGTAACTGGTTTCATTTTTAACAAACATGTAGATAAGAATACAAGAAGCCAATCCTAACGATAATCCGAGTATATTAATAAAACTATGTGCCCTATGGTGCCACAAAATTCGCAAGCCTGTTTTGAGTAAATTTTTAATCATGATAAATACTTATTAATTAAACAATTTTCCCATCTAACATCTTAATTAACCTGCTTGCATATTTTGCATGTTCTTCGGAATGTGTTACCATTACAATGCTGCTACCTTGCTGATTTAAGTCCTTAAGTAGTTTCATCACTTCTTCGCCATTTTTTGAATCCAGGTTACCTGTAGGTTCATCGGCAAGAATTAATTTGGGATTCGAAACAATGGCTCTGCATACTGCAACTCTTTGCTGCTGTCCACCTGATAATTGTTGCGGAAAATGTTTTTTTCTATGAGTAATTTCAAGTCTTTCTAATACATCTTCTACTTTCTTTTTTCTTTCAGAAGCATTAAATCCTAAGTACAATAATGGTAATTCAATATTTTCAAAAACACTTAATTCATCTATTAAATTGAAACTTTGAAACACAAACCCAATATTTGATTTTCTTAAATTGGCTCTTTGTTTCTCATTTAAAGCAGAAACTTCTTTTCCATCGAAAAAATATTTTCCTGAACTAGGATTGTCTAACATCCCAATTAAATTTAGCAGAGTTGATTTACCACAACCCGAAGGCCCCATTATGGCTGTAAATTCGCCATTTTCAATTGTTAGATTAATGGCATCTAAAGAGCAGGTTTCAATTTCTTCTGTCCTGTAAATTTTGCTTAATGATTGTGTTTCGATTAACATATTGGTTTATTTAAAAATTATTTTATCATAATCACCTAAGGTTTGATAAGATGAAATTATAACTTCCTCTCCATCTGATAAGCCTTCTTTAATTTCATAAAAATCAGGATTTTGCCTTCCTATTTTAATCGCTTTTTTTGTGGCTGATTTTTTATCTTTTTCTAAAACATAAATCCATTGTCCGGAAGTACTTTCATAAAAACCTCCTTTTTCAACCAATAGTGCTTTTTCATTTTCACCTAAGCTAAGTCGGATTTGAATATTTTGTCCTTTTTTAATGCCTTTGGGGATTTCTCCATTAAATAGTAAATCGATTTCAAATTTTCCATTTACAACTTGTGGGTTGATGGCATTAATTTTTAGTTGATAAATTTTTTGATTGATTTCAAATTCTGCTATTTGGCCAATTATAATTCTATTGATATAGTGTTCATCAATTTGAGCTCGGATTTTATACCCGTCTAAAACATCAATCTGGCCTAAATTTTGACCCTTGTTTTTGAGTTCACCTATTTCTGCTTTAAATGATGATAATTGACCGGCAGCAGGAGCCCGAACGATTAAATCTTCTGTTTTTTGACGCATTAGTTTAATATTACTTTGCATCCTTGAATAAGATTCTCTCATTTGTTTCATTTGTTCATAGGCTGTAATTGAATCCTGAACAATTGCTTTTTCAATCAATTTTTTTCTTTTTGATGAATAGTCATAACTGTTTTTAAATTGAAGATATTCTTGTTTCGATATTAGGTTTTCTTCAAAAAGTTTTTTATTGGTTTCAAATAATCTTTCAGCCTCAAGAAATTGAAATTCAACTTCGGCCAATTGATTTAAACGATTTACTTTTAGATTTTCTAAATTATTTCGGGCATTTTGAAGGTTGTTTATCAAATCAAAAGCCTGAGTTTCTCTTTGTAAAAAATCTAATTGCAAATCGGTATTCACCAGTTTTAACAAAGCTTCACCTTCTTTTAAAATGGCTCCATCCTGAACAAACTTTTCAGCAACTCTTCCACCTTCAATTGCATCGAGATAAATCGTTTTTATAGGAAGTACAATTCCATCAATGGCAATGTATTCCTTGAATTCCCCATATTTAACAATTCCAATATGAACTCTGTTAATATCAGCTTTTACTTCTTTTGAAAAATTTGTTTTAAATAAATATAACAATAGTAATAAGAAGCTAATTCCAACAAGTACGTATAGAATAGTTTTTGTGTTAAATTTCTTTTTTTCAATAATTCTATCAACCATAACAAAGGCAATTTAGTTGGTGATTAATTTAATGTAATTATTATTGTATCAAAGGGTTCTTGCATTTTTTATTGGAAACCGCTTATCAGGAATTTAGGCCTGAGTTTTTATTGTAATTCAATTTGATTTTCAATTTAATAGCGAATAAATCAGGATTTTATGTTAATTTTAGATTTAATTAATTAGTCAATACTTCCTAAAAAATGTTTTTAAATAAATGGAAAATTTAAACCAATCTTATTTTTCTGATTTTCCTATTCTACAAACTTCAAGATTGATTCTTCGAAGTTTATCACTTGATGATGCAAAGGAGGTTTTTAAAATGAGAGCAAATTCAAGAGTCAATCAATTTATTGGAAGGGAAAATATGCAGGAGGAAAAATCTGCAAATGATTTAATTGAACGAACCTTAAATGCTTATCAAAATAAACAAGCTATTGCTTGGGCCGGATTGCATAAAGAGTCGAATTCAATCATAGGTACTTGTGGTTTGATGTCGATTGAAGCTAGCAATCGAAGAGCTGAAATAGGAGGGGAGATGTGGGTTGATTATTGGGGTAAAAACCTGGCAATTGAAGCTGTAAGTGCAATTGTAAAATTTGGATTTGAGCAGTTGAATTTACATGCCATTGAAGCAAAGGTTTCTCCCTTAAACAGAGGTGCAATAGCGATTTTAACGAATTTAGGTTTTAAACAAGAAGCCTATTTTAAAGACCGTTTTTATCATCATGGTAAATACCATGATTTAGCTGTATATACATGTTTAAATAAACTCACCTAAATTATTGTTAAATTTTTTGAATTAAATTTTATACGCTACCAAATAAATATATTTGAAAAAAAAGACTATGAAGCATTATTTTACCTTATTAATTTTGATTATTACTTTATTTTCATTTCAATCAAAAGCATCCCATTATATGGGTAGCGAAATGACTTATACTAGAGTAAATGCAACTACAATCAATGTAAAACTAAAATTATACAGAGATTGTTCCGGAATTGGATTGTGTGGATGTCCTGCTGGACCATTGAATAGTTCATGTACTGTAAATGTAACATTATATGGAAGGTCTAGTACATGTAACAATACAAATTTGGGAACAACTGCCCTAAGTATAGTTCCTGGAGCAGGAGTTGTAGATGTAATTCAATTATGTTCTCAAGCAGGAGCTACAGTGTGTTCAAATTGCGGAACTAAAACACCTGGCACATTTAATCCTGCAGCCGAAATTTATTCTTTCCAGGGAAATATTAGTCTGGCTTCTGTTCCGGCTTCTTGTAATACTCTAGCTGTTGGTTTTTCAGAATGTTGCAGGACCTCTTCAATAACAACTTTTAATAATCCTTCTTCACAAAATTTTTATACAGAATTGGTTTTTGATAAAAGATATTCAAACACTAGTCCGAGTTTTATTAATAAGCCACTTGCTTCTGTTTATGCAGGAAAAGACGTTTATTATAATATTGGTGGTTTTGATCCAGATGGGGATTCAATATCTTATGAAATGGTTTCAGTTTTAAGTGCTCCAAATGTTAATGCCACTTATTCAGCTCCATATTCTGCACAAGTTCCATTTCCATATTTGGGTGTTCCAAGTCAAAATAATACCTACCCATTTGGCATTTCTTTTAACAATGCTACCGGTGATTTAAGATTTAGACCAATGGGATCATTTTTAGCCCCATTAGCTATTATGATAAAAGAATGGAGGAAAGATTCTACCAATACTTGGGTTAATATATCTGGGGTTCGCAGAGAAATGTTAATCATGACTAGAAATAGTATATTTAATAATTCATTACCCTGGATAAGAACATATGATTTAAATACACAATCAACGGTAACACAGCCTTTATTAAATTATACCATCAATGCAGGACAACAATTGTGTTTTGTAGCGGTAGCCTCCGATTCAACTGATACAACAAATTTAACTTGGAATGCTCCTCCTGATTTAACAACATTGGGCGCAGATTTAATTCCAATGTATACACCATCAACGAGAGCATTGAATGGACCTAAAAAAGATTCTATGTTGTTTTGTTGGATTCCACC
>JBMLOK010000036.1:0-9840 GCA_049243005.1 Bacteroidia bacterium | reverse complement strand
CAGATAATGGTGATGACCCGAATGATGTGCCCTTAGATGGTGGTATCAGTATTTTAGGTTTAGCTGCTGCAGCTTATGGATTTAGAAAGTTTAGAAAGTAGTTGAGTTAAAAATTATCCGAAAATTTATTTTCGGATAATTTTTATTTTATTAAAAAAGTGCATATTCGAAAAAGCATAATTTAAGATTCTTTTAACCTTAGAATATATACTCGATGACATTAGAAAAAGTAACAAAAAATAAGATAGCTTTGATATTAATCATTTTAATATCAACAGCATACATTTCAAAAGCTCAAACAGAAGGGGCTCCTATTGAGGAGGAGGAAGAGGAGTATTATGAAGAGGTTAAACAGGTTAATGATTTCAATGTAGAAAGATTTGGTAGTAGTTTTCAACAAACGGATAATTCCGGAAGGTTTGATTATTCTGCAGCTAAAGGTTCTAAAAGTAGAGAAAATAATAACTTCGAAATATTTGGTGAAGAATACGATCCTAAATACAATAAATACTATAACTTCTCTGAAAATGAGAAACAAATTAATAATTCTGAAGGCATGTTTATAGGAGTTGAAAATAGGGGATGGCAACAATCTCCGAATTTAAATCAAACTCCAAATTCTAATACACCAACAGTTCCAAATCCATTTGGGTCTAATCCTGGAGTAAAAGCACCTAGAAATATGGATGCAGTTCCAGATAATGGTGATGACCCTAATGATGTGCCTTTAGATGGTGGAATCTTAATTTTGGGATTAGCTGCTGTTTCTTTAGGATACAAAAAAGTAAAATCAGAAAATTAACAATAGTTCGAAACAATAAATGCCTTTATGGTATTAGCACTCCCCAACTAAATCCCGATTTATTCAATCGGGATTTTTTGTTTTCATGGTTTATTTAGAATAAAAAATAATTCTTTTCCTGCTCTTGGTTTGATGGAATTGTAGCAATTTTCAATAGTTTTAATATGAAAATACGGAGCAAAGATTTTTTTATACTCATTAATATTGCCGCCAAATGGTGGACCATCTTCCTCAAAAACATAATTGAATAATAAACCAGAAAGTGTTCCATTTTTATTCAGAAGTTTATTCATGTGATGGGCATATTTATCCCTAAGTTTCGTTTCTAATGCACAAAAAAAGGTTTGTTCGAAAATTAAATCATAAGTTTCTTCAATTTCAAAAAAATCACTTTTCGATATCTTAATTTGTCCGGATTCTATCTCGTTTTTAAAATTTGACTTTAATTTATCTACCAAAGTATCAGAAATATCAACCAAATGGATGTTTTTAAATCCTTGTTGAATCAGGTATTCTGCTTCATATGCATTTCCGCATCCGGGGATTAAAATTTTAACATTTTTGTTTGTGAGTTGGTCTATATAACATTTAATTGGTTCTGAGGGATATCCAATATCCCAGCCGGTTTTGTTTTGTTTATACCGACTGTCCCAATAAAGTTCATCAATTGTTGGCATAGTGAATTTTGAAAGCTTATCTTTGGCACAATTTATATATTCTATACAAACTATGAAGTTTTTTGTTGATACAGCAAATTTGGCCCAAATTAAAGAGGCAAATGATTTAGGTATTTTAGATGGTGTTACAACCAACCCATCTTTAATGGCCAAAGAAGGTATTAAAGGTGAAGCGGCTGTTTTACAGCACTATATCGATATTTGTAATATTGTTGATGGTGATGTAAGTGCTGAAGTAATCTCAACCGATTATGAAGGGATGATTTCTGAAGGAGAGAAATTAGCTGCGCTTCATGAAAACATCGTGGTTAAAATTCCAATGATTAAAGATGGTATCAAAGCAATTAAATACCTTACTTCTAAAGGAATCAGAACTAATTGTACTTTGGTTTTCAGCTCCGGACAAGCAATTCTTGCAGCTAAGGCAGGTGCAACTTATATTTCTCCGTTCATTGGTAGATTAGATGATATATCATATGATGGTATTCAATTAATTGCTGAAATTTCTCAGATTTTTGCTGTTCAAGGTTACCAAACTCAAATTTTAGCTGCTTCAATTCGTAATCCTGTTCATATCATTAGATCTGCTCAGGTTGGTGCTCATGTAATTACAAGTCCTCTTTCTTCTATTTTAGCTTTATTAAAACACCCTTTAACTGATAGCGGTTTAGCTCAGTTTTTAGCAGATCATGCTAAATCAAACGCGTAAATTCTAATTGTTTTATTATATTTAAAGAGGCTAATCCACAGGATTAGCCTCTTTTTTGTTTTATTTCAACTCAATTAAATTTACGAAAAGACGATAAGCTCCAGGAACACCAGCTGGTAATTGTCTGAAAAATGCCAAACCTGTATATATAAAATGACCTTTACCATAATTAGCAATGATAAGTGAACCTGAATTTGGCTTTTCACTAGGGTCTGACATACTTAATATGGATTGATAATTAGAATCTAAATCACCAGCATAATAAATACCTCTTTCTTGTATCCAATTTTCAAAATCATTTGTGCTAATTTTATTTGGTGTATTTAGTACTAGATGGTCTTTTATTACAAAATTTACTGTGGCATTTTCATCAGTTACACGTTCTCTTGTGATTTTAAATTTGTAAGGACCAATATCACTTTGTAGTGGACCAGCCCATGAATTGGTATTGTATTGTACCAAAATAGTTCCTCCATTTTTCATGTAATCAAGGAATTTTGACTTCATTTTACTTAAATTTTCATTGGTATTAAAAGCACGTACTCCAAAAATTATAGTTTCATATTGAGATAAATCTTCCTTAGCTAATTTTTCATTGTTTAACTCTGTTACCTCATAATTAATAAGTTTTAAGCAATTGCTAACTTCATCTCCGGCTCCGGGGATATAAGCAATTTTCTTTTTGTTTCTTTTTAAATCTAAGTAAACCAATTGAGCTTTTGCCTCAGGAAACAAAACCTGGGTTGGAATATGATTGTATTTTATTTCTTTAATTCCGGTTTGATAAACACCATTTTTATTTTTCGCAATGACTTTTAATGTACCTGTTTTTGCATTAGGAGAGGGCATTAGTTCAAATTGTAAGATTTTTTCTTCTTCTGATGCTAGTTCTATTTTTTGAATTGGATTTGAACATTTCCAATTTTCAGGAATTTCAATAGAAACCTCATAACTAGATGTAGTTTGTGTAGTTGATTTTAATTTCACCTGACATTTTGTTGAAGAGCCATTTGTGCTTATGATTACATCATTTAATAATTCTAATTGAATAGGATTTGTTGCAACAAAATTTCTATGTAATTCTCCTTTCTCGGGGTCAACTTGTTTGTAAAAAACATCTCTAGTAATGGTTACTTCTTGTCCATCTATTAAAAAACTGTAACTCACTTTTAATTCAAAATCCTGTCCATAATCAAATCCAATTTGTTTAATCTTATCTTGATTAAATAAAGAGTTTTGAGGTAGATTTTTTAACCAGTATAAATTGCCATTACTTCCCTGACAAAGGATTGTTTTTATTGGATGTGTAAAAGGAATATTCGTATTTATTTTAGTAGAATTGAATTCCTTTTTATTGATTCTTTCATAACAATTATCGATTGCACCTATTTGTTCTAGATTGATAGATTTTAATTCCACATTAGGATTTAATCTACTAATAAAAAATGTTTTAATGTTTAATGAATCACCTTTTGCAAGAATTGGAGTTTTCTCAATTGTTGATTCCAGAAAAATGCCATTTACAGATATTTGAAGATTTTCAAGCAGTTTAAAATGATTAAAATTGGCTGATTTGCCTAATTGAACCAAATGCTTTTTTGCCAGATCAATTTGTAAATTCAGTTCTTTTAGGTCGTTTTTTTGCCATGCAGTATATATTTTATCTACAATCGAATTGTATTTTCCCGATGGATCAAATTGTTTATTACTTAATTCTAAACCATTAAAAATATTATTATTTAGGTTTTGAGTATCACCCAAAATAGGTTTAAAATATTCAAATTGTTCTCCTCTTTGCATGGCAGAACCAAATCCTTGACTTTTATGCATGCTTCTGCTTTCAGCGGCAATTTCACCATAACTTTTACCAAGATTTTTATTAAAAGTACCAACATCAAGTTTAATTAAATGGCTCAAATCTGCATTCGGATTAAAGAAACGTGCCGTTGAATTATGAAAGAGTCGATTGGTTTTCCAGATTTTTACTGTTGTTAATTGCTCCGGAAATTTTGTTGGATCTGCAGCTGCAATAAAAGCTTCTTCAGCAAGTAATGCAGAAGCTGTATGATGCCCGTGACCACCACTACCGTCTGTAGCAAAGCGAGTGATTATAATATCGGGTTGGAATTTTCTAATAACATACACTACATCATAAAGTATTTCCTCTTTGTTCCATTTGGCAAAAGTTTCTGTTGGTGATTTACTGTAACCAAAATCATAAGCACGGGTAAAAAATTGTTCGCCACCATCTTTCATTCTTGCTGCCATTAATTCCCTGGTTCTAATGACACCTAATTCGGTACCTTGTTCAGGGCCAATTAAATTCTGACCTCCATCACCTCTTGTAAGAGATAAATAGCCTGTTCTTAAACATAAATCATTAGCTAAATATGAAATTAAACGGGTGTTTTCATCATCAGGATGGGCCGCTAAATACAATACAGATGCGCCTTTACGTAATTTGTTAAATTGTTGCTCAATTTCTGCTTTATTTAATGATTGAGTTGCTTGAGAAAATCCAATCAAACTAAAAAAAACAAAGACAGAGCTGAGTAATAAAAACTTTTTATTCATGGGTTAAATGTATTGGTTTGTCTGATTTTTTTAAAGAATAAATTACAATAAGTCTGAATCTTAACATTTCAAATTTTTATTTAACCAATAAGAGTCATTTTATAGGAGTAAAAAAATGATTTAATTTGTTGACTTTATGGGACATATTTTAATCAAAAACATCAAAGGCCTTTATGGTATTGATGAAAGCGGAAGACAAGTTAGAAAAGGTTCAGAAATGGCCGATCTTCCTTTTATTGAAAATGCTTGGTTATGGATTAAAGACGGGCTTATCAATGATTATGGCAGCATGACCGACTTTAATATGTTTGATGAACGATTCACAAAAACACCTGGAATTGATATTAAAGACGCCACTGGAAAATATGTTCTACCTTCTTATATAGATTCTCATACACATTTAGTTTTTGCTCAAAGTAGGGAAGAAGAATTTGTGATGCGCATTAAAGGGAAGTCGTATGAAGAAATTGCCGCAGCCGGTGGTGGTATTTTGAACTCTGCAGCAAAATTAAGAGCAATGAGTGAAAATGAACTGCTTGAAGGTGCTTTTGGTCGTTTGCAGGAGGTGATGAAATATGGAACCGGTGCAATTGAAATTAAAAGTGGTTATGGATTGACACTTGAAGATGAATTAAAAATGTTGAGGGTTATTCGCAGACTTAAGGATATTTCTCCGATTGAAATAAAAGCAACATTTTTAGGTGCGCATGCAATTCCAATGGATTTTAAAGAAAGAAGGGAAGATTATATTAAACTGGTAATTGATGAAATGTTACCAAAAGTTGCTGATGAGGGTTTGGCTGATTTTTGTGATGTTTTTTGTGACCAGGGATTTTTTACTTGTGAAGAAACAGATAGAATCTTACAAGCAGCATCTAAATATAATTTAAGAGCCAAGATTCATGGAAATGAACTAGGAATAACTGGTGGAGTGCAAGTTGCTGTAAAAAACAATGCTTTAAGTGTTGACCATTTAGAATACATGGGTCAGGAAGAAATTGATTGTTTAAAAGCCAGTATGACAATGCCTGTTGCTTTACCTAATTGTTCTTTCTTTTTAGGATTGCCATATGCTCCTGCTAGAAAAATGATTGATGCAGGATTACCGGTTTGTTTGGCGACTGATTATAACCCGGGCAGTTCTCCAAATGGAAGGATGGGTTTTGTAGTAAGTTTGGCTTGTACTCAAATGAAACTAACTCCAGAGGAAGCAATTAATGCTGCCACAATTAATGGAGCTTATGCATTGGGTTTAAGTGAAACTCATGGAAGCATTTCAAAAGGTAAAAAGGGAAATGTTTATATCACTAAAGAAATACCTTCATTGGCGTATCTACCATATTCTTTTGGAGTTCCAAGCGTAGAAACTGCAATTGTAGCAGGTAAGAAAATTGCGGTTAATTATTAGTTTTCATTCTATTTTTTAAACATAAAAAAAGCTCATGGAATTTATTTACCATGAGCTTTTCTATTTTACAAACCTTGATTATTTGTTATCCAAAGTTATCATTCTCATTAATTCTTCGCGTGTTTTTGCATCCTGGAATTTTCCTCCATATTCAGCAGTAACTGTACTACTCGTAATGTCCTGAACACCTCTCATCGCAACACACATATGATCTGCTTCAATAATAACAGCGACATCCTGAGTGTGTAATACGTCTTTTAACATATTTGCAATTTGAATTGTCATTCTCTCTTGCACTTGAGGACGTTGAGCAAAATACCTAACAATTCTGTTCAATTTACTTAATCCTACTACAGAGCCATTAGGGATATAAGCTACATGTGCTTTCCCGATAATTGGAACAAAATGATGCTCGCATACACTATGAAAAGAGATGTTTTTCTCGAGAAGTATATTTTTATACTTGAATTTATTTTCAAATAATTTTGCTTCCGGAATGTTTTTAGGATCTAAACCTTTAAACATTTCTTTTACATACATTTTAGCTACTCTATTTGGAGTACCTTTTAAACTATCGTCATTTAAGTCAAGACCTAAAATGAGCATAATTTCTTTAAAATGTTTTTGAATTAATTCAATTTTCAATTCATCATCTAATTCAAAGGCATCAGCCCTTAAAGGAGTTTCCATTGAAAATAAGTGGTGATCCTCATGTTGGTCTTCCATGTCTGAGTTTTTATTTTCCGTTGTATTCAACAAAGTTTCTTTCTGTTTCATAAAGAGTTATTTTAAGATGGTTATTTTCTGGTATATGTTTTCTTAGAAGATTCCAAATTACAACTGCAATGTTTTCGGCAGTTGGATTTAGATTTTTAAATTCCTCAGTATCCAGATTCAAATTTTTATGATCAAATCTGTCTTCAATCTGAGTTTTAATTAAATCGCTTAAAACCTTCATGTCCATCATATATCCTGAAATTGGGTCGATTTCGCCGGTAACAGTTACAATTAAATCGTAATTATGGCCATGGTAATTTACATTGTTACAATTGCCAAAGAATGATTTGTTTTGCTCTGCCGTCCACTCAGGTATATTTAACCTGTGTGCTGCGTTGAAATGCGATTTTCTTGATATACTTATTTCCATCTGGTTTGCAATTTAGTGATATATAAATAAGAAAAGCTTCTGAAATGTTTGCTTATTTAATTTGTATATAGAGTTCAACATGAAACAGGGTGTTTTGTTTAAGTAATTTGAACTTTAGTTAATTATTGTAAGGAAATTGTAAGCTTATTTTGATGATAAATTGCTAAATTTTGGTCAAAATTTACGATTTAGGAATTGAATGATATTTTAAGGTGCTGAAAATCTATCTTTTATGTTTTGTTTAAGTCTTATTTGAAAATATTAAACAAAATAACTTGCATAGTCCAATTAACTCCCGTAGGTTTGTTTAACAATTCTAATAAAAGATTAAACAATATGACCTCCATTGAATTCAAAAGATTAGTTGAAAGAGAAGCTCGTCCATTGAGACATTATGCTTATCAGCTTACCAGAAATGTGGAAGACACTAATGATCTGGTTCAAGAGACAATGCTAAAAGCATTCACTTACCAAGACAAGTTTGAGGATGGTACAAATTTGAAAGGATGGTTATATACCATCATGAAAAATACCTTCATCAACAACTATAGAAGAATGGTGAAGAGAAATACTTTTATTGATCAAACTGATAATGACTTCTACTTGGATAGTGTAACTCTTAGTGTAAAAAACGAAGGCGAAAGTAAATTCATGATGAATGATATTGAAAGAGCCATTGATGAATTACCAATGAGTTTGAAGAAACCTTTTACAATGAATTTTAAAGGTTTTAAATACCATGAAATTGCAGAAATTCTAAATATTCCAATTGGAACAGTTAAAACAAGAATATTTGTTGCTCGTCGCCAACTTCGCCAATCGCTTAACCATTATGGTGCTATGTATGGCTTAGATAACGCAATGATGGCAACGGCAGAATAAGTTTTTTTAGAGGTCTTAATATTAAAGCAGCTTTTAAGCTGCTTTTTTTGTTTTTTTTGGTATGATTGTAAGCTTAAATTCGTTTAGACAATTTTGATTATGAAAAAAATACTAGCATCTGTTTTATTTACGCTCTTTTTCCTTAATTCCTACGCTCAATTCGGAACTTTTAAAAAGAAAGAAGATCTTGAAAAGTTTAAAGATTCGAAACTAATTGTTGTTATGTTTAACGACAGTGCTTACAATGCTTCCGTAGCTGCTGCAATGGAGAAGTATTGGAGTTTTACTGCTTTTGATTTTGCTGGCGATGATGAAATGGCTAAGTATAGAAAAGGAAATTATACTTTTCTAATTTTCAGTAAAGCTAAAGGCTCAAAAAACAAATCTAAATTGGGTAGTTCAGAAGATGATTTAAATGGTTTAGCTATTTTAAATAAATTTTCGAAAAGAGCTACCAAAGAAAATTTATTAGCTTACGCTTTTTGTAATAACAAAATTGATACACAAGATTGGGAAACAGAGATGATTCGTGGTGTTCAGCTTTTAAATAACTATTTTAACTATGCTGTTCAAGTTGAAAAAGACAGAGATTTAAGTGAAGGAGCCATGATGGCAGATTATCCTTCTGATAAAAGTAATTTGTTCGACAAAAAACTTTTAATTGAAAACAAACAAATTCAACTGAAAGGTAAAGAAGAACCAATGGATGTTTATGGTGGTGAAGTTGAAGCAGAAGTTGAACCAGAGGAAATTCAAACAGCAATAAAAAATCAGGACAATAGCATCATGTATTTTTATTATGCAAAGGATGAAAAATCATGCAATAAATTATTTGTAAGTGCCGCTAATAGCGAATTGATGTACTTTGTTACTTCAGCTCCTGATAAGTGTAAATGTGAGTTGAAAGACTTAAAAGCACTAAAAGATATGAGAGAAAATTTATCTAAAAAGAATAGTAAGAATAAAGATTAATCAGACTTAAACCCATAAAAAAAAACGGCTGTTCCATTTAGGAGCAGCCGTTTTTTTTTATGGCCTGCTGAAAATCTTTATTTGAACTTATTATCAATCAATTATAATGAGTTTTAAAAATTTAATTGCAAGGCTTTAAAAACAATTGCTTAAAAATCCTTGCATCTAATAAAATTAGTTTTCAAATTAAATAAAGACAGAAACAAGGCCATCTTTGTCGTTGCTGCCAAATTGAAGTATTATATATACATCTAATTTGGCAGCGTCTAAAATCTGACCTGTTTCTGTCTTTTTCAGCAGGCCCTATTCTATTTGATTACAAAAACGATGGAAACTGATTAGGATTATAATCGTTCATCATTGCTAAAACCTTTTCAAAAACATCTTCCACCGATGGTTTGCTAAAATAATCACCATCTGTGCCATAAGCTGGTCTGTGAGCTTTTGCAGTTAAAGTAAGTGGTTTAGTATCTAAATAACTCCAAGCATTTTGTTCTTCCAAAATTTGCTGAAGAATATATGCACTTGCTCCACCCGGAACATCTTCGTCAATTACCAAAAGCTTATTTGTCTTTTTAATTGATTCAACTATTTGGTGATGAATATCGAATGGTAACAAAGTCTGTGCATCAATAATTTCACAGTTAATTCCAAAATCCTCCAATTGCT
>JBMLOK010000035.1:0-1868 GCA_049243005.1 Bacteroidia bacterium | reverse complement strand
TAGTTTTCGAAAATAACGAAAAAAATAAAAAACCATAATTCCCCCCAATTTTTTAACAATTCACTAAAACCACATCAATTGCTCCAATGATTCTTTTAGGTTATCAATGTCTTGGAGCTTGGCATAGTTTTCCATTCCACTTATGTTCTGGGGAATTTGTTTGCTTAAAACCTCAAGGGCGTTTAAATTATCCTGTAAATAAGGACCAACAGCTAAACCGGTTTTGAAAATTTCCACCAATTTTCCCTCCAATTGGTTTTTATGTCCGATTACCGGTTTGTGAAAATAGGCAGCTTTGGTGAGTAAATTCGGTGGAAGAAAATTTCTGGATTCGTTTAAATAACAAATGTCAAAACTTTGAATGATGCTATTCAGGTGCTGACTATCATCTAGTTTCATTGGACTGATGAAGTTGTTCTCGTGCTTTTCGATAATTAATTTTTGTAGGGCACTGCGGCTTACTTTATTTCTTGCTGCTGCTTCCATTTCTCCGGCGCATACAAAAAAGTACTTTTCACTTGAAGCATTGGCTGCCATTTCAAAAAATCCTGATGCTTCTTCATTTTCCAATAAAATAGTACCAATAACTATTCTATTTCCTGCCATTGCTTTAATCTGTCCTGCTAGTTTACTGCCTTCACGGTTGATTGTCCAGTCAGTAATATCTGGCATCACCAGTACTTTTTTATAAATACGGCCTTTTAGTTCCTGACTTTTAAATCTGTCTAAAATGGCTGCACCCACACAATTTTCAGATAAAAACAAATAATCAGGGTCGCCTTTGGATGGATCTGCGTTTAATTTTATTTTTTCAGAATAGAGGTGGGCTGTGTTTAGAAATAATCCACTCCAGTTATATGGAAACAGATTATCCATCAAAGTTTTGCCGGAAGCAGGTGATATCCATTCATCTACCGGACAAAAGAAAACCAAATCAATTTTGGTTTCCAGCATTTTTTCGGTTTGTTTTAAACGCCTGCTTAAGTTGTACCAATGTAAACTTCCACTGGCAATTCCTAGGCTTTCTCCTTGATTTTCATTGCCTTCAGCTGGAAAACATCTGAAAAATCCTGCTTTGTGAGGAAAGTTTCTGAGAAGAAAGTCATTAACTAAAATCCAGTCCGGACTATAAATCCAGACCATTTTGTTCATTTCCAATAGAGCTTTAGCATATTGCATAGCATAGGTCCGGAAGCGATAAGAGCTCCTTGGAAATATCAATGCTACACAAAATACATCTGTCATTTAGCGAAAATCTGACAATATTTCGGCAGAATTCGTTTGAACTCTTCACATATTCACATCGTAAACCCTTAATATTGCGGCATAAAAGACAGTTTTTTCAAGAAAAATGAAATTTTTTTTAAAAAGGGCTTTACTATTTTCTAAAAATTTCTACTTTTGCACTCCCCGAATTGACCGATGGTGTAATTGGCAACACGTCTGATTTTGGTTCAGAAGAGTCCAGGTTCGAGACCTGGTCGGTCAACAAATAACTCATGCAAGTCTTCTTCAGGGTAGACTTGCATAATTTTTAATATAATGGTGGTACGTAACCAAGTCAAAATTTTTACGGGAACAAATTCCCGTTATCTATCTGAAAAGATTGCAGAATCTTATGGAGTAGAACTAGGCGATTGTACCATCAGTAGATTTGCTGATGGTGAGTTTCAGCCAAATTTTAATGAGTCGGTGAGAGGTTGTGATGTATTTTTGGTACAATCAACTTTTTCTAATTCAGATAATTTGATGGAACTTTTGTTAATGATTGATGCCGCAAAACGTGCTTCAGCTCATTATATCACAGCAGTTATTCCTTATTATGGAATGGCTCGCCAAGATAGAAAAGACAAACCTCGTGTTTCTAT
>JBMLOK010000034.1:0-1761 GCA_049243005.1 Bacteroidia bacterium | reverse complement strand
CTATTCAATGAAATTAATGACCCTGAAGGTGGTCACATGTTTATAGAAAAATGCTATAAACCAAATTCCCCCTAGCTCAACAATGCGGACCAAAGGTCCGCATTGTTGAGCTAGGGGGTTGTGTTTCTTCATATTTTATTTTCTAGAATAATGCCATCCTTTCAGGATTTAAGAACTTCCAATCGTAACAAAAACTAAGTATTATTCGTGGTTTAGCTTGATTTAAACGAATAATAATCAGCAATAAAGTCTCAGTATTTTGTTTTTAAGTAAAGAAGCGGGTAATCGAAAATTCAATTCTTCTTAATTTTATAACATTCAGTAAAAAAACTATAACAATGTTTTTATAAAAAATCCACACTTTTGATTCATAAGATTAGAGAATGGGCTTTAATCGGAATGTTCAATCGGATGAGAATCAAAAAAAACATAGCTATAAGTGAATCAGGATTTATTTTTAATCCTACTACCGGCGATTCCTTTTCTACCAATCCTATTGGTTTTGAAATCATTAATTTATTAAAAGAAGAAAAAAGCAAAGATGAAATAAGAGCTTTTGTTCTTGATAGGTATTTTATTGATGAGTCAACTTTCGAAAAAGACTTCTATGATTTTAGTACTTTACTTCAAAGTTCTCAAATAGCAGAGGAATAAAATTATTCTCATGACTCATAAAAAACCTATAACCATTGCTGTTTCCGGACTCAATAACATTGATAGTCCGGGACCAGGCATTCCTGTTATTCGGGCATTAAAAGAGAGTACCATTTATGATGTAAGAATCATTGGTCTTTCCTATGAAGCTTTAGAGCCGGGATTATACATGCATAAGCTGGTAGATAAATCCTATCAGGTTCCTTTTCCATCAGCCGGAACTCAAGCTTTGATGGAAAGATTGAGATATATCCACGAACAAGAAAATATCGCTGTCATCATTCCAAATTTTGATGCTGAACTTAGCAATTTCATGAATCTTGAAAATGAAATTTTGCAAGAATTTGGCATCAAAATGTTTTTGCCAACACAAGAACAATTTGATGAAAGACATAAAGCCAATCTTTTTGAATTTGGTAAAAAACATGATGTAAAAGTTCCTTTTAGTAAGATGATGTTTAATACATCAGAAATACATTCACTTCAACAGGAATTCACTTACCCAATGGTTGTTAAAGGCCGCTTTTATGATGCTTACATCGCCTATAACCAGGAACAAGTTGCAACCTATTTTAATAAACTGGTTGCCAAATGGGGCTTACCAATTATCATTCAAGAATACGTTTTTGGTAGTGAAGTTAATGTTACTGCAATTGGTGATGGAAATGGAAATGCCATTGGTGCAGTTCCTATGAGAAAACTTTTCATTACCGATAAAGGCAAAGCTTGGGCCGGCATTTCACTCGATGATCAAAAACTTGTTGACATAGCAAAAAGAGTGATTTCATCATCAAAATGGAGAGGTGGAATGGAGCTTGAATTCATTAAAACAGCAGAAGATGAATACTACTTACTTGAAATCAATCCCAGATTTCCGGCATGGGTTTATCTGGCAAAAGGTTGCGGACAAAATCATCCTGAAGCATTAATCAGAATGGCACTTGGAGAAACAGTGGAGCCTTTTGAAAAATATGATGTAGGCAAAATGTTTGTGCGCTATTCATTTGATATGATTGTTGACTTAAAAGAATTTGAACAAATCTCAACTCTAGGAGAACTTTAATAGAAAAAATTGAACATGGAAAAGTTAAGATATGAAAGACCGGT
>JBMLOK010000033.1:0-5367 GCA_049243005.1 Bacteroidia bacterium | reverse complement strand
TTTTGAGGGTCGTAAATGTTTAACCACTTTAATTTCTTTTCACGAAGATATTTCAACCAATCGTTCGCATCAGGAGTTAAACTAACGCCATAAACATCAAAGAATTTTTCTTTTTTACCTTTGTTGATTGATTCATATAAATCAACCAGTTTCGGCATTTCTTCTTTACATTTTCCACAATTGGCATCCCAGAAAATAAGTAAAGTGTATTTACTTTTTACATTATATAAACTGTGATAAACATTGTTAGTATCAATCATAGTAAGGTTTGGAGCCTTGTTGCCAATTAAGTTGTTTCTTAGTTGATCAGCTCTATCTTTCATTTTAAAAAGTAAAGTTTCATCAACCCAGAATGCTTTTCCTTTTGCATAATAAGCATCAACCATATGAACAAAAACTTTATCCATTCCCATAAAAGTAGAAGTTTCATAATGATTGGTAATCCAATACAAAACATACTTGAAGTTTTCTTTTCCTTTTTCTGCTTGTTTTAAAAGCATATCAGCCGACTCAATAATACACTCAGGAGTTTGTGGCGTTAATTTGGTCATGTAAGTTTCCATTTTTGAATGAAAAACCGGAGTTCTTACAATTCTTTCATCAGCAAAATCGAAATTATCAAAATAATGAGCTCTGTAGTAGTTGTATTGAAATGCAGAGTCAATGATTATTCCTTTTTCATTTTTAGGAGCAGGAGGAACTTCAACATCTGTCATGATTTTGAATATTTTGGCTAATAAACTTGTAGGATTATTTGTAATGATACTTTTTCTGTAATCGTATAAATCTGAAGTGATTTTTTTGTACTCATCATTGTATTTTCTGATGGCCGCAGTATCATTTTTATCTTTCGCCTCCTTCATTAAACCATCAATTTTTTGGGCTTCACGACCTTTGTTTGTTGTATATTTTGTATAGGTGAAGAAAAGTTCGTTTTCAGGTGAGCCCTTCACTTTCATATTAGATACAAAATCAAAGGTATCAGTCTCTAATGTGAAAATTTGTTCGGTAACAACAAAATCAAACATCAAGTTTTTATCATGAGTAGCCATCATGTAAATTCCGCCTTCAAGTGCTTTCGGACCTTTAAAAACTACTTTTCCGGTTTTATCTGCAAAAGCAGAATCTCTCAGGTATTGTTTATCGCCAAAATAATAACCCAAATAGAATTTTTTTCCTGCGTTTCCTTTAAGGTTTACAGTAATTAAGTAACCTTCATCTTTTGCAAATGAAGAGAAACAAAGACTAAAAAATAGTAGTAAAATGCTGATTTTCTTCATATTATTATCAATTTCACAATTTTATTAATGTATTTTGAATTAGATTCAGCCGTGAAAATAGCCAAATTGGTACCTTACTTCAAAATACTCATGTAATTAAACAAAAAATTAAGATACAAATTGAAGTCCAATTACCTCAATTTCGAGAAAACAGACAAAAATTTTACTGCAAGAAATCAGGTTTCACACTGATAAAACTCATTTTAAAACACCATTATTAAATCAACATTTGTGTACACTATTTATTAAACCAATGGAACAGAAAAAACACGTAAACGATTTACATCAGTTGTATACTGGATGGTTAAAAGATTTGGCATTTTACAAAGATGAATTGGGAACATTTGGCAAAAGATTAGAAGAGGTTGTAACGCAAAACAATAAAAAAGAGGTTTTAGCACAAGTAGAACATTTTCAAAATCAATTTATTCGTCAAAATGAACTGATTGATGTGATGAAGCATAACTATAATCAAAAAGAATTGGAATTGGTTTCAAATGTTATAGCAAATCCGGTTGCCAGCGATAGAGTTATTTATCAGGAGCCAGTTGATTTAAAAGAGGAATTTGAAACATTCGAAAGAATTTACAGAGAAATGAAAGTTGAATTTGAAAGCTTTCTATCTAAAATTCTTTAGTTTTTTAATTTATTGAAAAACAGTTCTAAACCTTAATTTCATTCTCATTTTTTTAATGTAAGATTTGGATATAAATTAGCGGCTTGCAAAACCTAAATCCAGATTTTATTCAACAGATTCGTTTGCTTTATCCAAAGGCAAGCGAATCTTTTTTTATAGCAATGTCAGAGGCCGCACTTACAAGTGTACGCCTGAATCCATTTAAAACCACAGGAATTTTTGAAAATGAAACTCTAATTCCTTGGTGTAGTGAAGGACGAATTCTGCAAAATCGACCATCCTTTATTGCCGACCCTTTGTTTCATGCAGGTGCTTATTATGTTCAGGAAAGTTCAAGTATGTTTCTAAAACATGCTTTGAAAACGGTCTTTAAACTATTAAGAGAGCCTAAAAATCAAAATTTAAAGGTTTTGGATTTATGTGCTGCTCCTGGTGGAAAAAGCACATTAATAGCTTCTACCTTAGAAAAAGATGATTTTTTATTGGCTAATGAAATTATTAAAACTAGGTTTCCTGTATTAAAAGAAAATCTCATTAAATGGGGGACAATAAATTATGCCTGTAGTTCATTAGATCCAAAAGCATTTAAACCACTAACATCATTTTTTGATGTAATTGTTGCAGATGCTCCCTGCAGCGGAGAAGGCTTGTTTAGAAAAGATCCTTCTGCCATGAAAGAATGGAGTTTGCAGGCGGTAGATATGTGTGCAGCGCGTCAGAAACGTATTATTGAAGATATCATTCCTTCTTTAAAACCAGGTGGAATTCTAATTTATTCAACCTGTACATTTAATAGGAAAGAAGATGAAGAACAGGTTCAATATTTAATCAATCAAGGTTTTGAATCTATTCCTTTAAATATCTCTTCCGATTGGAATATTGAAGAATGTGAAAATCACGCTTATAAATTCTCTTACCATTTGCAAAAGGGAGAAGGTTTTTTTATCGCTTGTTTAAGAAAACCTGATGAAACTGAAGGTAGAGTTACCTATAAACATAAGTCTTTAAATTTTTGTAATAAAAACACTGCTGCTCCTATTAAAGAATGGTTTTTACCTAATAGCGATTTTGCAATAACCAATTATGGCGATACCTATTATGCAATGGAAGAATCACATACCAGAATTTTTGAAGTTTTAATTGGAAGTGGAATTATTCAAACAGCAGGAATGCCGGTTGGTGAATTAGATAAAAAGAAACAATTAATTCCTGAGCATGAATTAGCTTTATCTATTCATAAAAACAAATCAATTCAAAAGGCTGAATTGAGTTTGGAACAAGCTCATTTATTTTTAAGAAAACAGAATTTACTTTTAAATGATTTAGAGCCCGGTTGGTATTTAGCAGCTTATCAATCGATGGCAATGGGATGGATAAAAGTTCTTGGAAATCGAGTAAACAATTACCTTCCATCGAATTATCGTGTATTAAAGGAACTGTAAGTAGCTAAAGAAATGTTGACGATTTACTTTGATAGTAATAGTCGTGAACCTTTAAAATAGAGATTATTAGACTTTCAAAGCTTACCTTTGTAACAAATTAAAAGTTTTGAAATTTCATTTAAATCTAATAAATGCAGTTAATACTGCTATCTATACCATTTTTGAAGAAGGTAAATATGCTGATAAAGCATTAGAAAGATTATTAAAATCGGATAAGCGTTGGGGAGCACGTGATCGTGCATTTATTGCCGAAAATACCTATGAAATGGTGCGTTACTGGCGTTTAATCAGACATGTTGCCGGTTTAGAAAATCATGAATTAAACGACCCAAATTTGTTTACACTTTTCGGAACCTGGCAGGTATTAAAAGGAGTTAAAATTCCTGAATGGCAGGAGTTTAGAAATGTTGAGCCTAAAAAAGTTGAACACACATATAATCAAATTAAAACCCAAAGAAAACTTGTTTATTCTTATCCTGATTGGTTAGATGAATTAGGTGTTAAAGAATTGGGCAAACAATGGAATATTGAAGCTGAAGCTTTAAATGAGCAAGCTCCTGTTGTAATTCGTGTGAATTTGCTTAAAACTACAAAAGAGGAATTAATGAAATCTCTTGCTACAAGAGATATCAAAACCCATGTGATCGAAGGTTGTAAAGATGGTTTGCGTTTAGATGAAAGACAAAATTTGTTTATTACACCTGAATTTAAAGAAGGATTATTTGAAGTGCAGGATGCAAGTTCTCAATTGGTAGTTCCTTTTTTACAACTTGAACCTGGAATGCGTGTAATTGATGCATGTGCCGGTGCAGGAGGCAAGACATTACACTTAGCATCTGCAATGGCTAATAAAGGCAGAATTATCAGCATGGATACTGAACAGTGGAAGTTGGATGAAATGAAAAAGAGAGGTAGAAGGGCAGGAGTGAGTACTGTTGAACCAAGACTGATTGAGGGAAGTAAAACCATCAAAAAGCTGGAAAAGCAAGCAGATAGACTGTTATTGGATGTACCTTGTTCAGGTTTGGGAGTTCTAAAAAGAAATCCGGATGCCAAATGGAAATTAGATAAAAGTTTTATTGATAGATTGCAGGTTACTCAACAGGAAATCATAAGCAGTTACTCAAATATGGTTAAACCCGGAGGTAAAATGGTTTATGCAACATGCAGTATTTTGCCTAGTGAAAATCAAAAACAAGTAGAAACTTTTTTAGCTTCTCATCCTGAATTTGAATTAGAAGAAATGAAAACCATTTTGCCTTCTGAAAGTGGATTTGATGGTTTCTTTATGGCTAGGATTCTTCGTAAATTATAAATGGCAAAAGGTTTAATTGAATTCACGCCAAAAGGAATGTATGTTCCAATGGCAGATGTTTATATTGACCCTTCAGCAGCAGTTGAAAAGGCATTTCTTACGCATGCTCATAGCGATCATGCAAGGCCAGGTTCTTCTGTATATTTTGCTCACCAACAAAGTGTGCCTATCTTAAAACATCGCTTGGGGAATCCTCAAATTTCATCTTATCAATATGGTGAAAGTTTATTGGTAAATGGAGTGAAGTTTTCATTTCACCCATCCGGACATGTTCCTGGTTCGGCTCAAATTAGAGTTGAATACAATGGTGAGATTTGGGTTGCAGGAGGTGATTATAAAGTAGAAAATGATGGACTGAGTATTCCATTTGAGCCTGTAAAATGTCACACATTTATTACTGAATCTACATTTGGTTTGCCAATTTATCAATGGCAAAAACAAGAGATAGTTTTTAACCAAATAAATGATTGGTGGAAAGCAAATCAGGAAAAGAAAATGGCATCAGTTATTTTTGCTTATTCTTTGGGAAAGGCGCAGAGAATCCTGCAAAATATAAATCATGAAATTGGTGAAGTTTATGTGCATGGTTCAATTGCCAATATGAATGAAGCCTGTGAAGCAGCAGGATTTAAATTAAAGCCATGGAAGATTCTAAATTCCGGAGTTGGTAAAGAATCAACAAAAACAGCCTTA
>JBMLOK010000032.1:20210-22525 GCA_049243005.1 Bacteroidia bacterium | reverse complement strand
GTTGCTTGTGGTGATACATCTTCATTTAAAGATTTGTGGATTCATCAGGCTCGTTATAATGAAATGGTTTTTGAAGGAAATAAATTCCAATTGGCAGCAAGCATTCAGGCAGAAGATTTACTTGGAAAATCGGTAATTGCTCAGGTTTTGCAAGATGGAAAAGTTGTTTTTCAAAAGAACTATCAGATCAATGAAAAGCAAGCTTTAATTCCTTTTAGCTGTGAGTTGGAAGCCGGTAAGGAAGGAATTCATCAATACACCATTCAGCTCAATCGAATTCAAGGTGAAAGAACTTTTGTAAATAACCAAATTCAGTTTGCTCTTCAGGTGCTAAAAAGCAGACAAAAAATTGTTTTGGTTTACCAAAGTCCACATCCTGATATTAGCGCGATTAAACAAATTTTAGAATCCAATAAAAATCTGCAGATTGAAATTACATCTTTAGCAGAACATAAATTGGAAAGTATAAAACAAGCTGATTTATATATTCTACATCAAGTTCCCGGCATACGTGCAGAGGGTTTAGGATTGATAAAAGATTTAAATGAAGCAGGAATTCCTCAGTTATATATTTTGGGTGCTCAATCCGGAATTCTTTATTTATCTCAAGCTGATTTAGGACTTCAAATTGATGGCTATAGAACAGGTTTAAATGAAGCTAAAGCTTGGAAAAACGACCAGTTTAGTTTGTTTATTGAAGACAAGGAAATGCAGATGATTTCTAAATTTCCTCCTTTAGGTGCGGCTTTTGGAAATTATAGAATCCCGAATGGGGCAGAAGTGCTGCTTTACCAACAAATTGGTTATGTTAAAACAAATTATCCTTTGTGGTTTTTTAACCGTCAGCAATTGGTTAAGCGAGGATTTATTTGTGGTGAAGGCATTTGGCGCTGGCGTTTAGCTGAGTTTCAACAAAACAATTCAACAACATTGGTTAATCAATTGTTGTCTAAAACAGTGCAAGTTTTAGCTGGTAAAGATGATAAAAGCAGATTTAAAGTAAAACCTGTTAAAAGAATATTTGATGAGTCGGAGTCAGTTGTTTTTGAAGCATCTTATTTCAACGAAGCATTTGAACCTGATAATAGCAAAGAATTAAAGCTTGAATTAAAAAATGCATCGGGTAAAAAGTATACTTATTCTTTTAGTAAAACAGAACTTGCCTACCAACTAGATGCTGGTTTATTTGATGCAGGAAATTATACATTCGAAGCTAAGTTTGAAGGAACATCAAACGAAATAAAAAAAGGAAGTTTTACCATTCAATCACTTCAGGTTGAATCATCAAATACCAAAGCAGATTTTGGTTTGCTAAGAAATCTTGCTAATGATAGTAAAGGTGAATTTTTCTATTTAAAAGATTTTAATTCTATAGCCGATAAACTTAATGTTTCTGATTTTGCAAAACCACTTTTAATTGAACAGGAAAACAACAAGGAATTAATCAGTTTTTACTGGATTTTCTATCTGTTATTGGCGCTGATGAGCTTAGAATGGTTCATTAGAAAGTGGAATGGATTTATATAAAACTGCTCATTATTTCTCAATCATTTTAAACTGAGTTTCATATAAATTTCTGTAATTGCCATTCTGTTCCAATAAACTCTGGTGATTACCTCTTTCCACTATTTCGCCTTTATCTAAAACAAGAATTTCATCTGCATCCTGAATTGTACTTAATCTGTGTGCAATAATGATACTGGTTCTGCCTTGCATCATTACTTTAATTGCACTTTGAATCACTTCTTCTGTTTCATGGTCGATGGAGGATGTTGCTTCATCTAAAACTAAAATACTTGGATTACTTACCATGGCTCTTACAAACGAAATTAATTGTCTTTGCCCTACAGATAATGTTGCTCCTCTTTCATGAACTTCCTGGTGGTATTTATTTGGCAAGCGACTGATGAAATCATGGGCACCTAGTTTCTTTGCAGTTTCAATGATTATTTCTTCACTAATTTCAGGTTTGTATAAACGAATATTATCTAAAATACTGCCACTAAATAAAAACACATCTTGTAATACCACTGCAATTTGTTTCCTTAAATCGGTATTGGAAATTTGCATGATTGATTCATTTCCAATTAAAATATCGCCACTCTTTATTGTATAAAACTTACTCAATAAATTTATAATAGAACTTTTTCCTGCTCCTGTTGCGCCTACCAAAGCAAGGTTATGTCCTTCTTTCAATTGAAAATTTATTCCTTTTAGTACAGGCTCATCTTTTTTATATTCAAACCAAACATCCTTAAAAATTACATCGCCTTTTAATCTTTCTGTAATTGGTTTTCCTGTTGATTCTTTATCTG
>JBMLOK010000032.1:18041-20110 GCA_049243005.1 Bacteroidia bacterium | reverse complement strand
TTAAATATTTGAACAATTTGCATTCCGGTAATATGTTCCTGAACGAAAGTATTCAAACTTGCTACTTGGTTTCTTACATCTTCAAAACTGGCTTTAACACTTTCTTTAAAAACATAACCGGCATACATCAAAAAAGGTAAAACAGATAAACTCACCAATGATAATTTCCAATCGGTACTCAACATCAAAATCAGGATAACAACAATTTGTAATGAATCTCCAATTATATTAATCAAACCTTCACTAAATATTTCACTCACTGTTTCTATATCACTAATACTTCTGGTTACAAGTGTTCCTACTGGTGTTTTGTCGAAGAACCTAATCTGTAATGAGTTCAGGTGTTTGTAAACTTTATTTCTTAAGTCGAAAATAATTTGTTGTGCCAGCTGATTACTCAATAATGTGCTGTTAAACTGAATAGCAGTATGTATAAGAAGTGTTCCAAGAATTAATGCCGACATCATCCATAAACCATTTACATCAGCATCTGCAACTTGATTATCGAGTGTATATTGAATTAAAAAAGGTCTTAGTGGACCTAAAATCGCCATGCTGACAGTTAGTCCAATTGCCAAAACGAATTTACTTTTATAGGGACCGGCTAATCCGGCAATACGGCTAAATAAGGACCAATTGAAGGCAGAACCCGATTTTAAATCTGTTTTTTTATTCGACATGAGCTAGCAAATGTAATTGATTTTGGCGGATGCAAAGGCCATTTAACATTTTATTGTTTTGTAATTTTTTGTCAGTTTTAAGTTTTAGGTATTCCTTAAAAATGGATTTTCAGTCGATTCTAAACATTAGAAAATAAGCGTTTTATAACAATTGACTTATCAAATTAATAATTAGTTTTTGCTAATATATTATTTTGGGAGTCTAATTATTTACTGCCCCCTTATGAAACCGTTTAAATTCCTCGCCTTTATTTTTTTAATTTTAGTTTCTTTCAATTCATTTTCCCAACAAAAGTATTTCGAACCAAAACCCGTTTCTGATGCTGATTTAAAACTGAAACTTTGCGATTTTGATTCCTCAGCCCAAGCTATGTTCTTGTTTGATGTAGCAAATATTCATATTGATTTTGATGAAGGTGTTAATTTAGGTTTTAAAATAGTTTTTGATAGAACATACAGAATCAAAATTTTTAAAAAGGAATCATCCGATTTAGCCAATGGCTCATTTCTTATTCATAATGGTGATAAAGAAAAGTTGCTAAAAATTAAAGCCTTTACTTATAATTTAGACAACAATGGTAAAATCGAAAAAACAGAGATTAACAAACAAAGTATTTTCTATGAAAACATCAGTGAAGATGTAACCAAGGTAAAATACACTTTGCCTAAAGTTTTGGAAGGCTCTGTTTTAGAGGTTTCTTATTCAATTGTAAGTTATGATTTAACTTCATTAAAATCATGGGTTTTTAATGATGATATACCGGTTAAATATTCTGAAATTGTTTATGATATTCCTGAGTATTTTACATTCAAACCTATTACTACAAATTTTCCTGCCAATTCAATAAAATCAAACTGGTTATCGAATCAAAGTGCCGGTTTTGTTAGCAAAGACAGGTCTTATGGCGGTGGTGTTGAAGGTACAAGTTTTAATTATTCTAACTTTTCATTTATTGTTAAAAGCGAATTGTATGCCGTTAGTAATATCAAAGGTTTTACAAAAGAATTGTATACTTTACACCGAGGTGATTTAAACACAAAAATCAGTCAGGAATTGGTTTATATAAGACTTCCTTGGTATACTTTAGACAGGGCCAATAAATCATGGTTTTCTTTATCCAAAGCTTTGTGGGATTCTGAAAAATTTGGCAAAAAATTGTCTTCAAGTCCAATGCTTAAAAAAGAGTTATTAAGTTTAAAGTCAAATTTTGAAGATAGCATTCAGTTCTTAACTTTTTTAATTGAAACTGTTCAAAAGAAAGCAAAATGGAATAATGAATATTCATTGTTAATTGATAAGGATTTACGTCAAGTTTTAACCGGTGAACAAGCTTATTCGGCTGAGGTAAACGGACTTTTATATCAGTTAATAAAAGAGGCAGGTTATAC
>JBMLOK010000032.1:13101-17941 GCA_049243005.1 Bacteroidia bacterium | reverse complement strand
CATTGGAGGCTGATGAAACTATCAAAGGTGATGTGAGTGCATTTTATATGAATGCCGAAGCTGAAACCAGGATTAAATTAGATAAAACAAATCCTAATCATCAACTAAAATCCAATGATATTCCAGCGGTAACAAGTGAGTTTAGTTTTGAAGTTTCTCCTGCAAAAGCTAGTGTTTCCGAAAAGTATAAATTTACTTGGGCCGGTATTGATAAAATTGGAGAAGAAATGAGGTTTAAACCATTTCTTTTTTATGCCCAAGATATGAATCCTTTTTTACCAACTGAAAGATATACACCGATATTTTTAGGCAATCCTTTTTCAGAAACTATAAAAGTTATTTTTAATATTCCTTCTAACTATGAAATAGTTTCATTACCCAAATCATCAAGTGTAGTTTTAGATGATTTGGCCAAATTTAAATTGGTTGTTAGTTCTGATGAAACCTCTGTTCAAATGATGTCGGAATTGAATTTTAATGAATATTATTTTGAAGTAGCTGATTATGCTTCAGTAAAGAAATTGATGGATGAAATGATTCGTAAACATGCAGATGAAATAGTAATTAGAAAGAAGAAATGAAAAAGATAAAAAGCTATTCCATTCTTTTTGTATTACAGTTTTTAGGTTTATTTCCGCTTTATTCAAAATCAGTTTCCTCCACACCCGATTTAGTAATTTTAAGGTCTGAAACAACATTTAAAATCGCGTCCTCTTCTAAAGCAGAGTTGGAAGAAAATTATTTATTGTTAATTAAAAATGCTGAAGGATTAGCGAAAAGTGAAAGCGAATTTTATTATGATAATCTCATAAAAATTTCATCGCTTACAATAGTTATTAAAGATATCAGAGGTGAAATTCAGAAAAAGATTCATCTCTCTGATTTTGGCGATTTTTCAGCTATTGCAGGTAATGGAATGTATACAGAAGATAGGGTTAAGTTGTATGATTTCACTCAATTCACATTTCCTTTTTTTATGGAAGTTTCTGTAGAAAGAAAGTACAATGGATTTTTGCACCTTCCTTCGTTTTATCCAATTTATACCTATGGAATTTCAGCTTATGAGCTCGATTATAAAATAGAATATCCTAAAGATTATGCATTAACCTGGAAGCAGTTTGGTACCGGAATTAAAAGTAAAATAGATACCGTTTCTTCTACACATGTTCTTCAATTTCATGTGGATAGTATTCAGCAAATTGTGGAGGAAGATTATGCTCCCGATTTTAATGAATTGGTTCCACATGTTGTTTTTAACTTACCTTATTTTAAGTATGATAAAACAGAAGGTGATTTAAGTAGTTGGACCAATTATGGTAATTGGCTGAGTGCATTATTAAATACCTTAAATTCTGAATTTTCTGATGAAACTAAAAAGGAATTAATTGCAATAAAAGAACTTCAAATCAGCAAAAAAGAAAAAGCTGAAATGGTTTATAAATGGTTCCAGAATAAAACAAGATATATCAGTGTTCAAATTGGAATTGGTGGATATAAACCTTCTGCTCCAAAATTGGTAGATGCTTTTGGTTATGGCGACTGTAAAGCACTTGTGTATTATTATATTTCTTTGTTGAAATTTATAGATATTGATGCATATTACTGCGTCATTAAAAGTTCTTATGAAAGTGAAACTGTTCCTGTTTTAGAGCATCCGAATTTCACATATTTTAATCATGTGATTGCTGCTCTTCCCATAAATGGAGATACCATGTTTGTAGAGTGTACAAACCAAAAAATTCCATTTGGATTTGTTCCATCATCCTGGATTGGAAAGCCTTATCTTTTGGTGAGTAATAGTCAGAGTTATTTGAGTAAGGTGCCTCATATTACTTATGGTGAAAACGCTTCTAATTCATATAGAAATTATAAAGTTTCTAAGGATTATAAGATGCTTGCCAATGAACATAATTTATACTCTGGAATTCAAATGCGTTCTAAAATATGGGAGCTTATTGAACCCAAAGAACAGCTTCAAAAAACAATGACCTTGTATCAATCTTCAAAGAATAGGAAGTTGGAAAATTATGAAGTTGAATTGGATAAAAAGTATCAGTTCATTCAGGTTAAAGAAGCTGTAAGTAGTGTAATTAAACCTAAATCGGATGGCAGAATAATTCTCAATGTTTTTGAAGACAAATGGATGTCAGGATTTGATTGGGATACCTCTCGTTTGTATACCGGGGTTTTTAGAAATTCATATATTATTTCTGATACCATTGTATTCGAATTTGATACATTGATAAAAGATGTGATTTTACCTGAAAATTTAAATCACAGCAATAAATTATATCACTACGAAGTAAAATTAAGCTTTAGAGATAACAAGATTTGGGTTTACAGAAGAATAACCATCAACAAAGTAAATTTAAGTTTATCGGAAATGAAGGCCTTAGTTAAAGAGAATTCTGAAATGTTAAAATATGAATCCTCAAAAATTGCTTTCAGATTTTAGCAATTTTGGTTTCAATTGTAATCTCTTAGGATTATCCGCTTCATGTTTCTTTTAGCAAGTTCTTAAAATCCAGAATGGATGACATGATTATAGAAAATATAAACGCTTAATCGCCTCTTTACCTAAAAACAAATTCCCGAGACTTTATTGCTGATTATTATTCGTTAAAATCAAAATAAACACAAAAAATGAATATTGATTAGTTTAAGTTTCTTTTAGCAAGTTCTTAAAATCCAGAATGGATGACATGATTATAGAAAATATAAACGCTTAATCGCCTCTTTACCTAAAAACAAATTCCCGAGACTTTATTGCTGATTATTATTCGTTAAAATCAAAATAAACACAAAAAATGAATATTGATTAGTTTAAGTTTCTTTTAGCAAGTTCTTAAAATCCAGAATGGATGACATGATTATAGAAAATAAAATATGAAGAAACACCACCCGCAAAACTCCACCACGCGGACCGAAGGTCCGCTTGGTGGAGTTTTGCGGGGTATTCATTTAGAGCATTTTACTATAAACATGTGACCACCTTCAGGGTCTTAAATTTCATTGAAAAGGTAAATTTTCAACTTAAAACCTTTTGATAATATTACTCATAGAAGCGAAGATTTATGCAAATTACTGCTGGTAAACATGCGGATATTCGAATATTTTCTTTCTTTTTTAGGCTGATATAATTTTCTTGTAGCCAGTCAGATTGTTTTTTTTGAGGCTAATTTTTTCTTGATTTTATAAAGATTCGGAATCAAATTTCTAATACTCCGATAATTCGTATTTATTGTTGCTTATTCCGTAATTTCGCCCAAATTTTTCACAATGAAAGACATTTTTATTATTGATGCTTTACGCAGTCCGGTTGCCAAGTTTAATGGTGCTTTAAGTACAGTTCGTCCTGATGATTTGGCCGGAATGGTAATAAAAGCGCTGATTGGCAGAAATCCTTCAGTAGATGTAAATGCTATTGAAGATGTGATTTTAGGTGCTGCCAATCAGGCTGGTGAAGACAATAGAAATGTTGCTCGTATGGCATTGTTACTTGCAGGTTTACCAAGTTCAATTGGCGGAAATACTGTCAATAGATTATGTGCTTCAGGTTTACAAAGTATTATTGATGCTGGTAGGGCCATTCAGGCAGGTGATGGTGATTTATATATTGCCGGTGGAACAGAATCGATGACACGTGCACCTTTTGTGATGGCAAAAGCAGAAACCGCTTTCAGCAGAACTCCTGAGATTTATGATACTACTATTGGTTGGAGATTCACCAATAAACGTTTAGCAGAATTATACCATCCGTATAGCATGGGTGAAACAGCAGAAAATGTTGCTCAGCAATGGAATATCAGCAGAGAACAACAAGATGAGTTTGCTTTTTCTTCACAAAGCAAATACCAGGCTGCACATGAAACCAATCGCTTTGCCAATGAATTATGTCCAATTGCTGTTCCACAAAAGAAAGGTGATGCCAAAATTTTCGATAAAGATGAACATCCTCGTTTGAGTAGTTTAGAAGATTTGGCAAAATTAAAACCTGCTTTCAAAAAAGATGGTTCGGTAACTGCAGGAAATTCTTCAGGTATCAATGATGGTGCTGCTGCATTAATACTTGCTTCAGAAACTGCTGTTAAATCAATGAATTTAAAACCAATAGCCCGTGTTGTTGCAAAGGCTGTTGCGGGTGTAGATCCTTCTGTGATGGGAATTGGTCCCGTACCTGCTACCAGAAAAGCTTTACAAAGAGCTGGTTTAAGCATGAATGATATTGGCTTGATAGAACTCAATGAGGCTTTTGCTTCTCAAGGTTTGGCTTGTATGAAAGATTTGGAAATAAATCCAGATATAGTAAATGTTAATGGAGGTTCAATTGCAATCGGACATCCATTGGGTGCAAGCGGTTCAAGAATTTCTACAACATTACTTCACGAAATGCAAAAACGTAATGTACGTTACGGATTGGCAACTATGTGTGTGGGAGTTGGACAAGGCGTTGCAATAATTTACGAAAAACTTTAAGGTTTAAATTTAAAGTTTACTCTGCAATCAATTGAATGAAGTTCGGATAAGCGGAAACGTATTTTGGGTTTTAATACGTTGAAAGTATCTAACTTTTGAAAATTATTGTATCCTAATGTATCGGGTTGCTAATGAATAAATATTTCTTTTCTTTTCTGCTTTTATTTGGTTTGATGTTACCTGACCAAACAATTGCTCAAAAACAAATTCGGTATACGGATACAGTTTTTACCATTAGTTTTGGTATGAGTGGAAGATTTTTAGGAAGTAGTTTCCTTGATTTTGGCGCCTATTCAAAACAAAATTCCCCTTGTCCTGATGATGGTAATTTCTCCATTGTAAACAGAACAAATGGTTGTTTTGG
>JBMLOK010000032.1:0-13001 GCA_049243005.1 Bacteroidia bacterium | reverse complement strand
GGTTGTGGTAACGATTTTGCAGTTGATGATATCTGTTTGGTTGAATATGTTGAAGAAGAAGTTGAACTTGAAACTACACTGAGAATAATAAAACCAAAAGTAGTTCCTCCAATACCTAAAAAGCCTAAACCTGTTGTTCCTGTAAAACCGGAGCTTCCAAAACCACCGCCTGAAAAGCCAATTATTCATATGAGACCGCAACCGGTTGAAAAACCTGCTGAGGAAATTCCTGAGCTTCCTCTGGCTTATAAAGTGAATAGCAGAAACGATTTACTGATTCAGAAAGTTGAATTGCCTGAGGGTGAATTTGAAATCAATTTGTATGATGATAAAAAAATTGATGGCGATTCAATTTCTGTTTATGATAATGGCAGATTGATTTTTAATAAAGTTGGTTTGAGTAAACAAGCTATAAGTAAGAAGTTTGTTTTGAATAAAATGAAACCACAACATGAATTGATAGTTGTTGCGGAAACCCTTGGAGAATTGCCTCCAAACACGGCTTTGTTGGAGGTTGTTACTCCTCAAAAAAGATTGAAATTTTATATCCACAGCGATATGGAATCAAATGCTAAAATCCTCTTTCAACTGAAATAGTTCTAAGAATTCCTTTTTCTCTTTTTTTATTAAACACTCAATGAATATGAAGAAATTAACTTTCTTGATGGCAGTACTTTTATTGTCATTAAACACCCTTTTTGCAGGTGAGCCTCAAAATGAAAATGTGAAAATTTACTTAAGAAACAACTCGCTTTTACCCAAAAAAGTAGCCCTCATTTCTTATACTCCGGGTGTGCAAGGAAATGCTACCAGAATCTTTGTTTTGATGCCATTGAGCAGGAAGAAATATGAATTCAAAACCGGTACTAAATTATATCTCGCCAACAACAAACAAGTTGATGTGGTGATGAGTGGCAGAAGTTTGTTAGATCAACCCGAATTCCTTTTGGTGAAAGAAAGTGATGCAGGCAAATCCTTTGTGGTAAAGTGATTGCATTCTTTGTGGTATTAATCTTTTTATAAAACAAGTATTTGCCTTATTTTTAAATCAAATTTACAATATGCCTTATCTGATTTTTGATTTAGAAATGACAGGTTCCGAAGCCGGATACCATGATATGATTCAAATTGGTGCTGTGCTCGCCGATGATAATTGGAAATTGATTTCAACATTCGAAAGCCTTGTATATCCTAACAATGAAGAAACCTTTACCAAAGCAGCTGAAGAGATTCATGGCATTTCTTTAATCGACCTTGAAGATGCACCGATGTCGCATGAGGTATTGGAAAACATGGAAGCTTGGGTGAGAAAAAGCCTTCACCGTGAAGCCAAAGACTCGTTGAAGGACTTGGTGATGTGTGGGCAAAGTGTCATCAATGATATCAATTTTCTAAAAGAAGAATATTCCTATCTCAATATCAATTGGCCTTATTCTTTTAAGCTCATCGACTTAATGAGTTTATCTTTTGTTTTTTATCAGATTTTTGATGCCAATGGTAAAAAACGTCCGCAATCATATAGCCTGAAAGCTGTTGCTGAAATGTTTGGACTTTCAAGAGATGATGAGCAACACAATGCTTTGGAGGATGCGAAACTTACTTATGAATGTTTTAAACAATACATGTTATTGATTCCAAATTTAAAATTGAATTCAAATGAATGATGTTGTAAGCGTAAATGATGCTATTAAAAGGGGAAAGTACTTATTAACTTATCCAACTTTGGCCATGTTTATCATCTGTATCCTTGCTCCATTGGTTTTAAGTATATATGGATTTTGCCCACCCTGGTTTATGATTTTGGGAATGGTATTTTCTATTATTCCCGCATGGATTTGGTGGAGCTTTAATGTTGTAAAGTGGAAGGTTTGGGCATTCTCCAATGTGAGAAATGTGCATGAATTAAAACGCAAAGCCATCAAAGAAAACCTGATTTGGCCTGATGGCAGCTCTTTTGAAAAAACTGAAGTTTGGAATACTTCAACAAAAGAAAGATGGAGTGAAATTCAAATCAAGTTTAACAAGGAAGATGTATTTGAAGATGATTTTAATGTACCCAATGAAAGCATTATTTATTATTCAAGAAGTAAAAACTTAATGGAACTCATCATCATGGCCGCTTTGGTTATTGGTGGATTTTATTTCTTGTATGAAGAATCTTATATCATGGCTGCGGTACTTATTGGAGCAGGAACCTGGGGTGTATTTAAAGAGTACAAGGAATATAGCAATACCAGTCCGCAGATTACCATTAACGACAAAGGCATTGAAACTGCGTTTTGCGAATTTGTTTCCTGGAATCATATTAGAAACGAACAAGTGGAAAGAGAAGGCAGTGGCAAACACATGAAGTTTAAACTTACCTACGAAGCCTACGATGAATTACAGGAAGTATATATTGACGAATATGATACCAACGAAGCATCACTAGAGCATTTATTGCAGGTATACAGAGTTCGGTTTCAGAAACGAAATAGAATTTAATAGCACCATCTATGTTGAGTTCTATCAGAAATATTTCCTATCAAGATTATTTATTGAGTAATAACAAGTCTTTGATTGATATTAAAACTGTTCATCAATATTTGTCTGAAGAATCTAACTGGAGTAAAGGAATCGGATTGGAGAAGGTAAAAAAGTCAATTCAGTTTTCACTTTGTTTTGGTGTTTATATCAAGCAAGAACAAATTGGTTTTGCAAGAGTTATTTCTGATTTTAGTACCATTGCCTATCTGGGAGATGTTTTTATTCTTGAGGCACACAGGGGTTTAGGACTCTCAAAAGCCTTAATGGAATTTGTAATGAATGAACCTGATTTGCAACATTTAAGAAGATGGATTTTACTCACTTCTGATGCGCATGAATTGTACAAACAGTTTGGGTGGCAAAATATTGGTTCACCCGATAAATGGATGGAAATTTACAATCCCGATTTTTATAAATTTGATTAATGGAAAAGTATAACCTAGAGAAGACTTATAGCACCTTAAACCTAAGAGAGCAGAATTTGTCTGGAATAGAATTTGAGTTATGTGTATTTAAAGATTGTGATTTTACTAAGGCTGATTTTTCCATGAGTAATTTTCTAGATTGTGAGTTTGAGAACTGCAATTTTAGTATGGTTAAACTGGCGAATACCGGTATACAGAGCGCCAAGTTCAAAGATTGCAAAATGTTGGGAGTTGACTTTTCACGCTGTAAAGATTTCTTGCTATCATTTCGTTTTGAAAGCTGCAAAATTGACTATTCCTCATTTCATGGAAAGAAAATAAGTAAAACAGTTTTTATAAGCTGTAGTTTAAAAGAAGCCAATTTTGTTGATACCGACTTAAGCGCATCTGTATTTAAAGACACCGATTTATCTGCCAGTGTATTCAATCAAACCAATCTTGAAAAAGCAGATTTAAGAGAAGCATATGGTTTTATCATCGACCCTGAAATCAACAAACTAAAAGCAGCCAAATTCTCTGCAAACGGATTACCCGGTTTATTAATGAAATATGGGATTAAGGTGGAGTGAATTTAAATTTTGTTTTAAGCACAAAAAAAGGACTGTTTCAAATGATGAAACAGCCCTTTATTTATTTCAGTAATCTTAAAGAATTATATTAAGTTAAGTGCTGCTTTAACTTATTTATTTTTCTTATTAAACATTCCTTTATTATTTATTTTGCTTCATAAACACACCTAACAAGATTCTTAGTAGTATAATAAGAATTGTTTAAATAAACATCAGTATTTGTTGGGTAAGATATTGCTTCCCATGTGCTTATTCCGTTTTGCCAAAAAGTACTCGTCCAAATGCTACCTGTTCCATTCTCATAATATCCAGGATTTGTTGTTAGATTGGATACAGGTATATCATCGTATTTGCCAATTTCAGTTGAAGTAGGTAATCTCCAACCTTTACCATAAGTATTCGCACAATAAGAATTGATATTTGATTGTTGAATAATGTATTCATTATCTGAACCTATATCTAGTTGACCAATATCCATTAATAAAGAAGAAATTGTGTGTAAACCTGAACCAACATGGCTACCATAGGTATTGGTAAGATAAGCTACGGAATCTATGGTTATAGTGGTATTTTCATTACATATACCAATATAATTTGTTTGATTTAAAACTTCACAAAGGTCTAAGTTCGTTTCTGAGAGTGGGCTTACAAATAAATTTGTTTTGTCCCAAATTGTATGATAATTAACTCCTCTTAAACTTGGATCTAAACCTTCCGCATCCCATTGAAATAAACTTAGGGTTGAATTTGCTCCTGCAAAGCCATAAAAATCAGATATAGGAATTAGTGTAGATTGGAAATCTGGAATCAAAACATTTCCATTATTAACATAAAATCCATTTGTTGGGTCATATTGGTAAACTTTGTTTAAATCATTTTCCAAAACAAAATTATTATGACCAATTTGCGATTCTGACTCATATGCAATATTAGCATTTGGATACATGTTAATAGGATTGTAATTTATTAAATAAACTGCTGATAATGGCGTTGTTGAATTATCACCTGAAAAATAGCTTATTCTCATATATATAGGAAAGGTACTAAATCCAATGCCGTTAGCAATTCCTATTATATCTAACCCTGAACTCGAACGTAAAATTGAAAAAACATTTCCAGGGTAACTTGGTGGATTAAGTAAATTAGAGTTATTAAACGTGCCAGAATTTGAGAATTCCAAATTGGCAAAAGCAATACAAGAGGATGTACTGTTTTCAGCATTGATTGAAATGTTTCTATAATTAGAATAGAAAGTAATTACAGGTGTACTTCCAGCAATTCTTGGTACCGGATAGTTGTTGTTACCACTTAATAAATTGCCATTCTGGTTTTGGACTCTTATAGGGTAATTAGGGTATTTAATTTTTAATGAATTTGATATTTCTTCCGATGCTGGATTGCTATTTATTTTGTATTTAAATTTAACATTATATGGCATATCATATCCATTAAAAACTTTAAACAGATTTCCTGTTGAACCGTAAGCACCAAATCCATCATAACCACCAAACCAAAGTGAAATAGGATTTGTGGATGATTCATTGATATAACGTTGAAGGCTCCCTGTTTCAAAATGATAAGGATATAAGCTTGCAGGAGTGTTAGTGCTGTTTATCTTGTTCATAAATTGGGTTTTTGTTTCCCAATTGCCAATCCATTTATTGCCAATGTCTAATGAGTTTTCAACTTCTAATTTTAAATCTGTAACACATGCATCCATTTCTAAATTGGGCTTGATTGAGCCATTTAAACATGCATTAATGGTTAAACCTTCTGATGTAAATGGATAATAATTTACCCTTATTGGTTTTTCATTGGTTTTAACAATAATGTTTTCACTTGCTTCAGAAACACATCCACTTCCATTTTTTGCTTTTACTGTAATATAATAGTTTTCAAATGGTGCATTAAGTATAGTTTGAAAAGTAGTTGAACTTAATTCATGATTATTGAATGTAATAGAATTTGTGCCACTTCCAGCTGTTGCAAAGTTTGAAATTTCTTTTGAAGTAGGATTATAATTTCGACCAATTGATAACATATAAATTGTTCCACTTGCATTACCATTCCCTGTCCATTTTATACTGATATCATTTGCACATTTTGAAACAAGCTCTAAATTGATTGGCTTGGCAGTATAACCAAATGACATAATTTTAGTCATGTAGTTTAATTCTGTTTGACCTCCATTTATTGGTGTTGTGCCATATGCAAAACCGGTTTTGATTCCAATAAAATTAACATTTGCTACCAAGTTTAATGAATTATAAAGAGTAATTAAATTTAAAGTGCCATTTCTAAGTTCATTAAATTCATTTAGTGTTAATACCTTTTCTCCGATAACCATATTTGTATTGTAAAATTCTTCTGCTGTATTAGCCTTTGAAAAAATAATACTAACATTGGGTGTATAAACTTCATCCCAGCTTGTATAGGGAACTGTATTTACTGATGGTACATTCGATTGTGCTAATATCAGGTTGTTATAAGGTCTGCATACAAAACCTGGACCATAAAAATAACTGTTCTGGAAACTATTTGCATAAAAATTTGAAAATGTTCCTGCGTTGTTTGGTTCAGGGAATTTCATTTGAAAATCTTGAAGACTATTGACTACTTTAATGATATGACTGTCTTCCAATGGTGTATTTGAACCATTTATCCAATACAGTAAAGTAATTTTATGATATCCTGTAGATAATATATTTGTACCGAATTTAATCTCCGGCCCAAGTATAAAAGAGGTATTTTGATTTTGTAGGTTGCTTGTTGTTGCAATTCCATTAAAGTTACATGTTTTGCCGCTATTTAATTGAATGTAGTTGCTAAAATTGGTTCCCATGCTTGCCATTGCAGTTGTGATATTATTTCTAAGTACTTGCGGACCTGTCCATCTTACAGCTGCATTGTTTGTTAAGTTTGGCAAAAATAAACTCCCATCTTGATTAACCATTTCTACTTTTAATTGTACCTTATCTACACAAGGATTTGAGGAAACAGCTGCAACATTTGGTCTTGTAAAACCCCAGTATTTGGTCGCAAAATTATTAGTTCCTTCGTATTCAGAAAAAGGTTCATAAAAATCCATAAATAAACTGGCTTCTTTATCTGATAAATTAATATTGTACAAATAAGCATAGTTACTATTACAGCTATTGTTGCTGTTTTTAGCTTTGATTCTAAAATGAACAACCCTATTTTTAAAAGGGGCAAACGTATTTAATTTAACAGTAACAGTATTTTGTACAGTATTAATATCTTTTACTTCGGTTAAAAATTCACTTAATGCAAAGTTCCCGGCAGAAAATGAATTTGAATTGCTAATATCAAATGTGTAGTCAATTAGCCTAGAATCATTAGGACTGTCCCACGCAATTGTAACCATTCTACCACATTGACTCACAATTCTAACATTGGCTGGAGAATTTATTTTCACAGGCATTTGATATAAATCAGTTAAAACAATATCACCATAATCATAACCAAACGACTTTTCAAATACAGATTGAATAGCTACTTTGTAATATTCACCTGATTCTAAGCCATTATAACTTTTATTCTGTATGCTAGCAGGTGTGCTATTTATAATTTCTGAGTTTATTACTGTGTAATTAAATGTACTACTATATTTTCTAAGTTCAATTTTATATAATGGTGCACAGTTTTTAATCCAGTTTACATTTATTGCATCACAGGTATTGTTTGAAGGTGTACTTGGTGAGCTTACACTTACGCCTGTAACAGGAATATTATAATACAATTCATTACTGCTTCTTTCTGTGCTTGCAATTGGTGAGGAACCTCCATTACTTATAATAGATACAACCGATTTATAAAATTTCTTTTGTGTTTTGTTTGTAAAGTTTACACTTGTATTATTTACTCCCTCAACTGTTTTAAACTCATCTATATTGGAACTACTAATTGAAACCGGACTAGTATTGCTGCTATACAAAACAACATGATATGATTTTGCACATGCTGGGGCTTGCCAAGAAACATTAATGTCTCCGCAATTGGTTTGTAATACGGGTGCTGCTGGTAAAGGTACTTGGGCTGGAATAGTAAATGTTTGACTCGTGCCTATGTTGGCTGGTATTGTAAGATTGCTTTTTAATTGTACTTCCACACTATATTGATTGCCAGGAAATACATTATTGAAAACAAATTCTTTGCCAATTATATTTCCTGAATATACAGGTATAGGATTTCCTATTGATAGAATGTTAATTTTATAAGTTGCATTATCGCAGCTAGTAGGTCCGTTCCATGTTGCTTTAAAGCCACCACAACTAATATTACTAATATTTACATTTATTGCCGGAAAAGGGTTGTGATTAATAATATTAGAAGTGGTAAATATTGGAGATACCAGATTAGGAGACTGGTATCTGTTCCAGGCTTTTATTTCAAAATAAACATTCCCAAGATTTCCAGGGATATAGTTATCATTTCCTTGTGGATAGGTGATGTTTGACCAAGTGCTTGTGAAGAATGATTCTATAAGAATACCATTTCCTTTGAATACTTTTATTTCATATTCATAAGCATTAGTAGAATTTGTCCAACTTAAGTTCAATTTGCCACAATTACCCAAGGTAACGACAGGGTCTAGCACATTACTTAATATGGGCGAAGGTGCTTGAGAATAACCCTTATTGATTATTGTTAGTATGAGTAGTATTAGTACAAATATTTTTTTCATGTCTATGCTATTAAAGTTTGATGAAATTTGAAATTATTGGTTTTTCAATACCAATTTGAATGCTGTAAAGACCTTGAGGTAGCCTGCTGATATCTAATGTATTTTTATCTTTACTTATTTGTTGTTCTTCCATCACCAATTTTCCTTGCATATCATATATTTTGAATTTGGTTTCTTGGTCATTTTCAAATAAACTTCTACTAATTGTTAGATATTGGTCTGATGGGTTTGGGAAAATTTTTATACTATTTCCCATTTTGTCCAAATCATTTGTATTAGATAAACTATCGTCGTTGTTTATTACCCATTTATTTAAAATTAACTGGTTAGCATCTTTAATTATAAAATTTAATAGGTTATTTTTTTTCATGCCAATTAAAGAAGGTAAGTCTGATAGTTTTTGAACTTCACCTGATTTAATGACCTCACCTTTGTTACTCATATTTCTCCATGTAAACTGGTAAGGTGGAGTGCCAATTAAAGATTCTGATTTAAATTGAAGCTTAATTTCGTTTTCCTTTATTTGTGCCTCTGGCAGTTCAATATTTGGTACAAGAAATAGATGAGCTAACTTTTCTGTTATATGTCCTTCTTGCAAAATATCTACCTCAAATTCTTCAAACAATGGCATCTCTTTAGGTAAAATAACAATGCAAAGACTTACATTTTTATTTTTTAAAAACTCGATTTGTTGAAATTTGAGGCCAGTTATTTTTTTTGATTGGCTTTTAATTTGATATCCAATCTTTTCTTTGTCAATTTCACCTTTTAACCAAATACATAATTTATCACCTTCACCAATAATTCTATTTTTAACATAGAAATTTTCTTGAATTTTATAATTCAATGGATAATAGCCAAGTACCAATTTAGTTGTACTTGAATTTTGGGCTTGAATTCTAATGGGAATAATAAAAAGCAGGAGCAAAATACTCATTGCATTTGCGATTAAAATGGATTTTAGTTTCATATCAATTGTTTTTAAATGTGTGATGTGATTTTAAGCTTTCCAATTAGTCTATTTTTTTACAATAAGATTTCGTAGTGATTCATTGTGAATTCGTAGTGATTCGTTGTGAATTCGTAAGATTTAGATTCCTAGAAATCTCATAGCCAAAACATTAGTTTGAAAGTTCGATTGATTAGTCTAAATTTGGTATCATGTATTTCTGTAAAAGAATCATATTAAACTGTGTTTTTATACTGCTTTTTATTTGCAGCTATGCACAACCTAACTTAGTACGGAATGGCAGTTTTGAATTATTGGGGAATTCTTGTCCATATGATTATTATCCAAATGATACCATTTCAAATTTCTTCAATAATTGGAAAGGAAATGCCGAGCTGCTAAATATATGCGCCAATAATAAAAATTTAGTAAATTTTAATGGGAGAATATTTTCCCCTAGAGGTGTTCCTGAAAATTTTTCAGGTAGTCAGATTCCTCAACATGGAAATGGTTATGCTGGTATCGGCTTTATTCGATCTCATGGTGGAGTTCCTTCCTTATCTCGGTTTTATTTAGAAACAAAATTGGAGTCAGTTTTAATACCTAGATTAAAATACTTCGGAAGTTTTTATGTTTCAGCTCCAGAAACCGAAATATCGAGCTGTTCAGGAAGACTTGCTGCTATAGGCCTTTTTGTTGGAAAGGAGCCTTTCGTATTGTCTGATACTGGAATATATTTCAAAGATCCGGGAACAACCTTTGCAAAATTTTCTCCACCACAAATTGAAAATGATTTAGACAAGCCCTTAACTGATACGGTAAATTGGATGGAGATTAAGGGAAGTTTTGAAGCAAAAGGAAATGAAGAGTTTTTAAGTTTAGGTTGTTTTAACTATAGGAATAAAACCATTATTTATAAGCCGAATGCATGTGTTTGGAATACTACAGACTTTTCTTATTACTATGTCGATAATGTTTCCCTCATCCCCCAAAATACCTTTCACCACTATGATAGCTCACTTTGTTATCCTACTATATTGAGTGCTGCAAGTGGCTCTAATGGTTTTGTTTGGTTTGATGGTGATACCATTCATGAAACAAGAACTTTTAATGATACCGGTGTTTATTGGGTGAAGAGTTATTTTTATGATAGAACTGTATATATGGTAGATACTTTTAGTTTAAAATTATCACCTTATTTATCCTCAAATATGCTACAAGATATTTATCGCATTTGTGAAAATGAAAGTGTGGAAATAGTATCAAAACCTAAAGTAAATTGTAATTTTTTATGGAGCAATGGTAGCACACAATCTACTTCAAATTATTTGTGGAATACTAATGGTAAGCAATGGGTAACAATGTTTACCGGAGATTGCAGAAGAACAGATAGCTTTGAAATCAATTATATCAAAGAACCTACGCTACTTGTAACTAAAGATACTTCTGTTTGTGTAGGTAATACAGTCAGATTGCAAGCAAGCGCTCAAGTTCCAGTAAATTATTTTTGGAGCACTGGCGATACCACTTCATTGGTGTTTTTGCCGGATACTGGTTTTTGGTACCTGCGCATTCAGGATAAACAAAACAATTGTGCCAATACTGATACTATTCATGTGAGGGCAAAACCGCCTATTGCAGTTATTGCAAGCAGTGATACTGTGGTATGTTTTGATGAAGTAAATTCTATCTTACTCTGGGCAGGTACTTATCAATCTTATTTGTGGGAACCAAGTGGAGAAACAAGCCCGAATTTTCGTGCCTACCGTTCAGAAATTTATAAACTAACAGTTGTAGATTCAAATAATTGCAAGGGCGAAAAGTACATAGAGGTTTTAGAAAAATGTAAAACAAAATTACAGATACCTAATGCATTTACTCCCAATGGTGATGGTATAAATGATGAATACCTCATTCCGCTTAATACAAGGAATTTAGAATCATTTGAAATACAAATCTACAACAGGTGGGGAGTTGAAGTATTTTCAAGCACAAATTACTCAGAGTCATGGACAGGTAAAAATTGTAGCACAGATAGCTACACTTACAAGTTGAAGCTTAAGTTCAAAAATCGCCCTCTTGAATATTATTCAGGAATAATAGACCTAATCAGGTAGTATTAAATTCATTTTGCTTAGGAACTCTTTCTTTTTTCGGTATGAAACCGGAATGCTTATTCCTGATTTAAGGATGGCATTGTGGTTGTTTTTATCATAGTAGTCGATATAAACTAGGTTCACAATAAAGCGATTGTGTATTCTGAAAAAAGTTCTATGATCTAGTAGTTTTTCATAATAAACTAGTCCTTTAGAACATAAAATTTTTTCAGGTCTAGTTTCATCCTTCATGAAATGAACCAATGAATAATTGTTTTCCCCTGCAACAAATAGAATTTGAGATGCATTTATAAAGTGGGTTTGAGTTTGAGTGGAGATACAAATTTTTGATGGGGGTAGCATAAATTTATAGACTATTACAAATGCAATATATGTAAAATATTCGTCAATTGTATTAGTAGATAATTAAATTTTCTTTAGAATTTTAACTATGAACTGGAAGTGTTTTTTAAATATTATCTTGTTTACATTCACTGATTTGAGGTAATTCTTATTGTTTATTTTCTAAAATCATCAGACCTGCTATTGTCCTCATCAGGTTCATTTAATAGAACAATTGAATTCAGACTATATTTCGAAAATAATTCTCAAAACGTTTAATGGTTTTTAAGAATTACTTCAGATAAACAAGTTGGTATTTGTAATTTTTATAAATTGATTGTTTTGAAATCTACCAACAATTGATGAATTAACATTTTAAATATTCTCATTTCTCTATCTTGCTTCATATGAAGAAGTTTTTGCTGGTTTTATTATTGTTTTTATCGACAGTCAATTTGTTTTCTCAAGAGTTTCAACACAAAAAACAATTTGATGCCATACATAAGGTAGTTGAGGGTTATAACCGTCAGGACTTTTCTATGATGCAGGAACCTTGGTTTGGCTTTGGCAAACTCATCATCACCAATAAACAATTAGAAAAGGAATTCAAACCCTTTTATCAAACGAATGGTTCTGCCATCATTGATACCATTAGTTATAACAATCGCTATGATTTTACTGCCCAGTTAAGAATGGTGAAGTCGCCAAGTGCACGTGTATTTATGCATTTTCTGTTTAACGACAATGGCAAAATTGAAGGCATGGGTTGGGCATATCCACCATTGATTTACAGAAAGAAATCCAAGAAAATAGTACCTGTTGTTACTTTGGCAGAAGAACTGGATAGTCTCATTCAAAAAAGACATATCAGAAACAAAGAATTTCCATTTAATGGAGGCGTATTGGTTCTACATAAGAACAAACCCATTCTAAAAAAATCATATGGTTTTTCGAACTATGAAACCAAGGAACTCTTAAACGATTCGAGTTTGTATGAATTAGCCTCATGCAGCAAACAATTTACAGCTGCAGCAATCCTTTTATTACAACGTAAAGGCTTGCTAAAAGAATCAGATTTGGTGCAGCAATTTTTTCCTGATTTCCCTTATTTTAATATTCAGATAAAACACCTGATTACACATACATCAGGACTTCCTGATTATGAAACGATGTTAGAGAAGAACTGGGATAAAAGTCGCTTTGCAACTAACGAAGATGTATTAAAAATGTTGAAGCTAAAACAGCCTAAAATATTGTTCGAACCCGGTCAACGCTTTGAGTACAGCAATACAGGTTATATGTTATTGTCGTCTATTATCGAAAAAGTATCTGGACAAACTTATGCGAAGTTTTTAGATTCAGCGATATTTAAACCATTGGGCATGACAA
>JBMLOK010000031.1:0-2275 GCA_049243005.1 Bacteroidia bacterium | reverse complement strand
TTAAGGACAGTAGTATTAATAAGTCCCGACAAGAAAGTTCACATATTCATTCAGCTAATTTTTCTCCTGACTACAAGTTTGTTTATTTACCTGATTTAGGAGCTGATAAAATAAGGGTATTTGAATTTCTCAATGATTCATCTAATCAATTTTTTGAAAACAAATTGCTTGAAGTAAAAACAGAATTGGGAAGTGGACCTCGACATTTCACCTTCCATCCTTCAGGTAAATTTGCTTATTGCATTGAAGAGCTAAGTGGAACTGTTTGTGTTTACTCTTGTGAAAATGGGAAGTTAATAGAAAAACAAAAAGTAAAATCTTATTCTAAAAAACAAGATACTTATGGTTCTGCAGATATTCATATTTCTCCTGATGGTTTATTCCTTTATGCTTCAAATAGGTGGATAGATGAAAATACAATTGCGGTTTTTTCTATTTCGAAAAATGGTAGCATTAAGCTCCTTCAACACCAGAAAACAGGTGGTGATCATCCAAGAAATTTCACATTGGACCCGAGTGGAAAGTTTTTACTAGTTGCTAATAAAAACTCTAATAATGTTATCGTATTTAAAAGGGATATAAAAACAGGACTTTTAAGCCAAACTAAAAATGAGATTGAAGTACCTAATCCATCTTGTTTAAAAATGAAACGGTATTTGAAAAATTAAATTTAAAAAGAAATTGTTCATATAAAAAAAATGAATTATTTTGAATTTTAATTGAGTCAAAATCTATGAAACTTCACTCCCCTATTGCTAATACTTCCTTGCTTAAATTGTTTTTCCTCATTTTCCTGTTTGCATCTTACACCTCATTATTTGCTCAAAACAAATGTAAAACTAAGGTTTCTTATTTTGCCTCAAGAAACCCGGAAAAACTGGCATTGAAGTTAACTAGCCAATTAAATGATGATGCAGAAAAAGTAGAGGCCATTCATTGTTGGATTACGCATCATATAAAATATGATGTTAAAAAAAGCGGGAAATACGATTTTAGTCGAATTCCGGTTGAAACTATTCTAAAAAAAAGAAAGGCTATTTGTACTGGTTATACCGACTTATTTAACGAACTGTGTAAACATGCAGGAATTACATCTACTGAGGTTCCAGGATATACAAAAGGGCTACTTACCGACCTAAATGATCATTTCTATATGGATGAACATATCTGGAATGCTGTTTACATCAACAATGAATGGAAATACATAGATAATACTTGGGATGCCGGATATGTTATTAATCACAAAAGAACGATTTGGGGAGCCTTTGTATATTTCTTCTCAGGTGGCAAATACGACCGTTTTAAAATCAAACCTAGATTTAAATTCAGACCTGTTTTAGACTATTATTTAAAAGATGCCAATTCATTTAATTATGACCATTTCCCTGCAAATCCATTGTGGCAATTTGCATCACCATCTTTAAGTTTAAAAGATTTTGAAACAGATAGTAGTTTTTTTCTGAGGAAGAAAACTACTTCAGAAAAATTAATTGATAACCCTAATGCCAATGAAGAAAGACTAGCCTTTATCAGCAAACCTGAATCTGAAAAATTAGTTGAGAATGGAAAATCAATTTATAATTTTAATAAGCGTAATCCATATACTCTAGCATCAGGTGAATTATTTACAGCTTATGAATTATATGAAAAGCTGAGTAGTCCTGATAATAAAGAATTACCCAAACAAAAAACAAAAGAAATTATTTATGCAAATTTGAAATCAGCTAAAATTCATTTCGATAGTAGTATTTATCAACTTGGACTTCAAAAGGAAGAATTAAAATACAATAACAGAAGAAAACATGAAATCCTTGGCTTCCAAAATAAGAATTTAATTGCCTCTGCGAGAAGAATTGAAAAGAAAATGGAGTCAATGCCTAAAACCGTATTAAAGGTTAAACTTGATTTAAAATTAGTTAATAAAAAGAATAGAACCCGGTATAAAGATTTTATTAAATCGAAAAAGGTTTATAATACAATCAGAGCAAAACAATTTATATTAAGTGATTCAAATGATGCTGAAATAAAAATAACACATTATACCGATTCAATAAAAATCATAAATGATTTATTGTTCAATCAGTTTGCATATCTGGATAGTCTTTATGAGCAATACAATCATCATTTTGCATATTATGGCTATATAAATTCGACCAATATTCAAGGTATTAAATACATCAATAATTTGAGGTTAAATTTTGAAGATGATTTAGATTATTATGTAAGGAGTAATAAAGACAGTATCATTCACTACAAAAAACAATCAGACTCTCTC
>JBMLOK010000030.1:0-1927 GCA_049243005.1 Bacteroidia bacterium | reverse complement strand
AGAAAATTAATGGATGTTTCAAAATTTGAAAGCCTTGGCTGGAAACCTGAAATTTCATTAGAAGAAGGAATGGCTTCAACTTACCAGTGGTTTTTAGAGAATATTGACAATTACAGAGGTAAAAAATAAGTTTCCCTATGCGTTTATTAGTCACCGGAGCAGCCGGATTTATTGGGTTTCATCTGGTTAAAAAAATCAGTGAACAATACCCCGATTATCATATTGTAGGTCTTGATTCCATCAATAACTATTATGATATCAACCTGAAAATTTCAAGATTAAAAAATATTGGAATTGATATTGATGAAGCTTTAGATGGAAGAGAAATTAAAAGTAAGGTTTTACCTAATTTTTATTTTTATAAAGGCCATCTTGAGAACAGAGAATTGCTTTTAAGAATATTTGAAAAGGAGAAATTTACTCATGTTTGTAACCTTGCTGCTCAAGCTGGTGTAAGATATAGTTTAATCAATCCACAGGCTTATATCGATTCAAATATCATTGGTTTTGCCAATATCATTGAGTTCTCAAGACAGTTTAATATCGAACATTTTGTTTATGCCTCTTCTTCGAGTGTTTATGGCTTAAATGAAGAAATGCCTTTTTCAGTTCATCATAATGTAGATCACCCGATTTCATTATATGCAGCCTCGAAAAAATCAAACGAATTAATCGCTCATTCATATAGCTATTTATTTAATCTGCCTACTACCGGACTCCGCTTTTTTACGGTTTATGGTCCTTGGGGTAGACCAGATATGGCTATGTTTCTCTTCACAAAAGCAATTATTGAAGGTAAACCTATCAAGGTTTTCAATAATGGAAACATGAAAAGAGATTTCACCTATATCGATGATATTGTTGAAGGTGTCATGAGAGTGATTCATAAAACAGCAAGTCCTAATCCGGAATGGACAGGTTTAAAACCGGATTCAAGCAGTTCTAAAGCTGCTTATAAAATTTACAATATCGGAAACAATCAGCCGGTTTCAATTTCAAAATTTATTGATGTTTTGGAAAAGGAATTGGATATGCCGGCAACAAGAGAATTGATGCCTTTGCAACCCGGTGATGTTCCTGAAACATTTGCCGATATTGATAATTTAATTGAAGACATTGGTTACAAACCAAACGTAAGCGTAGAAACAGGAATTAAAAATTTTGTAAACTGGTATAAAGAATATTATTCATGAAAGTAGCACTAATAACAGGTATAACAGGCCAAGACGGAGCCTATTTAGCAGAACTTCTTTTAGAAAAAGGATACATGGTTCATGGCATAAAACGCCGTTCATCATTAATCAACACAGGTAGAATTGATCATTTGTATCAAGACCCTCATGATGCTAATCAAAGATTTAAATTACATTATGGTGATTTAACAGATTCTATGAATTTAACCAGAATCATCATGGAAACTCAACCAGATGAAATTTATAATCTGGGTGCAATGAGTCATGTAAAAGTAAGTTTTGATACGCCTGAATATACTGCAAATGCAGATGGAATTGGAACTTTAAGAATTTTAGAAGCTGTTAGACTTTTGGGTCTTGAAAAGAAAACCAAAATTTACCAGGCTTCAACTTCAGAATTATATGGTTTGGTACAAGAGGTTCCTCAAAAAGAATCAACTCCTTTTTACCCTCGCTCACCATATGCAGTAGCAAAATTATATGGTTACTGGATTACCGTAAACTACCGTGAAGCTTATGATATGTTTGCTTGTAATGGTATTTTATTTAACCATGAATCTCCTTTAAGAGGTGAAACTTTCGTAACTAGAAAAATTACACAGGCAGTTTCTAAAATCTGTTTAGGTTTACAGAATACACTATTCCTTGGTAACCTTGATGCTAAACGCGATTGGGGTCATGCTAAGGATTATGTTGAGGCTATGTGGAGAATCTTACAACAAGATACTCCTGAA
>JBMLOK010000029.1:0-1964 GCA_049243005.1 Bacteroidia bacterium | reverse complement strand
ATATTTAAATCTATTGAAATATCAAAAATCAATACATTTGAATTCAATCTTATATCAATGAAAAATTTTAATGCCCTATTCATTCTTATTTCCATTACTATTTTTAATTATGGATGTTCAAATAATCAACAAAGCAAAAAAGAAATCGCTGCTAAATCAATTTTTGATTCAGTGAACTTTGTTTATGAAGATGAAAGAAAAGATTCAAATTCATATTTTAAAATGAATTATGCTTTGTTAGATATTGTTGGCTTCGACAAGTTAATCAACGACTCCATAAATACCGATTTAAGAAGTTTCGTTTTTGAGGTTGAGTCAAACCTATCAATCCCATTAAAGCAATTGGTAATGGAATCTAAAACAAGTTTACTGAATGAATACCAAACTCAATTAAAAGATTTTCCTGAAAACTATAATGGCTATGACCATGATATTAAACAAAGATTCATTTTACAAAATGAGAATTTTATAAGTTTCGAAGTAGAACGATATTCCTTTTCTGCAGGTGCTCATGGAATGGGCTGGACTGATTTTATTCATCACGATTTAAAGACTGGAAAAAGACTCTATCTCAATGATTTCTTTAAATCAACAAATAAGTTAATGAAACTGGCAGAATCTTCGTTTAGGAAACAAATGGAGTTAAAAGAAAATGATGATTTAGAAAAAAGCGGCTTTTGGTTTACTAACAATAAATTTCATATCAACGAAAACTTTTGCTTTAGAAACGATAGCATCGAATTCATTTACAATCAGTATGAAATTGCACCTTTTTCTATGGGACCAATTCTAATAAAAGTTCCTACAAAAGAAGTAAAAAGCGATTTAGTAGAAGCTAAATTCGATTAATTCAATGGTAATTTTCTAATCCTTTTTAAAGGACCGCTGCAATAACTTTCATGACATTTCATACAGCGATTTATCATTAAATTATAATACTTTTTTTGTTCTGTTTGATGGGCAAAAATAGCTTTGTAGGATTCCTGAAATAATCTTGCTTTTTCGAAGAATTCAGGCTCCAAAACATTAGGATCGGTTGGTTCTGTCAGGTAAAATCTTAAAAAAGGAAAATCAGCTGAATCCAACTTTTCGCCTTTTTCTAGTTTTGCTTTCATTCTATCAGCATTCTTAACCATTTCGCGCATCATTAATGCCATTGGTTTTGGATTATTAGGATCCATAATAGTTTCATTTGAACACGAAGCTGAATCCGTTTCGCTAATAACAGCAGTTGAGTCTGTATTAGTTTCTTTTTTAGTTTCTGAACCATTACAAGCAGCAAAAAATAAAAAGCTACCCAAAAGTAAACTTGCTAAAACTATTAATTTTTTCATTGGGGTAAAAAAACAAAAAAGGCATGAGAAAACCTCATGCCTTTTTATAAATATCAAAATTATTATCTTAGAATAACACCACTTGCTTCAAAAGCCAATTCTTTCTTTGGCTCTTTTATCGCGGCAATTTCTTCTTTGGTTTTACCTGCATCTTTAGCATACTCTTGTAAATCAGCAACGCTGGTTTCTTCAATTTTTGCGATTCCTTCTATAATAGCAGTTTTACCTGAAGCATCTTTAGGCATAAAAAAAGCATAATCTTTAAAAGTTACTCTTAACGGCTCTGCATCAGCATTGGTTAATTCCATCCAACATCCTTTTTTCTGACAAACTGATTCGATTGTGCCTGTTAATTTTACATTCATTTCTTTTTTATCACCCATTTGAGTTTTCAAATCTGTGATAGAAATAGCACCTTCTTCTGTAATTTTATCGCCAAAATATAAGGCTGATGCACTTGAAGTATCGCCATTTGGAGCAACTTGTAATGAATCGGTTGATGGAGCAGTTTTATTTCCTGCACCACCACAAGAAGCCAAAAACAAAGCTACTGAAGCAGCTAATAACATTTTTTTCATGTATTTTTTATTTAGTTGGACAAATTTAAAACTATTTCTTTCAAAATAATAT
>JBMLOK010000028.1:0-2187 GCA_049243005.1 Bacteroidia bacterium | reverse complement strand
TTAACTTATTGCCATTTTCATCTGGGCATAAACTTTATATCCTTTACTTTTTTCACCATTTACGATTGGTGCTAAAATCGACTCCATCACACTATTAATTTTTAAAGGAGTTGATTCTTCTTTTAGAATATCAAAATCTATTTGCACCTTGATATTAACATATGCATAACCAATATAAGCGCCAGGTTCGTATATTATCACATTTTGTTCTTTATGATTCCTGCCTTTTCCAACAATATAAAAGGCTTTCTTTTCGGCAGTAAGTTGATCGAAAAATAATTGTGCTTTTTTATTGTATTCAATAATATTTTCTTTAGCCATACACAAGCCATCACAAATATCATTTTTCACTGAAATACATTCACCCGGATTGGTTTGATGGTTGCATAATTTGGGACACAAGCTGAATTCATCAATTAAACTCTGCATATAAGCAAGTGCTGCATGTCGTGAACCAAATGTTACCAATGGCCTTTGTTCTCTTCTAACTTTATCTATGCCAAATCGAATTTTCCCGTTTTGATCCAGGTAATCAAACAAACCATAAACAGCCTGAACGCGTTTTTGAGCCCTGTTTTCATCGGGCCAAAGCCTTCTGATTTCATGACTTTCAAGCAACATTGCCATCAATTCATTTCCTGTGCTTACATAACTTAATCCATGAACCTCTCTGAACATATTCTGTTTTTGAGAACCTTTTAAACTTCCACTGAAATGAGATGAAATTCTTGATTTAATATTTTTAGCTTTTCCAACATACAAAGCCAAACCTTTTGAATCAATAAAATAATAAACGCCTGAGGTTTTAGGTAATTTTTCGAAATCCTCTTTGGGTAAATTTGGAGGAAGCATTTGTTCTTTTGAACCCTTTTTTAAACTTTCCTCAATTACATTTTCAGTATCATTTTCGAGTAAATAATGAAATAACTGAAGGGTAGCAATTGCATCTCCTCCTGCTCTATGTCTGTTACTAAGCGGAATATTTAAAGATGCACAAATATTTCCTAATGAATAAGATCTGTAACCCGGAACAATTTTTCTGCTTAAACGAACAGTACACAATTTTTTAGATTGAAAAGAAATTCCAACCAATTCAAATTGATGTTTAATAAAACTATAATCGAAGTTTACGTTGTGTGCCACAAAAATATTTCCATCCAAAATTTCTTTTAATTTGGGAGCAATGTCTCCAAATGTGGGAGCATCCTGAACCATTTCATTAGAAATGCCGGTAAATGCTTGTATGTAAGGAGGAATCGAAATCTCCGGATTAACCAATGTTTCAAACTGATTAATCACATTTTTACCATCACTTATATAAACAGATATCTCTGTTATAGCATTGGCCGATGGATGGCCTCCGGTTGTTTCGATATCTATTATTGCATACACTGCTTCAAATATAAATTTTAAGCTATTTTAGCCGGACTAATTAATTGTTAACCTATTAACAAAATTTTCACAAAATTGTATAGCTCAAAAACAAAAATTCTTTTATTAGTGCTTTTGTTGTGTTTTATAGATTTTAAAACCAAGGCACAAACCGGCGAAACCAAATCCCGAACAAAATTAGGTCTTTGCCTTAGTGGTGGCGGCGCAAAAGGACTAGCTCATATAGGGATACTGAAGGTATTTGATGAATTAGGAGTTAAACCTGATTATATAACTGGAACTAGTATGGGCAGTATAGTTGGCGCTTTATATGCTATGGGGTATTCGGCAGATAGCATCGAAAAAATTGCACGTTCGGCTGATTGGCCCATGTTACTTAGTAATCGTGTTCCTTTTGATAGAATAACTGCTGAGGAAAAAGATGAATCTGGAAAATACATAGCAGAAATCCCCTATAAAAAATTCAAACTGACACCGCCAGCAGGCGTAATAGAAGGTCAGGCAATCATAGAATTTTTAACTAGATTATCACTCCCTGTTTATTGTATTGATTCATTTTCCCGATTTAATATTCCTTTTTTATGCATTGGTGCTGATATTGTTACCGGTGAAGCTGTTCAATTAAAAGGAGGTTTTCTTCCAGATGCCTTAAGAGCCAGTATGTCGATTCCTACTGTATTTTCACCGGTAAAAGTAAATAATCGTTTATTGGTTGATGGTGGTTTAATAAATAATTTCCCTGTAAAAGACCTCAAAGAAATGGGTGCAGAAATTGTAATTGGTAGTTATACCGGA
>JBMLOK010000027.1:0-3760 GCA_049243005.1 Bacteroidia bacterium | reverse complement strand
TCTTCTTCCGATAAATTAAAGGGTGTTTCTTTCATAAGGCTAAAATAAACAAAAGCCATATCTATTTTAAAATAATTTGATGTGTTCTTAAGTTATAGATTTCAATTGTTTAACAAAATCAATAGAACATCCCTGAGCTTGAATTATCAAAATTCAAATTCCTTTCACTCAAAAACCATATTTTTTTAGTAGAATCGTAGCAAACAATAAGTTTATGGCATTAAGCAGATTTTGGAGTTGGATGATTGTATTAAGTGTATTGTACATTTTCTTCCTGCTGGTTACAAATCAACTCTATTCATTAAATGGCTTGATAAACGGAAAGCAAAATGATGCTGTTTTGATAACTGAAAAACCTGTTTCATTTTTTCAGGCTGATACAACTTTCCTATCCCTAATCCAGCAAAATAAGGCCAATGGATACAGTAGCAATGATACTTTATACAAACTTTTGGATAATGGCACAGTTGAAATGAGTTTTGGAAAACAATCTGCAGATGGCATTTTCCCTACTTGTAAAAATACCATTATGGATATTTGGCTTCCATTAATTGGTTACCTTACTTTCTTTTGTGGTTTGCTTAACTTACTCAATGATTCAAATGCCATGAGTAGAATGGCTAAAATCCTTGCCCCTTTCTTTGCAAGAATATTTCCTGAATTACCCAAAAATCACCCTGCTTACGGCTTCATGACAATGAACTTTGCAGCAAATTTTTTAGGATTGGATAATGCCGCAACTCCCTTCGGACTCAAAGCCATGGAAAGTTTGCAGGAAGTAAATCCGGACAAAAACAAAGCATCAAATAGTCAGATTATGTTTTTGTGTTTGCATGCTGCCGGATTAACACTTATTCCTACATCAATTATTGGTTATAGAGCGGCACAACATGCAGCTAATCCTGCTGATATTATGCTTCCAACTATTATCACATCATTTATTGGAACCTTGGCGGCGCTCATTTTTGTGAGTATCAAACAAAAAATCAATCTTTTAAACGGAGTGGTAGTATTAGCTGTAAGTTCAGTAACAGCTATCATCGCAGGATTGTTATTTTATATTAGCAGCTTAAGTGGATTGGAAAAATTCCACTTTACAGGAAACCTAAGCAATGCAGTTTTACTATTTATAATTGGCTTAGTAGTTGCTTATTCAATTTGGAATGAGAAGATTTTCAAAGCCAATGAAACCAATATTTTCGACTCATTTGTTCATGGAGCAAAAGATGGTTTTACAACGGGAGTTCGTGTATTGCCTTATATGATTGCTATGTTGGTAGCACTAAGCATTTTTAGAAATTCAAGTTTAATGGGAATTGTTATGGGTGGCATATCATCACTCATGAATTTATTTCATGTAGACCCTGAAATCACACAAGCCATTCCGGTTGCTATTATGCGTCCGTTTAGTGCCGGTGGTTCACGTGGATTTATGTTAGATGCTATGAAAACCTATGGACCGGATAGTTTAACCGGACAATTATCTTGTTTATTCCAAGGCGCTGCAGAAACAACCTTTTATGTTGTGGCTTTGTATTTTGGTTCAGTAAATGTAAAAGAAACTAGATACACTCTTGGCATCATGTTATTGGTTGATTTGGTTTGCGTTTTAGCAGGAATTGCAGTGGTGAAAATGTATTTCTAAAACTGTTTTAAACTGATGGTTTCATCTGAACTTTCAACAGAAATTTCAGTTCCAAAAGCCAGGCATAAATTTCTTTTTTCATGTCCGCATGGTAATCCAAAAACCAAAGGAATTCCTGATTCAGAAAGGTGTTCTTGAATGATTTCCAGTGCGTTTTTTCCAAAAGGAATGGCATTGTCTTTCATATCCGACATATCCCCTACCAAAACTGCTTTTAGTCCATTGAAAAAACCTGCTCTTTTTAAGCCCATCATCATTCTATCAATATGATAAAGGTATTCATCTAAATCCTCTATAAACAAGATTCTTCCGGTAGAATCAGGTAAAGTTCCAGAGCCTAATAATGAATAAATAACCGATAAATTTCCTCCAAACAATTCGCCTTTTAAAACAGAATTTGTTGGTAAAGTATTCATGTAATGAGAAGCCAAAGAAATTGAAATTCCTTCACCAAAAAGTGCTTTTCTTAAACTTTCAGCGCTTTCCTCATTTAATCTTTCAGGCTGAAAACTAAAAGCCATTGGAGCATGAAGGCTGGCAGAATTCGTTTTTGAAAGAATTTCAGCTTGTAAAACAGTAATATCACTAAAACCAATGAGCCATTTTGGATACTTTTGGAATGATGTAAAATCAACTAAATCAATCATTCTCACATTACCGTAACCACCTCTGGCAATAATAATTGCATCTATAGTAGAATCATCTAAAAGTTCTTGTAAACCCTTTGCTCTTTCTAAATCGGTTCCGGCAAACTGGTGATGTTCACAAAATAAGGTGGAAGATAATTTTACCTGCAATCCCCATGATTGAAACAAGGCAATTGCAGGTTCTATTTCAGCATAAATAACCTTCCTTGCTGTAGCAGCAATTCCAATGGTGGAACCCTTTTTTAAAGAAGGAGGAATGAATGCCATTGATTAAGAATATTTCTCGTTGAAACGAATTTTAATATCAGTTGCTACTTCCTTAACTTCTTGCTCTTTGTTTTTGTCACAAATCATTAAAACATCAGGAGTATCAACAACGATTAAATCTTTAACGCTATTTAAAACAAAAATCTTTCCATTAGCAGATAATGAAGTATGAACCATACAATTCTGGGTATTGTAAGTAAGAATATTAGTTCCCTTTTTAACATTACCATTTTCGTCTTTATCCGAAATTTCGTATAAAGAAGTCCAGGTTCCTAAATCATTCCAACCAAATTCAACCGGAATCACATAAACATTTCCAGCTTTTTCCATCACACCATAATCTATAGAAATACTGCGTGTTTGCTCATAAATCTGTTGAATAGTTTCTGCTTCTTTTGGAGTAAAGTAAGAATCAACAGCCTCTTTAAACAGAGAAAATTGCTCAGGTAAATGTTCTTTAAATGCTGCTTTGATACTTGAAATACTCCAGATGAAAATTCCGGCATTCCATAAAAAATCGCCACTATCTAAAAAAGTTTGAGCCAATTCAAGAGAAGGTTTTTCGGTAAAAGTTTTCACCATTTTCATTTCATCAGCCGATTCATGGTATTGAATATAACCATATCCGGTATCAGGACGACTAGGTTTAATACCCAATGTAACCAAAGCAGGATTTTTTTGAGCGAACAACATGGCTCTTTTTACATCATCCAAAAATCTATCCTCTTGAAGAATCAAATGATCACTTGGAGCTACTATACAAACGGCGTGTGTATTGATTTTACTGATTTTTCCGCAAGCATAAGCAATACAGGCCGCAGTATTTTTTCCCATAGGTTCTGCAAGAATCTGTTGTTCATTAATGCCATTGATTTGGTCTTTAACCAAACCTACGTAAGCCAAATTAGTAACGATATAAATATTCTCCGGTAAAAAATCCCTTAAGAATCTATTATAGGTTTGTTGCAGTAAAGATTGGCCCACACCTAAAATATCAAGAAATTGTTTAGGGAAAGTACTTCTGCTGGAAGGCCAAAAACGACTTCCAACTCCACCTGCCATGATGATGGCATAATTGTTTTTATTCTGCATATCAGCTAATTGCCTTGAATTTTACTAAATTTCAATTTGCAAAATACTTCCTATTCTTGAAACTTTTCACACTTTCATTTTAAAAAACCATTTGTTAGCATTAATTTAG
>JBMLOK010000026.1:0-12152 GCA_049243005.1 Bacteroidia bacterium | reverse complement strand
TTCAGCCTCTCACCCATCTCTCCTTGACTGAATTTCTAAGGGAGTGCAAATGTATGAATGTCTTTTAAATTACCCAACACTTTTTCATATTTTTTTTCTCTAAAGTAAATTTTATGTAAACCAATTTAAATGTGAACATCCTAATCAGTTAATTTTTAATCTATTATAAATAATTAGCAAAAATATTAGCCTCAAAAAAAAATTAACATATCATTTCCTAATTATAACTTGTTATTTAGTAAACAATTTAAATCCTATGTCAAAAGATAGTCCTCACCAATATAAATTCAGAGATTTCAAAATCTTTGGGTCTACTGAATGGCTAGCCAACAATGAAAAAAAGTACAGATTGGTTTATGAAGAAACCGAATGTACCTTTATTTATTGCGAGTTATCCTTCTTCAATAAACTATTTGATGAAGAGGATTGGGATATTAAAATCAATCTGAAATGTGTAAATATTGAAGATGGAAGCATCATTTGTAGCCTACAGGCTGACAGACAAATTAAGAAAGATGAAAACATCGTTTTTGTTAGAGAAGGTTGGGGTGTAAAAACTCCGGGTAGCTTTTGGAAAAAAGGCACCTATAAATGGGAAGCTTGGATTGATGGCGTTTCTGTTGCTGAAAAAACCTTTTATATCATCGATTTAGGTGTTGTTTCTGAAACTGTTAATCCTTTCTTCAATATCAAAAAAGTAAGGTTATATGAAGGTCCAGATACCAATATTCCCAAAAAAGACCGTCAGTATTTGTCAGCATTTCAAAACAACGAAACACGTTATGTTTGGGTAGAAATTCTTTCAGAAAACTTAATCAGAGAACCTGAACCTTGGCCTTGTGAACTTCAATTTTATTTTAAAACAAATACAGGTCAGTTAAAAGGTAGTATTGAAAAACTGGTTTTTGTTGATGGCAGTGAGCCTGAATTTGAAATTAGCATTGGTTGGGGAAGCGACTTAAAAGGAACTTGGGGAGTAGATTCTTACAGCATCTCTGTTGTTTTTATGGATCAGGTTATTGCAAATATTCCTTTTGAAGTTGGTGATTTCTTTGCTGCTGAGGGAATAATTGAGCCTCCAAAACAAAAGGAAAAACTAATCATTCCAACCACCACTCCTGATGCTAATATGGATGAGGTTTTAAAGGAATTAGATGCTTTAACCGGACTTGAATCCATTAAAAAGAAAGTTAAGGAATACACTACTTATTTAAATTTCATCAAAATCAGACAAGAAAAAGGTTTTGATGACAATGAAAAAATAAACTTACATGCAGTTTTTACCGGCAATCCCGGAACAGGTAAAACTACTGTTGCCAAAATGCTTGGCCAGATTTACAAACAATTAGGATTACTAAGTAAAGGACATGTTCTTGAGGTTGATAGAGGCGATTTAGTTGCTGAATACATCGGACAAACTGCACCTAAAACAAAAGAGGTTATTAAAAAAGCAAAAGGTGGAATTCTATTTATAGATGAAGCATATTCTTTAGCCAGAAAAAATGATGATGCTAAAGATTTTGGTAAAGAAGCCATCGAAATTCTATTAAAAGAAATGAGTGATGGTGAAGGTGATGTAGCTGTTATTGTTGCTGGTTATCCGAATGAAATGGGTACTTTCCTTGAATCAAACCCAGGAATGAAATCGAGGTTTAGTATGTTCTATGATTTCCCAGATTATACACCTCAGGAATTAATGACTATTGCCGAATTTACCACCAAAAAAAGAGGCGTTATTTTAAGTAAAACTGCAAGAGAGTTTCTGTATAAAAAATTAGTTGATGCTTATCGTGAAAGAGATAAAATGTTTGGGAATGCCCGCTATGTAAACTCTCTTATTGATGAAAGTAAAATGAATATGGGTTTAAGATTGATGCAAACCCGTAATCCAAAAGAATTAAGTAAGGAAGAGATTTCTACTATTTCAGAAATTGATATTGAAAAAATATTTGCAGGTAAAACACGCAGTTTAGCTGATATTCCAATTGATGAGGATTTGTTAAAACAAGCTCTAAGCACATTACACCACATGATTGGTTTAAATAGTGTGAAAAATGAGATTGATGAATTGGTGAAACTTGTTCGTTTTTACAAAGAAATTGGAAAAGATGTTCGTCAGAGTTTCTCTTTACATGCAGTATTTACAGGCAATCCCGGTACAGGTAAAACAACTGTTGCCAGAATCCTTGCCCAGATTTATAAGGCACTTGGCATTTTAGAAAGAGGGAATTTGGTAGAATGTGACAGACAAGCTTTAGTAGGCGGATATGTGGGTCAAACTGCTATAAAAACCAACGAACTACTTGGGAAAGCAATGGGCGGCGTTCTTTTTATAGATGAAGCTTATGCATTAAGTGAAGGTGGTGAAAACGATTTTGGTAAAGAAGCCATAGAAACCATTTTGAAAAAGATGGAAGATAACAGAGGTGATTTTATTGTAATTGTTGCTGGATATACCCAAAACATGAAACAATTTCTGGAATCAAATCCGGGTTTAAGATCTCGCTTTGATAGAGAATTGCATTTTGAAGATTACAATGCTTCTCAGTTATTTGATATCGGAACAAAAATGCTTGCCGGTAACTCTATTCATGCTGATGCAGATGCTGCTGAACACTTAAAGAAATATTTTGAATTGCTTCATTTGGCAAGAAATCAATTCTTTGGAAATGCCAGAACAGTAAGAAAAATTATAGAAGAAGCAATTAAAAACCAACACTTGAGATTGGCGAAACTTGAGGCTGCACAAAGAGAAAAAGACATGATTATGCAGCTAAAAATGGAAGATGTTGAAGAGTTTAAACTTGAAAGCGTTCAAGTAACTGAAAAGAAAAGTATCGGTTTCAAACAAGGTTCATAATAGTACAAACCAGTAATTAAATAATAAGTAAAGAGGCTGTTTCAAATAATGAGACAGCCTCTTTTTATTTGGAAAGAAAACTGATAAATATAATATTTACTTTTAGTCCTTTCATTTTGCATTTTGATGCAAACTTTATTTCATTTCAAATGCATCAATATTGATGTTGGCCAATATAAATTTAATGACCTTAAACAACATTGGGAAGCTTAAAAAAGCGAATGAAACATAACAAAAGAATCTTTGCTCAGCTCCATCTTGTTCAACAAACAGGAAACCACAAGCTAAAATAAATGCTGTTATTACTGAAAGGTTTTCTTTTGATAAAATTTTCATAATCATATTTTTAACAAATTTGATTCTTGAAAATGAAGGAATTGTAAACCTACAATTAAATATATGTAAGCATACTAAATTTTAGAAAATTGGTATCAGATTTTTTTCTCTTACAAAATTATTATGAGGACTATCTGCTTCTTTAAAAAACCAAATAATCAAACTTTATTGCTGATTATTATTCGTTTTAATCAAACTAAACCACAAAAAATGAATTATCAATAAAGGTATGTTTCTTTTAGCAAGTTCTTAAAATCCTGAAGGGATGATATTATTATAGAAAATAAAACATGAAGCAACAACCCCGAAGCTCAGAAACGCGGACCAAAGGTCCGCGTTTCTGAGCTTCGAGGGATTAGGTTTAAATCCTTTTTCTATAAAAATGTGACCACCTTCGGGGTCAATAATTTCATTGAAAAGAGCAATTTAATTTCAAATTAATTTTTGAAAATAATTCTCAGTATATACTGGATTTATAAAAATTTACTTCTAGTATTCAAGAGGATATTCGTAATTTTTATTTCTACAAAAAGCTTATATATCACAATAAAAAAAGAGATTCTACTTATTAAAAATTAAAGTTTCAACAGTAAGTCCCGGACCAAATCCGGCTGCAAAGCCAATCTGATTTTCATTGTAGCTTTCATTATCAAGCACATGTTTCAAAACAAAAAATATGGTGGCGCTCGACATATTCCCAAAATCGGCTAATGTTTGATAGGAAGCTTGTAATTGCGCATCATCTAAGGCTAATTCCGTTTTTAGTTTATCTAGTATTTTTTTTCCTCCGGGATGTATTGCCCAAGTATGAATATCCTCCTTCGACAAACCGGATTTAACAAGTGCATTTTCAAGAATAGGACCTATTCCATCCTTTAATAAATCAGGAATATAGGCACTAAGTTTCATCAAAAATCCAGATTCAGAAATATTCCAGGCCATATCATTAATGCCTTTCGGAATTATCATTGAATAAAATGAATTCAGACTTATAGACTTAGTAGAATTTGGTTTTTCTGAAGAAATGATACAAGCTGCAGCACCATCAGCAAAAAGTAAATTAGCAGCAACTTGATCTATGCTATAATCCTTTTGAAAATGTAAAGTGCAAAGTTCAACACTCATCAACAATACATTTGCATTTTTATCAGCTTGAGTTATTTGATGAGCCATTTTTAATCCGTGAAAACCTGCATAACATCCCATAAAATTAACTGAAGTTCTTTGTATATCTAAAGGCAGATTAAGACTTTCAATTAACATTAAATCTAAACCCGGAGCTGCCATTCCTGTGCAGGAAATGGTAATAAGATGAGTAATTTTATCCTTTGTAAAACCCGAAGCATTTATACATTTTTGAGAAGCCTTGTTTGCTAATGAAGGAGCTATCTCAAAGTATTTTTCCATCCGTCTTGAAATACCCGGAAAACTTTCATTATCAAAAAATGGTGAAATAGAATTCCCTGTAAAATCATCAATACATGAATGCCTGTAACTAATTCCACTTCTTGCATACATTAGCTGAATTTTCCTGGATATTTCCTCATCAGCACCATACCAGTTCTGCATAAAAACTGAGATAGAATCCTGTGATGTTTTGAAATCCGGTAATGCAACCTGAATGGAATGTAAATAACTCATAAACTTTGATGATAATAGAACAAGCCCATATAGAAAATGTTCATTGAAATTGAGGCTAACAAATTTAATCTCATACAATGCTGATAGTTAGCTTGCTTTTCATCTTTTAAAACTTTAATCATCCAATAAAAAAAGTAAACCATAACAGGTGCATTCATTATTAACCAAATTAAAAATGCAGGAATAAAATCCAACTCCTTAAAATATAAAAATGAACACAAAGCAATCATAGGAAAAATAGCACTGCTAAAATAAAAAGTACCTTTTACTCCAAGAAGTCTACTTAATGTCATTACACCCTGTTCTGCATCTTGTTTATGCTGAAAAACCTGAGTAATTGGATACATTGCAGCCAGATTAAGTGAGCAAATCAAACCTGCATAAATCAAATCCATTTCAGAAAAATCAGGTAAGTGATAAGATTCTTGTCCCGAAAAATTTAGAACAAAAAAGTAAATCCAGATTCCCTGAAAAATAACCACGGATAAAAAAGACCAAATAGGGTATTTTTTAATTCTGATTCCATGCCAACTATAAGCTCTGGAAACCAATGTATAAATCAGCATACCTAGCATAAAATAGATGGAAACCAAATAGCATAAACTCAAACCAATAACATCAAATAAAACAGAAGCATAAAACAACTTTTTATCAGACATAGGTGGCTTTTCAACACCACCAATACTTTCGGTATCCTGATCCATATAACTGTTATAGGCATTACTGGCAGGAAACAAAAACACATGTAATGCAACAAACATCAAAACACAATTATTTACGTCAATTTCGTTTGTGTTACTGATTGCGTAAAAAAACACAGGCATTAAGAAGAAGGAAAATGGAAACCTGAAAAGGATGACAATATCTTTTATATTCATAAAGGCTTAATTTTTACCTTATTTATTCTAAAACAAAACTTAAAAAAATTATAACTCTTTAATCCTAATTGACTCATTTTATTAAGCTTAGCAAGATTCCTTAATAAAAAGATAAAAAAATAATTAAAATTCTAATTAAGATAAAAGATTACAATAGTAATGACAAGCAACGAATTTATAAATTCGTATCAAACACTACCACTATGGGAAAAGAAATACTACCGCACATTCTTTTGGTTGAAGATGAACTCACTTTAGCTGCACTTTTAAAGGAAAATCTTAAGCTAAGTGGTTACACTTCCAGACATTGTAAAGATGGAGAAGAAGGTTGGCAAACCTTTCAAAAAGAGAGATTTGATCTTTGTATTTTTGATGTAAACATGCCCAAAAAAAATGGTTTTGAATTAGCCAGATTGGTAAGAGAAAAAAATCAACATACGCCAATTCTCTTTTTAACTGCAAATTCTTCAGAAGAAGATAAGTTAAAAGGATTTGAAATTGGGGCTGATGAATACATTACCAAACCTTTTAGCACACAGGAATTATTGGCTCGTATTAAAGTTATTCTTAAAAGAAGTCAAAATGCCGCTGCTGAATTAATTGTTCAGGATGAAACCTATGAGATTGGTAATATGAAAGTTGATATTCCAAATCATATGCTGAGTTTTGGTGAAAACATCAAAAAAATAAGTAATACAGAGGCTGATTTAATCAAACTCTTCATTAAAAATAAAAACCAATTGATTTCCAGAAACAGTTTATTATTAAATGTTTGGGGAAGAGATGATTTTTATACTGCCAGAAACCTTGATGTTTATATCAATAAACTAAGAAAATTAATAAAAGAAGACCCGAACCTGGAAATAGTAAATGTTCATGGTTCCGGATTTAAACTTGTAGAGAAAGAAAACGCTTCATAGAAAAGCCCTTTCGTTTGGGTATTTTCGTAATTGTAATGCGCCGTTTCCTTCTTTTACATGAAACTAAATAAATTATATTTCATTTATGTAGTTATAATACTGCTGTTTTGTGCTCCCAACTCTTGGGCTTCACAAGACAGCAGTTATAGTTCTAAAGCGCAGATGCTGCTTAAAGAAGCTCGTCAGTTAAGCTTGTCCCAACCTAATCTCGCTATAAAATCACTCGATGAAGCACTTGAATACAGTGAAAAGGAAAATGATGAATTCCTTCAGGCTGAAATTCTTCAATTACAAGGTCAGTATTTAATCAACCTTGGAAATTTCAACCTTTCAAGAGAAAAACTTCAAAAAGCAAGTGCATTTCATACAAAACACCAAAATTTCGAAAAAAAGGCTCAAAGTGCTTATTTAATTGGGAAAACTTATCATGCTCAAGGATATCATCCAGGCGCTGTAAAAAGTTATTTGGAAGCCCTTAGGTATTTTGAATCGAAAAAAGATGCAAACGGACTTCTCCAATGTTATACTGCTTTAGGTGATGTTTATGCCCGAATGAATTTATTTAGTCAATCCATTGAATACAATCTGAAAGGATTAAAAATCATGGAAAATGAAAAAGATAAATTCAGGCAATTGGTAATGGTTGAAAATCTTGGAACGATTTACCAGAACCAAAAAAACATCCCAAAAACAAAGGAATTCTTAAACAAGGCTTTAAATATTTATAAAGAAATAGGAAACAAAGCCGGTGAAGCAAATACACTTCAAAAACTGGCAGAAATAGCTTTAAATCAAGAAAATTATATCGAAGCTAAAAAACTCTATACGCAATCATTAACTATTGCTCAGAAGTTTAAAGCTCAGGCCCTAATTGCAGAAAACTTAAATGGATTAGCAAAAGTAAACTACTTGCTAAAAGATTATGAAAGTTCAAGCTCACAATACAGAACAGCAATTGAAATTTCGAAAACAGTGGGACTAAACATTGAACTCGATGAAGCTTATCAAGGATTAGCTTTGTTGTATAAATCATTAAACGACCAAAACAAATCGAAAGCATTTGAAGCTTTAAGTAATGAAATTAAAGATTCAATTTATAACGATTCAATTCTTAGAAAAACTTCAGATTTACAGCTATTGTATGAATCAGAAAAAAAGCAAGCTGAGATTGAAATTTATAAAAAGAATGAGCAGCTAAACGAACTAAGTTTTAAGAAAGAAAGAGAACTTAGAAACTTCTTTACAGCTTTATCAATTTTGTTTTTAATACTGATTGGAGTTTTTATTTACTTCACCACCCAAAACAGAAAAATCAACAAACAACTCAATAAACAATACCAGGAATTACAAAATAAAAACTCCGCAATTGAGCTTCAAAAAGAACAATTAACTCAATTGAATGATGTTAAAGACAGATTTTTCTCTATCATATCACACGATTTAAGGAATAGCTTAACTACTACAAAATTGTACTTCGATTTGGTTTCTCATCCCGATTACAAATCAGAAAATCACCCGAAACTAACTCAAGAAATCTCGTTTTCTGTACAAAACACAATTGATTTATTGGAAAACCTATTGGTATGGGCATCAGGACAAATTAAAGGAATTCCGATGAAACCTATGGTTTTAAACATGCATCAGCTTACCCAGGAAAACATCAATTTGGTTACGGGTTCTGCAACTCAAAAAAGAATACAGGTGTCTAATGATGTAGATGAATCAGCAATTGCATATGGAGATACAGATATGGTGAATCTTGTATTACGAAATTTATTATCAAACGCAGTAAAATTTACTCCTGAAAATGGTTTTATTAATGTGCTGAGTGAAGAAGATGACAATGGCACTATAAAAATAATGGTTATTGATAATGGAGTTGGAATTAATTCTGAAAAAGCAGCAGAACTATTTACTCAATATAGAAATACTAGCACCAAAGGTACCGGAAATGAAAAAGGAACAGGCTTAGGATTGATGTTGTGTAAGGAGTTCATCGATAAAAATAATGGTAAAATTTGGGTTGAAAGTGAAGAAGGAAATGGTTCTGTTTTTTGCTTTACTTTACCTGTTTCAAAGCCAAATTAAATGAAAACGAAAATCATACTATTCGTTTTATTTTTATCATTGACTGTTTTCACAAAACTTAGTTTGGCTCAAACAGATTCGAGTTTTATAGAGCTTGCAAAAACAGCCTTAAACAACAAGAATTACAAAGAGGTTATTAATTATTGTAACCAAGCATTAGCACAAAATCCGAAACTAGCCGAATCGTATTACATAAAAGCCAAATGCAGGTTAGAACAGAAATTGTATATTGATGTATTTAATGAAATAAATAAAGCCATTTCAATCAACGAATGTTATTCAGAAGCATTTGCTTTAAGAGCAGAAACTTTTTACGAGTTAAAAGATTACCGCCAGGCTCGAAAATCTTATTACCAGGCATTAGCATGCAACAATAAGGAAGCCATCTATTATTTTAATATTGGTGTTTTGGAAACCAAGATTTACAAATGGAATTCTGCGATTGAAAATTTCACAAGAGCTTTAAAATATAGTCCTTCTAACAAAGAAACTTTTGAGAATAGAGCTTATGCTTACAGTATGATTGGAGAGCATAAACTTGCCATCCATGATTATGATTCTATACTCGCTATCGACCCTAAAAGAGATGATATCTTTGTTAAAAGAGGAATGGCCATGTTGGGCTTAAAACAGTTCTCTGCCAGCATTCCAATTTTTAGTCGAGCTATCAGAATCAATCCCAATAACCCACATGCATTTTATGGCAGAGGAAGGGCTCAGTTTGAACTAAAAAAGTTTGATTTGGCATTACACAATTTTGATACTGCCATGAGTTTAAAACCCAATTTTGAAACTGCCATTTTTATCCATGCTGTAACCTTACTCGAAATCAACCCAAAGGAAAATAAAATACAAGCTTGTGAAGAGTTTAAAGAATCAGCTAAATTAGGCTTTGGCAACTCCTGGGATTATATTAGAAAGTACTGCGAGTACTAACAAAAAAAGGGAACCAAACGGCTCCCTTTTCTGATTGAATTTCTTCAAACTATTTTTCTTCTTTTGTAGCTTCAGCTTTAGAAGAACCATGACTGCAGCAAGATTTTTTCTCGCTTGTTCCGCATGATTTGCTGTCTTTTTTATCAGCACATGCTTTTGCATCTTTCTTCTTAGATTTCTTTTCCTTTTCTGGTTTTGATTCTGCAGCAGCAGCATCTGGAACATCAGCAACTGCAGTTGTAGTTGTAGGAACGCTTGCTACAGCAGGCTTGGCCGGAGTTTGTGCATTAGCACCTATCAACATAAATGCTGCAAAAGCAGCGGTTAAAATAAGTTTCTTCATATATTTAAGTTTAAATTTCTTTATGATAACGAATCTACTACAAAAACAATGCTAAAAAAATGATTTTCAACGACTATTTGTTAAATTTCTGCTAAAATTGTTCTTCCACCTTTTACTTTTTGGTTCAATTCAACCTTTACTTTTGCATCTAAAGGAAGAAAAATATCTACTCTCGAACCAAATTTAATAAAGCCCATTTCACCACCTTGTTTTGCAGCTTGTCCTTCTTTTACATACCAAACAATTCTTTTGGCCAAAGCACCTGCAATCTGACGAAATAATACCTGAACACCATTACTTTTCTCAATTACAGTAGTAGTTCTTTCGTTCTCAGTTGAACTTTTTGGATGCCATGCTACAAGGTATTTACCTGGATGGTATTTGAAGTACTTAACGATTCCTGAAATAGGATTTCTGTTTACATGCACATTAAATGGGCTCATAAAAACCGAAACCTGTAATCTTTTTCCTTTGAAAAATTCATCTTCATCAACCTCTTCAATTACTACTACTTTTCCATCGGCAGGAGAAATAACCAGATTTTCACCTTCTGTAACCTGAATAGATGGATTTCTAAAAAACTGTAGTACAATAATTAAAAGTACCAATGAAATAAATAAAACAATATTCTGTAACCAAACCATGTCGGGCAGAAATTGAATAATAGGAAAATTGATGATTCCAAGAACCAATAATGTAATAAAAATAGTTGCTTTACCTTCTCTATGTAGCATGTGTATTATATTAAAAAAACGCAGTGCACTTTCGTACACTGCGTAACAAAAAAATTAAAAATCAGTATTATAAACCAAATTTGCCACGAAGTTTTTCAACTTCAGCAACTTTTTCGATAGCTACAACATAAGCTGCAATACGCATGCTGATATTGTATTTTTGTGATGCAGCGTAAACGCCTTCAAAAGCAGTTTTCATCACACGGTCAGCACGACGATATACACGCTCTTCTGTCCAGAAGTAACCCAAACGGTTTTGAACCCACTCGAAATAACTTACTGTAACACCACCTGCATTAGCCAAGATATCAGGAACAACCATGATACCTTTTCTATTCAAAATTTCATCAGCACTTGCAGAAGTTGGACCATTTGCTCCTTCTACAATCATTTTAGCTTTAATTCTATCAGCATTTTCTTCGTTGATTTGGTCTTCCATTGCAGCAGGCACCAATACATCAACTTCTAATTCCAATAATTCTGCATTGGTAATTTTACGTCCTGCAGTAAATCCTTCTAATGTTCCTTTGTTTCCGTCTCTGTAAGCAATTGCTTCTTCAACATTAATTCCGTTTTCATTGTAGTATGCACCACTAACATCAGAAATAGCCACAACTTTCATCCCTTGTGAAGCCAATAATTTAGCAGAGATACTTCCTACATTACCAAATCCTTGTACAGCAGTTGTTGCACCAATAGGACTAATTCCTAATTTAGATAATGCAGAACGGGTTGAAACCATAACTCCACGTCCGGTAGCTTCAACACGACCTAATGAACCACCTAAAACAATTGGTTTTCCAGTAACTACTGCAGGAGTTGAATGACCAACTAATTTTGAATATTCATCCATAATCCAGGCCATTTCTTGTGGACCTGTTCCCATATCCGGAGCAGGAATATCTTTATCAGGACCAAAAACATCAACCATTAAATCTGTATAAGATCTAGTTAATCTTTCTAATTCACCTTTGCTCATGCTGCGAGGATCGCATTTGATACCACCTTTACCACCGCCGTAAGGAATTCCTACAACAGCACATTTCCAAGTCATCCATGCAGCCAAAGCTTTCACTTCGTCTAAATGAACATCCATTGAATAACGAATACCTCCTTTTGAAGGACCAAGATTTGCATTATGTACAACCCTGAAACCTTCGAAAACGCGAACTTTTCCGTCGTCCATTGTTACCGGAATATTCACAATTACTGCCTTTTGTGGGGCAATCAAAACGTTGTAATCGCTCTCATCCAAACCGATGATTTTAGCTGCTACGTCGAAACGTTTTTTCATAGACTCGAAAGGATTTTCAGAGCTATGTTTAATCACATTGTCACCTGCCATTGCTAGATTTTTTTAATGAAAAATTTGACAAACTTAATTGAAATTCTCAAAAATGCTAAGAACTTCCTATT
>JBMLOK010000025.1:0-17723 GCA_049243005.1 Bacteroidia bacterium | reverse complement strand
ACCTAATAAAGCCGATACTTCAGAACCTGCTTGTGTAAAACGGAAGATATTATCTACGAAGAAAAGGATATCACGTCCACCTGACTTTTCATCTCCATCACGGAAATATTCAGCAACTGTTAATCCTGATAAAGCCACACGAGCACGTGCTCCAGGAGGCTCATTCATTTGACCAAAAACCAAGGTTGCTTGAGATTTAGCTAATTCATTGTAATCAACTTTTGATAAATCCCATCCACCTTCTTCCATGCTGTGAACGAATTCTTTACCATATTTAATTACTCCTGATTCAATCATCTCACGAAGTAAGTCATTACCCTCACGAGTACGCTCTCCAACACCGGCAAATACCGACATACCATCGTATGCTTTTGCGATATTGTTGATTAACTCCATGATTAATACGGTTTTTCCTACACCCGCACCACCAAACAATCCAATTTTACCACCTTTTGCGTATGGCTCAATTAAATCGATTACTTTAATACCTGTATATAAAGGCTCAGCTTGAGTTGATAAATCTTCAAAACGAGGAGAATCACGGTGAATGGCACGACCCGGTCCATCACTAGTTACGGTTTTCATACCGTCGATAGCCTGACCTACAACATTGAATAGACGACCACGAATTTCTTCACCAACCGGCATTGAAATTGGGGCATCAGTTTGGTGAACATGCATACCACGAACCAATCCGTCGGTACTGTCCATCGCTACTGTGCGCACCATGTTTTCTCCTAAATGCTTTTGACATTCAAGAATAATTTTAGTTCCGTCGGCTCTATCGATGTAAAGGGCATCATAAATTTTGGGAAGTTTACCACCTTCTGTGGCGAAACTTACGTCAACTACTGGGCCAATTACCTGAGCTACAACTCCTGATTTAGACATAGTTATGTTATTGTTTATGGAAAAAATAGTGCCGCAAAATTAGGCTTTCCCAGCTAAATTCAAATCTTTTATTCAGCTATTTTAAGATTATTCTGATTTTGTTTTAAAATATCAAGTAAAAACAATGTATATAATCCTATAAACCAATTCTTTAAAGAAATTAATTTAAAAATAACTTACTTTAATAAATAATTGAAATTCAAAAAAAGGAAAATTAATCGAATATGATTCAAAAAGAGTTTTACCTAAAGGATGATGTTATCCAGATTGCGAAAGATTTACTTGGAAAGGAACTGCTAACAAATTTTGATGGGAAAATATGTTCAGGCTACATTGTTGAAACTGAAGCCTATGCTGGTATTACTGATAAAGCAAGTCATGCTTATGGCGGAAAATTTACTAAAAGAACTCAAACCATGTACCTCGAAGGTGGAACTTGTTACGTATACCTCTGTTATGGCATTCATTCACTTTTTAATATTGTTACGAATGTTTCAGGAATACCGCATGCTGTTTTAATTAGAGCCGTTCAACCTTTAAAGGGAATAGATACCATGTTTGAAAGAAGGCCTCAATCTAAAAATGTAAGAAATTTAGCAAATGGACCAGGTAGCCTGAGTAAAGCACTGGGAATTAGTACCTTTCACAATGAATTAAAAATGTCTTCAAACCAAATTTGGTTGGAGGAAGGATTAAATATCAAAAAAAAGCAAATAATTGCAAGCCCTAGAGTAGGTGTTGCTTATGCAAAAGAAGATGCCTTACTTCCTTATCGTTTCAGAATAAAAGACAACCCCTTTTGTAGTCTAGCAAAATGATAATCTAAAAAAGAATTAATCTTTTGTGAATAAAGCTTTTAGTTCAGTGGCATCATCAGGATTCATTTTACCAGCCAAAATCAATCGCAATTGTCTTCTTCTTAAAGCTCCATCAAATCTCTTTGTTTCTTCTTCTGTTTCAGGAACCAAGGAATTTACAGTAACAGGTGAGCCATTTCTATCTAAAGCAACAAACGTGTAATAAGCTTCATTACTTAGAAACTTCTCACCACTTGGAATATTTTCAGCCCAAACCTTAATATAAACTTCCATTGATGTACTAAAAGCACGAGAAACTTCAGCCTCTAAAGTAACAACATCACCCAATTTGATAGATTTACCGAAACTAACACTATCAACAGAAGCTGTTACTACAATTTTTTGCGCATGCTTTTGAGCAGCAATTGCAGCTGCTATATCCATCCAATGAAGCAAACGACCTCCCATTAAATTGTTTAAAGTATTGGTATCATTTGGCAAAACCATTTCATTCATCACTGTTCTTGATGCAGATGGTTTCTTTTCTATTAAGTTATTTTGAATCATGGTCAAATTTTGAAGGGCAAAATTAACCCTACTCTAAAGACTAACCTAACAAATTTTATATTGTTTTGAAAAATGAAATTGCCCGTAATAGACAAAATAATATTGTGAATACAAATGTTTTATAAAACAAGCTGAACAAAAAATTAAAGACTTTGATAAAACTAAAAATACAAATGTCTCATAAACTTAAGTAAGCAATTTGTTTTTAAGGATTAAGTCAGATTCAATCTCACCAAAGAAAAAGGCTTTTTCTGTACCTGTATAAGCAATACATACAAAATTTGGAGAATTCATAATTGTAGAATCTTTCAAAAACTGAGAAAAACTAAAGCTAAGCTGAACAACAATAAATCTAAATTTATTCTGGTTTGCTGAAAGTGTCTTCAAAACCAGAGCCCTTACCTTTAAATCAGGCTCAGAAATAAACTGCAATTTGGGTTTAACTTTAAAATGCAAATAATAATCTAAAGCAATTAGTTCAGTGAAAACAGAATCTGATGGGAATTCATTTAAAACAAAGGAATTCAATAATTGAAAACTATCATCTAAACTATGCTTATGAAAATTAGATTTTTCACTAAACCAACTACCTAAATTCAATAAAAACTGAAATATTCCAACTTTCTGTTCTGCGTATAATAAGGTATTCTTAGCACGACCCTTATTCCAATATAACTCCAAAGCTTCTTCCAATAAGGTAATACTAAAGAGCTCTTCTTTTGATAAATAATTACTTTCAATAATTTGATATGGAGGATTTGGATCAAATTTAAATCCATACTGCTCATAACGTTCTCGAACCGGAGTGCCTTTTAAAAACTTTAAAAAGCCTAATTGTAATTCCGGAGCATGCAAGGCAAAAACCTGTTCAAAACTATAAACAATATCATCAAAATAATCTAAAGGAAGACCAACAATTAAATCAAGATGCATTTCAACCTCATCTCTTAATTGCAAAATAATATCTCTTGTTTTATCAAAATTTTGCTTCCTACTTACCTCCAAATTTGCCTTTTGATTGACAGTTTGAATACCAATTTCAAACCTGAATAAACCTTTTGGAACCTTTTCTTTGATGAATGCAATTATATCAGGATGTACAATATCAGCAGTAATTTCAAACTGAAATACATTACCTGGCTGATGGTTTGCAAGAATGAATTCGAAAATTTTAATTGTAAAATCCTTTTTTATGTTAAAAGTTCTATCCAAAAATTTAATGACTTTACCATGCTGCATTAAATATAAAAGGTTCTTTTCAATTGTATCATGTGGAAGGTAACGAACTTTGTTATCTAAACTCGCTAGACAAAACTCACACTTATATGGACAACCCCTTGAAGTTTCAATATAAGCTACTTTATTCTTGATATCAGATTCAGGTTCGAATTCATAAGGATTAAATTCAGAAAGTAGTTTTAAATCAAATGATTCACCGCTTGGTATGTAGGTAATAGTTGAGTTTTCATCTTTATGCACCAAATTAGAAATGCCAACCGGTGATAAATTCTGATTCAAAAATTCAGAAAAAGGAATCTCGCCCTCTCCTACTATAATATAATCGACTTCATTCAATTTAATGATATCATTCCAGTCATAACTAACTTCAGGTCCACCAAGCATTATTCTTGCATTTGGATTTAATGACTTAATCAACCTGGCTACTTCAAGGGTTTGAGTAATATTCCAGATATAGCAACTAAAAGCAATTACATCAAACTGACTACATGTTGATGCAATTTCAGCTGGATCCTCTTTAATAGCAAATTCTCTCCAAGATAAACCCTGATGGTGTTTATTTAATCCGTATAAAAGTCGGATTGCCAAATTCATATGAATGTATTTGGCATTGAGAGTTGTAAGTAGTACTTGCATAAAGTATGGTGCACCTAAAGGGATTCGAACCCCCATCTTCAGAACCGGAATCTGAAATTCTATCCATTGAACTATAGATGCAAAAGTCCCATTAAAAGGGCCTCGAATATAGTAACATATTTATAAGCATGGGTAGGAAAAGGCAAAAAAAAGGGGAGACCTGAAACAGGCCTCCCCTTTTTAGGAATCAAAAATTATTGTTTAATCAATGGTTTGTAAATGCTTACATCACCAATTTCAACTTTAACTAAGTATGAACCTGCTGAACCGAAGAAACTTTCATCAAGATTCAAATCGTGTGCTCCACTAACTAGTTTACCTAAGTCAGAAGATTTAACAACACGACCTAACATGTCAATTACAGAAACTTTAACATTTTCAGATTGCATTGTTTCGAAATGAACATTAGTTGAAGTGTTAAATGGATTTGGATAAGCTGATAAATTGAACTTAGCAGCTAATTCTTCCTGAACACCAACTTTACATTCTACACGAACTGCAAAAGTTTTAGTCACGATACAACCACTTACATCTTCAATTGTAACTGAAGCATTGAAAACACCTCTATCGTTGTAAGTAAATGTAGGTTCAGGTTGACTAGATTTAGAACTATCCTTATCACCAAATTTCCAAGCATAACTAATAGCACCAGGGATATTTGTTCTGAATTTCAGTTTAGAACTGTAATCACAATAAGGGAATAATTGCTTGTCAACATATTGAGTATCTACTGATAATACAGGAGCTGCACTAACAACCATACCTTGAGTTTTTGAATCCTTACAACCACCATTTACAGTAGTTACAGTTAATTTCAAATTATAACTACCTGCAGTTGTGTAGATAAATCCACCAGGAGCACAAGCAACAGCAGTATTACCATCACCAAAATCCCAAGCACATGTGAATTGGTCGCCATCAAAAGTATAAGAGTTATTAAACAACTTAACTTCATTATTAACACAAACTTCAGGAGCAGGAGTAGCAGTGAATACAGCAACAGGAGGATAATTAATTGTAATATCTCTTCTCACTGAATCACGACATCCGTTTAATTTATCAATTGTTCTCAAAGTAACAGTTCTTGTTCCTGTTGCAGTGAAAACTTTATTAGGAGTTAAATCTGTAGAGAAGCTATTGTCGCCAAAATCCCAAGCATAATCAATATTTTGAGTACCACCACTGAAAGTTGTAGTATTTGTCAAATTGATTACTTGATCTTTACAAGCATTTGTGAAATTAAATCCTGCAAATGGTCTGTCATTAACTGTTACAGCTTTAACAACTGAGTCAACACAACCAAAATTAGAAATAGCTTTCATAGTTACTGAGAAAGTACCTGTAGCAGGGAATTTGTAATTAGGAGTAGCACCTAAACCAGTTTGACCATTACCCCAATCCCATGTAAATCCAACTGTACCAGATTGAATAGTACTAGAGTTTGTAATAGGAACTGCATTACTAAAGCAATGAGGAGTTGTATTAAAGTTCGCAGTAGGTTTAGCAAACACATAGTATTGTTTAGATACTGTATTAGTACAACCGCTTGAGTTAGTAACTGTTAAGTTAACAGCATAAGTAGTATCAAATTTAGGGAAATTGAATCTTGCTGATTCTCTGTTATCAGATTTGTTACCAGGGAAAGTCCATGCAAATACTGAACCTGCAGGTTGATTTCCAGCAGTAAATAATGTTGAATCATTAGCACAAGGCGTAGCAGATGTGAACTCTGCAGATGGAGCAGGTAAAATAGTTATTTGTTGTTCTTTAATAGAAACTAAACCATATCTATCTGTTAAGAATAATCTTACAGTATATGTACCTGGAGTTGTATAGATCTTATCAGGATTTAAGCCTACTGATGCTGTATTATCTCCAAACTGCCATGAGAAATTGAATGGGAAGTTTATCTGTGGTCTGATTGAAGGTTCAGCAGTAAATGTCAATTTACTCAAAGCACATTTATTTCCTATTGGAGATACATTAAAATCTGCAATTGGAGGAGTAGCAACACGGAACGAACGGAACATTACCGAATCACAATAAGAATCCAATAATCTATAGGTAATAGTAAACTGAACAGTTGTATCCAATTGAGCTGCATTAGCAAAAGCTCTGATATAACCATCGCTTGAACCTACAGGATTAACTACTGTGAAATTAGAGAATGGCTTACTAGGAATAGAAGTAACGTTAGCTGCAGTTACAGAGCTAACTTCCCATCTTGTTCCATAATCAGCATTGGTAAAGAAAGCAGGTGGCACAAATTTGTAAGTAATTGTATCTCCAATTTTAAATCCATCAGGATTATTGTTATCACCTGCATTATAAGAACCAGAGAAAGGAGTACCTGCAACGATAAACGGACCATTATAGAATCTATTTACAACAACAGTAACTGTATCCAACATGTGGTTACCACATGAAATTTGTCCTGCATTAAATCCTGTACCGTTTACAGTAGAGAATGTATTTCTTGCATAAACAAATGTTCTGAAAGTATCTACAGCAGGAGCAAGAATTCCAATATTTAAATTAGAACCATTACCGTTTCTTAATGTAATAGGATTTCCTGTTTCAGCATTAAATGCAGTATAATTAAATCTTGTATCAGAATTTGGAACTGTTACAAAAATTGAATCTCTGAAACATTGTGCATACATTTTAGGAGTAAAGTTTTGATTTTGGAAATCATCAAATACTTCAATATCATCAATTAATATATTTTGACCACCACCAGCAGCAAAACCTTCAATACCAATTCTTAATCCTGGTAAACCTGCAAATTCAGCTAAACATACTTCACGAACATCCCATCCTGGGAAGTTAAAAGTACCAGCAACATCAGGTAATCTTCTTACAGATTTTAAAGGAGCGGTAAAGAATCCACCACCAAATGTTACACTAACTTGAATTGAGTCGTTTTTAGTAGGGTTATCACTGTTTTGTGAAACTCTAAATCTTAAAGTTGGACTCTTCAAGTTTGTGAAATCCATACAAGGAGAGACAATTCTTGCAGAAGATCCCGCAGAATATGTAGAAGCTCTAAACATTGCTGCTTTGATTCCAGAGAATGAACCTAATGGTGGATTTGAAACTGAACCAAATGCACCTAATTCCCAATTTGCATTACCATTTGTAGTTTGAACTGTCCAAATTGGATTATTTAATCCTTCAAAATCATTAGTATAAGGGAAATTTGTGATACTAATATTTAAAGTATCCCATAATTTAAACATTGGTAAGTAACCAATATTTGGTGGGAATTTAAAATCACGTCCAACAACTCTATACTCTAATAATGAACTACCAGGTATTGAAGGGAAAGCATATGTTCTTAATGTACCATCATTCACTGATGCTTGTAATGGAGTAACCGGACCACCATTTAATTTGTAATACAAGGTATCACCGGCATTTAATCTATCATAAATTCTGAAAGACAAAGCAACACCAAATGCAAAACAAGAAGTAGCATCAGTTACGTTGAAAATTCTTGGAGCAACGCTATCAATATAAGCACCGTTATCATATTCATGCGCACCAATAGTTGGATTAGCAAAGTTTCTAGGATTACCTTGAACGTCACCAGTTACAGTTAAAATAGGAACACCTGAACCATGAATTACAGAAGTTGTTCCATTTGAAATGAACAAGTTATTATCAGAAATAAAAGGAGAAATGAATGCAATTGAAGAAGTATCTTGTCTAGTATAACTCATAATTTCATTCCACTCATTGTAGACTGTTCTGGTTGCAGTTGCAACACCTGAAGCCATTCTATCACTTAATGTTGGAACAGGAGCCGCTGAAAAGTAATTATTGTAGTTACTTATTTTAAAAGGATTAATACTTCCACCTGTTGCAACAGCATATGCATTACTAGTTGCTGTGCCACCCATTCTATTTTGGAATATATTATTTAAAGAACTAATACCTCCAATAATTGAAGGTGAAACACCAAAAGCAGCGCTAATTGCACCAGAGGTAGTCATTGGAGATGATTGCGCTAAATTGATTGAGTTATAATATAAGTTAACGCCAATATCCGGATTTCCATTATTTCTGATTATTGCACCAGGGGCAGCGATATAAACTCCAAAAGGATTTAATGCAAAGTTTGCATTTGAATTAGAATTGGTACCCAAAGAAGAAATACCATAAATCATATTATTAGATAAAGTAATGGCTCGACCCAAATTTGATGAATCTGTTCCGAAATTCACAAATACACCATAAGCGCCACCAGGAAGATTTGATCCAATATTGAAAATTCTATTTCCAACAATATTACAGTTACTATCTAAACCAGTATAAACTGATGGAATGGTACCTAATTCAATACCTCTTGGATTAGATGCAGTTCTCATGCTATTTCTAATCACATTATAGGTAATATTTGACCAAGCTTGACCCATCAAGAAAATACCTGCAGCATCATTTGAACCACCAAAGAAATCTGTTTTAACAGATCCACCAGGAGCAGTATTACCTCCAATTGTATTTCCATTAATAGATGTATAGGTATCCATAGAATCTCTTCTGGTATATCCTCTTAAATAAATACCATAATTAACACCACCAATAAAGTTATTATCAATAGTTAAATTATCGTTTCTACCAAATGCAGCATTTGAAGGAGTAACTAAACCACCAGAATAAATACCTGCGAAAGTATTGATTGCAGATGTTGTAGAATTTCCTAAAATATTACAATTCTTAATAGTGATATTGGTAGTATTTGGCCTAGCATTAGTAATAGGATCTGCTCCACTTATAATATCAATAACTTTATTATTAGCAGCTGTAAATTGAGCAGGCGCTTCAAAAGTTAAATCTCTTGAGTTAGTTCCACTATTTGAACCATCGATTGTGAAAAATTTAGCACCACTAATTCTTAAGATAGATGCGTTTTGCAAAGCTGAAGTAGGGATTGTATTAGTAATTCTTACTACATCTTGATAACCAGATGCGATTGTTAAAATTACATTTCTGCTAGAATTCATTCTTGGGTAATCCAAAACCTGAATAGGGCCTGTGAATGTATCAGTTTCACCTTGGTATCCGTTAGCAATTGATAATTTGATAGTTTTAAATCCACCAAACGAACCATCAATACCTTGAGAATTTAAATAATTAATAGCAGAACGAACTGTTTTGAAAGAACCTGAAGTAGGATCAGTATTAACAGGAGGAACATCTTGTCCATTAATAAAATAAGTAGCACCACCTTGAAGAGGAGGATTAGGGCTACCAAATTCTAAAGCACCAATCCATCTGCCTAATGAAGTTGTAGAACCGCATTGGAAACGTTTGTTACCATAAATATCATCACAAATCAATGTAATAAATGCAGCACCACTAGGAATTAAACTTGCATTTATCATTTCAAAATTTGGAGTAGTATCTGAAACAAATCTTGTTGGCCAGTTAAATGAATTTCCATCTGAACCAGCAACTACAGGTTGAGTTGATAATCTCCAATCATTAATATTAGATCTAGTAATTGCAGAAACACCACCTATAAAGTTTGTATTATTTCCACCTGCAAAATAATTATTATTATTAATTGCAAATGGTAATCCATTGTTTTGGTTATTAAAAGGACTTACAGTATGAGCTGCTAAAACAACGTATCTTCTTCCACTTGTAGCAGTCATATTTAATCTATTGATTAAAATATTGTTCACTAATGAAACTCCACCTCTGATGTTGGCATTCATGTATAAAGCAGCACAACCAGAGTTAGCATTTGCCATACCTGTACCTGATAAATGAACAGTATTATGTAAAATATTGATACCAGGTCTTGGATGTGCACCAGCAGCCTCAATCACTATACCTGAAGGATTCTGAACATTTGAAAATGCAGAAGCCACACCGGCACCGATAATTTTTCCAATGAAATTATTTTGAAGAATAAAACCTCTTGAATTAATTGTATCAGTAGCAGTAAGGAAAATTCTAATACCTGTGCAATAAGTTCCTGTGGTAGTTACCAAATTATATATCTGGTTTCTTGATACAGTGATATTACTAAAATTAGTTGCAGAAGTTTCATCAATATCAATACCACGGAAACCATTAGATATGTTAGTAGCCGGTAAACAGTTTCTAACAATATTGCTATCAATTAATGCATCCTTTAAGCCTTTAACAAAAATACCGGCTTGCAAAGCAGCACCACCAATATAGGTAGTACTATCTGGGCCACCTGGTGCGATATTACCACCAATAATATTTCCTTGAATAACAAAATTTGTTGCATTGTTTAAACCTCCGGCAAAAATACCAGTTCTAACAGCTCCAATTTCATTACCAATGAAACTCATTTTATCATAACCTGATAATGCAGTTACTAAAGGAGTACTAGCAGTAATAGGATTTCCTAAATAAATACCAACTGATGTATTTACTAAACTGGTAGTTGAATTTCCTCTAATTCTACAATTTCTAATTGTAACATCATTTCCTGCCACATCATGTGCAGACACAGAAATAACCCTTGCATTTGCCGTTGTGGCTAAAGAAGGCAATCTAAAAGTTAATCTTCTATTTGTACCACCATCAATAGTAATCCAACGAGCACCTTCAATACTTAATAAAGCTGAATTAGGAAAATTAACAGCATTAGGACTTGTGATTGTAGTAGTAAAATTATTTGCAGGTCTAATAATTACAGGAGTTCCAAGATTTGCATTTGGATAATCAATGATTGGAGGCAAATTTGATGTTTCACCTGAATAACCAGGTTGTAATTCCAAAACGATATTACCTGAACCTGAAACACCGTAAGAATTTAAATAAGTAATAGCATCCGCTAATGTTGCAAAAGTTCCATTTAAATTAAGTTTTGTTGGATAATTATTTACTCCATTAATAGCAAAAGTTCTTGGTCCAACTAAACCTGTATTAGCGTTTGTAGAATCACCGCTCCAGAAATGACAACCAATAGAAGTAAATCTGCCTAAACCAATCCTTTGGTTACCATAAATATCATTGGTAACACGATTTGACATTTGGTTATAAATAGATAGATAGAACTGGAAAAATTGGTCTAATGCAACACCACGATTATATGTAACATGGTTTACTCCATTTGTAACATTTAAGATAGTATCATTTGAGAACGGAGGAATTGCAGTTAAACTTGATGAATCAGATCTTGAATAAACTCTAAAAGAACCAATTGAAGAGTAGTTATTATTACCACCTCTGGCAATAAATTCCAATCCTCCATCTCTTGTATCAGTAAAATAGTTGTTGAAGTTTGAATAAGTGAAAGGAGAGTTAGCAGAACTATAAGCAACATTATAGATTGTATAACCTACTGTATTTGCAGGTAAACGACCCATTCTGTTTGAAAATGAGTTATTCATCATTATAATTCCACCTGTTACTGTTGAAGCTAAAGCAACACAAGCAGAATTTGTATTTGCAGGTAAAGTTGAACCATATAAGTTGATAGAATTAAAATACATCTCCAATCCCATATTTGAAGAAGTAGTTTGATCAACTAAAATACCAATTGGATATCTGTATGTTGTTAAACCTGCAACTGAAGCTGTAGCAGATAAATTTGCTATTGAATTATTCGCGATTAAAATTCTTCTTGGAACGCTATAACTATTTAAGTTAATTCTGATACCATAAACACCACCAGTATTCGTACTATTTAAATTGTAAATAGAATTTCTAGTGATAGTAATATTAGAATCGACAGAAAAACCTGCTGTTCCACCTTCATTAGTTAAAAATATTGCACGGTAATCAATTGATGCCGGGGCAATGTTCCTGATTGTATTATTATCAACTGTAGCATTTGCTACAGTGTTCAAATAAATACCTGCTGAGTTTGTACCTCCTCCAGTTACACCGGAAAAACCAGCACCTAATGGATTCGAATAACCACCAATGATATTGTTAGAAATATTAATATTTCTTTCATAGTTATTTACTGAAATACCTCTACCGCGAATATAAACACCATTTGATGTTCCTAAAATTTCATTATTTACAATTGTAAGATTTTCACTTCTTGACAAAGCAACAAAACCAGGAGCAGTAACACTACCTAAATACACACCTGCAAATGCGGGAAATGTTGTTAAGGTATTATTTCCAACCAACTGACAATTTCTTACACCAATAAATTGGCATTTTTGACCAGTATTTGGCATAAAGTCAATAACCCTAGAATTGGCACCAGCTGTTGTTGGAAGGCGAAAACTTATGTTTCTTTCTCCAAAATTTCCTTCTCCATCGATTGTGAAATACCAAGCTGCATTCATTCTAACTAGGGCTCCATTTGCAGGAACTGTAGCTGTGGTAATAACAAAATTTGTTCCGGAAGCCGGCTTCATTACAATTGGTCTTGAAGCATTCGCAAACATATTTGGCCATCCACCCACACCAGTTGAAGAACCAATGTTAATTACAGATGGTTCAACTCCTGAATAACCAGATGATAACAAAAATGTTATTTGTCCGGTTGGTGAAGTAAAATCAATACCATTTGCGTTCAGATAACTGATTGCACCGTACTGCGGACCCGTTGCCGAGCCCATTAAATTGAAGAATGTGTCAACAGGAGCGACAAAATCGCTTGCACCATTAACAACATAAGTTGTGTTCCCTTTCAGGGTTTGTCCATTAGCATTAATCAAGCCCAATAAGCTTATACTTATCGAGAGAAAAATAGCACGGACAATCGTTTTGTTGTAGAAATATTTCATATGGGTTAATGAATAATCAATAAACCCAAAAATAATTAAATATACCTTAAATACAAAGTTTAGATAAAATTAGCTTCTAAAAATATTCATAAAGGATTATTTAATACTGATAATAAGTTTGTTGTGGGCGCTTATCGACTAACCATTTAAACCCTTTCAGCCTTAATTCATCAGGTTTTAGTTCATCTAAAGGGTACATTGTTGCATCAGGATTCGTGATAAAAATAGCATTTTGTAACTCTCCGGATTTAAAAACAAAGTTCATTTCACTACAATCAATAACATTAACACCGATATAATGCAAACTATCTTCTTTTGCATAGTATATACTTTGTCCATTACCAGATACAAATAATGCTTTGATTCTAGAACTATCTAATTGTCCTAGCATATTCCTACCTTTTATCTGATTAAAATGTGCACCCTTTTCTTTACTAATCAAAAAAGCATCACTCAATAGTCTGAATGAATCAAGTTTATTATTGTTTACATAAAACTTAATTGTATCAGAAGTAATTTGATTTTTATCACTCCATAAAACAGGCTTGTGATACATCCATATAGTGGAATCATCCTTAGAATAAATGAGGGAATCACAGATAGCTTGCAAATTAGTTTTTATGACCTTTACATTTCTATAAGCTTTCATTACTTCTCTTTGAGCTTTCAACTTTTGAAAAACAGCTAGTGTATCTGCAAATAAGAATAAACTATCTTTACCATCAACTATTTTAATGGCATAACAATTTTTGGTTACATAGGTCTGTTTCGATTTTCCATTCAAATTTCCAAAACCACCAAATAAAGAAACTTTTTGAACAGAATCATACATGTAAATATTCCTGAATGCCCTACCTAATTGATTCTTTTTATCATAAAATAAACTGTCTGCTTTAAGCATTTTCTTATCACTAAATAATATTGCATTTTTGCTGAATTGGCTTTGATCGCTTATGGTATTATACCAACCATTTTCACAAACTATTCTTTCGTTTTTACCATCAATTTGAGTTGAACCATAAAAATAGGCAGTTCTGCTTCCAGTATTGTAAAGCAGGGTATCACTCTTCATTGTATAATCAGGATTTACTAGTAGTACATTTCCTTTAAAAAAGAAATCTCTTGTTCTGGCATAGTAATAACCATTTTTGCTGGTAAGAACATTCGTATTACTTACAATCTTTCCATTGTTATTATAAAATCCATATTGGTTATTTAGATCATAATCCAATTGTTCAGAATTTAAAGTCATCGATTTATCAGAAAGCACAACTTCCCCATTGATAAAAGCTTTTTTATTGTTACCATCATAATTCAAGTATTTACCTAAAATTGTTACACTATCATTATGATTAATTCTGACATTTGAAAAAGCCTCTACTCTATTCTCAAGGCCATAAAACAATGCACTGTCACAATTCAGAAATGTGCCATCTTGTTTCATGGCAACATCTCCAATTAATTTGGTTACTTCAATATTTTTTAACTTAATAATCTCCGCACTTTTGGCAAATAAAATCTCTAACCGGCTATTCTGGGCTAAAATAGGACTGGAAACTCCAATTAATATAATTGCAAAAAAGATACTTAATTTCAACTTTAACATGATTTAAAACTAAAACCAACAGGAACAAAATTCCTGCCAATTGCTATGTAAGTGCCAAAACTAATTATTTTTGAGCAAAACCTTCCACCAATTGAATCAAATTAAGCAAGCTAATATGACAAATGAGGAGAATTTTCTGGAAAAATTTGAGTATTTCAATTCAGAAAATTTACTTTTAGACAAAGATGATAAAATCCTTGTAGCCGTTAGTGGCGGGCCAGATTCAATTGCTTTATTAAAGGTTTTAAAAACACTTCAATATAAAATTGAAGCAGCACATGTTAATTACCAACTAAGAGAAGAAGAAAGTTTTGAAGATGAGCTATTTGTTTTAAATTTTTGCCAATCAAATAATATCCCAGTAAAAATAATTCGTTTTGAAACTGAAAAAATTGCTGCAGAAGAAAAAACCGGCATTCAAAATATTGCAAGAATTTTAAGATATAAATGGTTTGAAGAAATTTGCAAAAAAGAATCATTTAATAAAATTGTAACAGCACATCACATGGAGGATCATCTTGAAAGTATATTACTAAATATTTCAAGAGGAACAGGTATTAATGGTTTAAAAGGAATACATATTAAACAAGGAAAAATTGTTCGTCCGTTTTTATTCACTAACAAAAATGAAATTTTAGTCTATTTAAAAAATACAGATACGGAATATCGGAATGACTCATCAAACAGTAAAAATAAGTACAAAAGAAATTTTTTAAGAAATGAAATTGTTCCAGAATTTAAGCAGCTAAATAATCAAGTTCTTGAGCATGCAATTGAATTAAGTTCATGGGCCGGATTTTACCAAGAATCACTTGATCGAAACAAAAAAAATCGAACTAAAATGGGTCTGATTAAAACCCAGATATTTATTCCTATCATAGAAATTCTGGATAGTTCATATCCAATTAATTTCATACAAAATGAAACTGAAAAATTTGGATTTACAAAATCACAAACAAAAGACATTCTATCAAAGATAAAAGCATCAAAAAAAGGGCAATACTATTTAACAAATAGTCATCAATTAGTCATAGAAAAGAACCATTTAATTATCGATGAGTTATATCAAGAATTTGAAACAATAGATATCAATAAAATTCCATTTTCAATTCATATTAATAGCTTGTCCATTCGAATAAAAGAAGCAAAAAAACTACCTAATAAAATTAAAGAAAACGAAATATATTTTACTGCAGATAAACTGGATTTTCCAATTCAAATAAGCAAAATAAATCCCGGTGATAGAATTAGTCCATTAGGATTAAAAGGTACTCAAAAAGTAAGTGACTATTTAATTAATAAAAAGGTAAATAAGTTAGACAAAAAGCTTTGTTGTATTTTAAAAAACAATAATGAAACAGTGGCCTTAATTCCTTTAATAACTGATAAGGATTATGCGGTAAAAAAAACAACAAAAAAAATCTTTAAGATTACTTATAAATAAAAAAGGTGCTTCGAATTTCGAAGCACCTTTTTTATTTATAGGTAAAATTAATTTCTAGTTCAATTGAAGTTTCATTGTATAAACTTTCGATCCTGTTTCAACTTTCATGATATAAATACCACGGTTAGCAGAACTTAAGTCTAATGTTTCTTCAGTTAAGTTTTTACCACCAATTATTTTAGTAGCAACTTCTTTTCCTTGAATATCAGAGATGGTTATTTTTACATCATTATCCAATGCCTGAACCAATCTAAAATTAAACAAACCAGTACTTGGATTAGGATAAACACTCATCAATTTTTCAACATTTAGAACATCATTTATTCCTGTAATACAAGCATCAGGTGAAACTCTAATGTATCTAATTGCCAAATCACTTTGGTTTCCTGATAAATCTGTTACTCTGTATGTCATGCTAAATAATCCCGGAATATCTCCAAACCATCTGTTTGTTTGTCCAGGAATTAATGGAAGTGTTGTTGAAACTACGAATCTACCCGGTTGTCTCATTTCAGCATCACTGTTGTAATTATCTTGTAATTCAACTCCTGGATCTATGTATTCACACCATCTGTTCATGTTCACTGTTTCTCCACCAAGAATTTTCACAATCGGTTTAGTTTCATCTACAATATTAATTGTACGACTTACTGAATCTTTGTTACCTGAAGGGTCTGTAGCAATATACCATCTGGTTATTGAACCGAGCACATTGGTAGGAATTACAGCAGGTTTTAATGTTACTGAAATCGTATTTTTTGGCCACACATTATCAGAAACAGTATAACCCGGATCTACATAAGGATTATAAACCTCCCATGTCAAAGGATTATTTCCATTTAATTGAATCACAGGAGCAACATTATCTGTAACTCTAATTTCAACCATTACTTGATTGGCAATATTGCCTGAAAGATCTGTAACATTGAATGGAATAAAGTAACTACCAACATTGTTTACATCAACTGTTCCTAACCAATTTGGAACCAAGCCTTTCCAGTAATTATCTGTTACCGTTACCACTTTTTCTAAATCAATAGCTGTTCTTACTTGATGTATATAGAAATTCCTTCCACCAGTATAATTAGGCAGAATCACAGGTCTTGTGGTGTCTCCAACTGTTACTAATCTATTTACTGTTGCCATCATTCCAAATGCATCTAAAACAGTATAGTTTAAATTATAACCACCCAATTTAGTTGTATCAACGGCTCCAACCACTGTAATGTTATTATTAGGAATTACATTGTTTTGATTGTCCTTTGCTACAGCACCAAATTCATTGTATTTAGTATAAACTTCAACATACTGTTGACTTGGTCCGTTTAATGTAATTGAAGGGCCCGTTTGATTAAGAATTACAAATACCGTTCTGTAAATGGTATCACTTACATTACCATAGTAATCTTTAACAATATACTTCAAATAATTAGGGCCAACTACTGAAGTATTAACATCTCCTATTCTTTGGTAACGAGAACTAATGTTTCCTTCAATATTATCTGTTGCTGTAATTCCCGGATCCACAAATGGTTTGTTGATTTCAGTGTTCATAGTCAAGTTTCCATTGATTGAAACAACTGGTCTTGATGTATCTGTTGGAAAATTCACAACAAAGTCTTTGAATACTCCTAAGAAGGTTACACTTGGATTTAAAGTTGTTGGTGAATATGTCACACCAACTCTCATTCTGGTTGAACCTGTTCTTTGTGTGCTTGAAATCGGAATAGAGCTTGTTTTTGTTAATGCATAAGAGCCTGATTCATTCATTACAATCTCATCACTTCCAAATAATCCGTCCATGTTAA
>JBMLOK010000024.1:0-5870 GCA_049243005.1 Bacteroidia bacterium | reverse complement strand
CAAGGATTTTTAAGCAATTGTTCTTAAAACCTTGCATTTAGATTATTAAAACTAAGTTTAATTAATTGATAATAAGTCCTAATAAAGATTTTCAGCAGGCCCTAAATATCTACTGATAATTTTAAATGAAGTCCAAATCCTTCTCTAATAATTCTCATTAGTGTCGAAAGTCTGATATCACTTGCATTATTTTCTATTCTCGAAATGTAAGTTTTAGTTGTTCCGCACTTTTGCGCAAGTTGTTCTTGTGTTAATCCTTGTTCTTTTCTAAGTTCTTGAAGCATAACCCCAAGTTTAAATGCTTCGAATTCCTGCTCATAAGTATCTCGGGTGATAGTACCCTTTTTCCCATATTGCATATCTAAGTGCTCAGAGAATGATGTAAGATTTTTATTTTCCTTTTTCATCGAAGTATTGTTTTTTTAATTTTTCAGCTAATTCAATTTCACTTTTGGGTGTTTTCTGAGTTTTTTTCTGAAAACCGTTTGCTAAAATGATAATTTGACCTTTATCAAAAAAGCTAAAGACTCTAAAAATATCAGAACCTAATTCAACTCGAATTTCATAAATACCACTTGAACCTGTAATATGCTTGAAGTATTTTTCAGGAACACGATCAAGTGTTGCTATAAGTTGCAATGTCCAGTTAAACTTTTTCTTAACATCAGGTCTAAGTTTATTATAGAATTCAAGGTAGTAATTCTTATAATAAAAGATGTTTCTAATGAAATTTTCTTCCACAATTCAAAGTTAGCTAATTAGGTAACAATTGCAAATCAAATTTTAATAAGATTTAAATTTAAAAGAATAATAATCGTTGATTGTTATCGATTTCCTTTTTTCAATAAAATTCCCTTATTTGATCAAATGATTGAGAGAATTGCTGTTTTATACAACTCATTTGCCGGAAAAGGAAAAGCTGAAAAGTTAATTCCTGAGATTAATGAATTTCTTATTAATGCTTCATTTTTGGTTTCAACTTTTAGAAATGAATATCCCGAAAATCTCAATGATTTTAATCTTCTGATTGTTGTAGGTGGTGATGGTACCATTCAAAATGTGTTTAATCATTATAAAGATATTCCCATTCCTGTTTTACTTATAAAAGCCGGTACTGGTAATGATTTCTTCGAACATTTATATGCTAATTCAAATTGGAAACAACAATTAGATAAAATCAAAAATAACAAAACAAGCCTCATTGATGCCGGCATTTGTAACGACAAAATTTTCCTGAATGGTTTAGGAATTGGTTTTGATGGAGAAGTTGTAAAATCAGGTTTAGGAAAAAAATGGTTTACAGGAAAGGCAGCTTATATGAGTACTGTTTTGAGTTTATTATTTACTCATAAATCATGTCATATTGAAGTTGATTTTGGAGATGTAAAACTAAAGGATTCAATGTTTATGTTGAGTGTTGCCAATGGAAGTACTTATGGTGGTGGTTTTAAAGTTGCTCCCAATGCTGATTTAAAAGATGGGGTTTTGGAATTCTCTTGGGTGAAAGATATTTCGTTGTTTCAAAGAATGAGATATTTGCCAGTTATTGAAAAAGGAAAACACCTGGATTTGCCCTTTATAAATTACAAACAAATAGAAAAAGTTGTAATCAGGAGTAACAAAACAATTCAAGCACATTTAGATGGAGAATGGTTTGAATCTAATGTTTTTGAGGTTGAGATTCTAAAAGAGAAATACCAATTTTTGGTTTGATTTTTATTTGAATAACAGATTTTTAAATTCATTAAATCCTGCTTATACCTCAATAGCCTAATGGCATTAGCCCAAGGATACTGAGGTATTAAAGCCAATTTCTTAATTCTATGTTTTTATTTGTCGATGTTCGATTTATTAACAAACATAAATGCCGCTAAAGCAATTACAATTAAAGGACTATAAAGTAGTGGATTGAGTACTTTATGTACAACAATTAATCTTCCTGCATTTGCTAGAAAAAAGATAAATAAATCAAAGATAAATAAGCTCAATATTGCAATTGGTAAATACAATTTGATATTCTTTAAATCACTCCATTTTTTATCAGATATAATGCCTATCATGATAATATTTAATATTAATCGAATGAACTTGTTTAAGACAACATCCAATACTCCGGAACAATCAGCATGAAAGGTATAAAAGTCACAAAAACTTCCATTTAAAAAATTAAACGATTGTATTCCAAAATTCAATAAAATCAAAAATAAAAGAAGGCCAATAGTTTTTATTTTCATTACTTTTTATTCATTGATTGAATCATTTTAACCCACCAAACCATCAGGCCAAATGCAAAAGCATATAATATCGCAGGGAATAAATAAGTATGGAATATTTCAAATAAATCCGGCTTTTGAATTTTTAATTGGATAAGTGCTATGAGTCTTAAAATATTTCCAATTTGAAGTAATAAAAAACTTAGTGGTAGAAACCAGAAGTAAGTTTTTAGTTTACCGGTGAAAGCCAATGTAAATGATAGTAATGTAATCCAAACTGCCATACCATTGCAACCTTCCATTATGTTTACCAAGGCACCTTCACTGTTCCATATTTGAATTCCACTTTTCGAAGGAAATGAATGTAATTCTATGCCACTTATAAAATTAGGTAAAATTTGTGCTACCAATATGGTAAAAATATCTGGTCCTGGAGCTGCTGCCCAAATTACAAGCTGGTATAATCCGCTCATAAGCAAATATGAAGCGCCAAATATGAGGATAAATTTAAATGCTGGAGACATGTTGCAATTTATAAAAGATTGGGTTCTTAAATAGGAATAATATTAGGTGTTTAAATAATCTAAAATCTCCCGCTTAATTGTAACATAGTCATTCTTGGTGGACCTAAATCTGCGGGTCGAAACATGGTTTCTGAATTAAGCAGATTGTTTATAATCAATGCAACTTTTAGGTTTTTGTTGATTTTAAATGAAGCCCGAAAATCAACAATATTGTTTCCACTTAATTCATTTCTTGCCTCTTGAATGCCTGGTACAAAAATTGGAATAATCCCATCAATAAAGGCACGGTCAACATTTCTAATCTGACTATTATATCTCCAACTGAAACCTAGTTCAAATTTTTTATAAGTGCCTTGTAAATCAATTTTAACTTGATGTTCAAATCTATATTTTAGAATATTCAAACTATCAGAACTGGTGTTTCTGAAATTTTGTGGTCCTCTTGATGAATCTAGTGCAAAAACATAATTCTCATCTAGAATAACCGGAATTGTATAAGTATAACCCAGCATTCCCTGCCATAAAATTCCTGCAAATTTACCTTCAAGTCCGCTGCTAAAATCAATTCCTTTAATTTCAGTTTCACCAATATTAAAAGACTTAAATCCAATGGTACTAAAAGGATTCATTGGATTTGGAGTTTTCCATGCACCAAAATTAAATTCTATCATATTGGTATACCTGGTATAAAACAATGCGATATCAACAAAACCACTTAATCCTTTTAATTTATATCCTTGTTTAAATCCCAATTCTGTCGACCAACCCTTTTCAGAACCTAAATTTGGATTTGGAAAAATATTTAATGCGCCAACACTTGTTGTTATAAACCTTTCTGCAATGGATGGATACCTGTAACCTTGACCCCAGCTTGCTCTTAAAAATCCGGCTTTCCCTGCTTTGTAGTTAATTGCTGTTCTAAATACCGGTCCCGATTCCGATTCATCATTCATTTTGAACCATTCATACCTTGCTCCTAAAGTAAAAGATAGCTTTTTGAATTGCTGGTCGAGTTGAAGAAATGCTGCACGATTTTCATTGGTATTTTGTCCTCCATATAATGCAGCATCACTATTGTTTTTCCCCCAAACCAAACCACCTGTAGCTCTTGTTTTTTTGTAAATTTTGTCGAATTGATATTCTGAATAAAAGTTTTTAAAGGAATTATCCTGATTTACATTTGGGTCGATGTTCACAAGATCATTGTTTACATACATCCACCTGGCTCTTATTTGATGGTAAATTCCACCTGCATTAAATTTTATAAAAGGGTCGATAAATACAGATTGTGAAGTAGAGGCTGTTGCTTCAGAATCAAGCGCTGTATATCCTTTTTGATAACTTTCCCAAAGTAAAAACGAAGAGCCTTTACTCAATAAACCAGTTAGTCCCAAGCCATAAATGAATTTAGATGTTTGATTTTGGTAATTCGCACTTAACCTTAATTTTTCTTCAGATTCACCTAATCTGTAACCATCATCATTTAAGTAATTGGTTGAAAATGTTAGTTTATGTGTACCAATCATCCTGCTATGAAATCCCTGAAAACCATATCTGATTAAGGGTTCATTTGTCCAATTGAGGCTGCTTCTTTTGGGTTTAGAAAAGCCTGATGTAAATACATTAAAACGTGAAATTGGTTCACCTGTGCTGACTTCAGTTCTAAAATGAATAATTCCGTTTAAAGCACCAGAGCCATATAAAACAGAAGACGCTCCTTTAATAACTTCAATTTGTTTTACATTTTCAATAGGTACCAATCCCCATTTTACATTTCCTGCATCACCCATTAAAAATGGCAAATCATCTACCAAAACCAAAACTCTTGAACCGGCACCATAAGTCCAGCCACTTCCACTTCTGATATTAATTTGTCCATCAATAACACTCACAGAAGGAATCTGGCTAAGGAATTTATCCATATTGGTTACGCCTTTGTTTTGAATAAGATATGGTTTAACTACTTCGGTACTTACTTTTGAACGTGTAATAGATTCTGTATTTCTGGAGCCTGTAATGATTGCTTGCTCTAGTAATTTGTTAGAAGGATTTAAATAAACTATAAATTGGTTTTTTCCTTCCAGATATAAGTTTCTTTCGCTTTCGGAAAATGATTTTGTTATTGATTCATAACCTTCTTTAAAAATATTGATATAATACTTTTCAGAATCCATTTTTTTGAATGAAATTTCAAATTCACCTGTATTATTTGATTTGATTTGAGATTCATTCAAATCAATTACACAATCAGGAATCGGCTTGTTTGAACCTGATTCCAGAATCTTGCCTTTTAGTAAAAATTGTGCATGTATGGTATTAATTGAACCCAAAAGAGTTAAACAAATCAAAAAAATATAATACCTTGCCTCAAAATTATTTCTCATGAAAAAGCTATTAGTTTGTTCAATAATACTGATTTCTGCAATTACTTTCAGCAAAGATCTTTCTGCACAATGTTCTCCTGATACTACAATTAAAAGCAGTGGAATTTATCCTGCTGCATTAGCTAATGCGAAAGAATCTCTTCCTTACACACAAATCATTCAATTTTACATCAATAAAGATACTTTGGTAACTTATTTAGGTCAACAAATTCTTGCCAATATTGATTCTATTAAAATTACGGGCGTTAAGGGCATGCCTAATGGATTTGCTTATGTATGCCACAATGCTACATGCGCAGCACCGGGAGGAACACCGGGTTGTGCAACAATTACGGGAACAGCAGCAAGTGGTGCAGCAGGTAATTATCCTTTAACAGTATATTATCAGGTTTTTGCAAGAGCAAATTTTGGTGGATTTCCAATCTCACAAACCATTTCAGATTCAAATATGACGTATAGCCTTCTTGTTGAAAATGCTACAGGTTTAAATACTGTTTCGGGTGATGTAGGTTTTGATTTATATCCAAATCCATCTTTTGAGCAAACAACTATTTTATTAAACAGCAATACTGAATTATCAAAAGTTGAATTATTTTCATTAGACGGAAAAGAAACAGATGTAATTGTAGAATACAAATCAAACATGATTGCCACAATTAAAACCAATACATTAAATAAAGGATTGTATTTGGTTAAAATTTATACGACTGATGGCAGATGGGCATTTAAGAAATTGCAAGTAGATTAGC
>JBMLOK010000023.1:2717-8167 GCA_049243005.1 Bacteroidia bacterium | reverse complement strand
TTTTTTTCAACTATTGCACATTTTATTTCATTCAAATCTTCGAATAAATGATTTCCGTTTAATGCCATAATTTTTACAATAATTGATGAATAAAATTATACAACCAGTTACTAACACCAAAGCTTATCACACCAAACATACTAATGATTAAAGTTAGTTTTAATGATAGTGGAATTGGCTTCACTTCAACAACTTCAAGTGGTGCATCCATAAACATATACTTCACTATTTTTAAATAATAGTACAATGAAACAACCATGTTTAAAACCACAAATAATATTAGATAAAAATTGCTGATGTTAATTCCGGAGCCAATCAAAAAGAATTTTCCAAAAAATCCTGCTGTTGGTGGAATACCAGCCAATGAAAATAAACAAATTGCCATTACCCAACTCAAGAATTTGTGCTCATGGTAAAAGCCTTTAAATACCGAAAGATTCGATTTTGCACCGCTACTTTCAAGCCAGGTTGCAACGCCAAATATGCCAATACTTGAAAACAAATAAATGATAACAAAATAGATTATCGACACAATAGATTGTTCTGATGGCATGATTAAAGCCAATAATATAAATCCAACTTGTGCAATGGAGCTGAATGCCAAAAATCGTTTAATGGAGCTTTGTCTTAAAGCAAATAAATTACCTATAAAAATGGTCAATGCAACTGTAATACTTACCAAAGCAATCCAAACTTGAGGTAATTGAATAAACAACGGTGCCAATATTGATATAAATACAAATGCCATTGCTGCTTTAGAAACCATTGCCAAATAGGCTGTAACACTCAATGGTGCACCTTGATAAACATCAGCTGTCCAAAAGTGAAATGGCACTGCTGAAATCTTAAAAGCAAATCCACTAAAAACCAAAATCAGTCCCCAGATTTCTGCCATCGAAGAAAATTTAGAATCAGCCATTCCCATCGAAATTGTCTGAATATCTAACGAACCTGTGCTTCCATATAACCAGCTTATTCCAAATAACATCATTCCGGAAGCAAATGCTGATGATAAAATTAATTTAACTCCGGCCTCTCCAGATTCTTGTTTTTGTAAATCGAATGTTGCCAATGCGGCTACAGGAATTGATGCCATTTCTAATCCAAGATAGAATATCAGCATATTTCCTGCTGATAACATCAAACACATTCCTATTAAAGAAACTATAATGAGTATAGCAAATTCAGCTGCATGATTTTGTTTGCTTAACCAATCATTAGCCTGTATTGATATCAATGCAGTTGCAAATACCAGAATCATTTTTTCGAAAAAATTAATGGAATTTACCTGAACCATATTTCCGAAAAGATTTCCATTCGAACCAAAAATAAAGGCAAGTGGCAGAATGATAAACAATCCTAGTGCCATAATATTTCCATAAGAATTATTAGGTGTTTGGTCATTTATTTTTAATCCAAGTATTAGTAAAACCAATAAGAACAAAAGAGATTCTATTGGTAAATATTGAAATAATTGTACAAACATACTATGGTAAAATAATTTGGTGAGTAAATTGATCCATGATGATTTGAGCATCTTTGCTTACCAAACCGATAAACCAAAATGGTGCTAATCCCATGAACAAAACAGTAAAAGTTAATAACCCGGTTGCAAGTTTATCGGTTAAATTGGCATCATCCAGTTTTAAATAATCTACATTTTTAATTGGACCCATGATTACTTTTCCAACTGCTCTTAAGATATAAACTGCTGTTACTACAATTGAAGAAATTGCCAAAACACTTGAGATTCTATGAAAGAAATCTGCATGTTGCCATGAGCCAACGAAAATGGTCATTTCAGCAGCAAATCCGCTCAATCCGGGTAAACCTAAAGAACACAATCCTGCTATAATAAAGATGCTGGAGATAAATGGCATTGATTTTAACAATCCACCCATTTCTTCCACTTTTCGTGTATGGGTTCTTGAATAAATAATTCCTATAGCACCAAAGAACAGGGCTGTCATTAATCCATGTGATACCATTTGCATGATTGCTCCTGTGATTGAAGTTTTGGTTAACATGCCAATTCCTAATAATATAAAGCCACAATGACTAATAGATGAATATGCATTGATATATTTTAAATCGGTTTGCATTAAAGTAGCAAATGCACCGTAAATAATAGCAATACTAGCCAATACAACAATTATCCATGAATACGATTGAGCGGCTTCAGGCAATAAATAAGTAGCAACTCTTAAACATCCAAATGCGCCTAGTTTCATTGAAATACCTGCTAAAAACATTGAACCCGCTGTTGGTGCAGATGAGTGTCCATCTGGTACCCAGGTATGAAATGGAAACAAGGCTGTGAATACGCCAAAACCAACAAACAACAATGGAAACACCAACATTTGAATTTCTTTGCTTGGTGGATTAGATGCCATTTCAACAATGGAGAATGTATGTCCGTTTTGCAAATACAACCACAACATCCCAACCAATATTAAAGCAGAACCGGCCATTAACATCAGCACTAATTTAAAAGCACTTTTTTCCTTTTCACCACTACCCCAAATTCCAATTAATAAAAACTTTGGAACAACAGCTAATTCTAAAAAGAAGAACATGGTGAATAAATCAAGTGAACTAAAAAATCCATAAGCTCCTGCACTTAACAAATTCAATAAGATAAAGAACTCCTTTGGCAGTTTTTCCATATTCCATGAAATTAAAGAGCCTGCTAAAACAACGAAAGCCGTCATTAATAACATGGTCATTGCCATTCCATCAATACCTAAACTTATATGGATATTCCAGTTGGCAAACCAAGAATAATCGTATAAAAATAAAAACTGTTCATTTACTCCGGCTGCTCTCAGCGACATAAAATCACGCAGTAAAAATAAAACCAAAGCCAATTGAATGGCAGCTCCAATAGTGGATATAATTTTGCTGTTTTTATCTCCGGGCATTAACAACAATGCCAATGCTATGAGAAAAGGAAAAACACTAATTAATATAAGTGGACTTGACATAAAATTTTAATTAGAGAACAAAAAGAAAAAATAACAACAACAAGGCAGCAAAGAAGTACATCATATAATCCTGCAATTTTCCTGATTGCAAGAACCTCAATCTACCAGCCAAAGAATTGGTTTGTTCAGCAGATTGAACCATGGTGGCATCTATAATATTCTTATCAAACCAGGCTGAAGGTTTTCCTATTAAATTAAAAATGACACTTTTTGTTACCCATAAGTACAATTCATCAATATAGAATTTATGTAAGGCTGATTGATAAAATCTTCCAAATAAAGCCGACATTTTATTAGCCAATTCATTTTCTTTTTTATACATCATTATTGCCAAAGTTATTCCAATAATTGCAAATGAAACTGGAGCAATAGAGAACATTAAATGCAAATGGTTTTCTAATGGAATTCCATCTGAACTGATATAGGTTCCAAAAGGAATAAAGCCTGAAAGTACAGCTGGAATAGCTAATAACAACAATGGAATTTTCATAGTCCAGGTTCCTTCTGCATGGTGTGAATCGTGAACTTCTGATTCTTTATTCCAGAAAATCATCAAGTACAATCTGAACATATAAAAAGCTGTTAAACCTGATGTTAACAAGGCAATTCCATATACCATGAAACTTTTGTTATAGGCTGCCAATAAAATTTCTTCTTTACTAAAAAATCCTGAAAATGGCGGTATACCAGAAATTGCTAAGCAAGCCAATAAAAATACAGCATTGGTTATTGGCATATATTTTCTTAAACCACCCATATCACCCATTTCGTTGCTATGAACAAAATGTATGATTGTACCAGCAGATAAGAATAAAAGTGATTTAAAAAACGCATGAGTAAACAAATGAAAGAAGGATGCTGAAAATCCTAATCCTGCTTCTCCTCCATATCCTGAAACACCCAAAGCAAACATCATAAATCCAATTTGCGACATGGTTGAATAAGCCAATACTCTTTTGATATCGGTTTGTGTGCAAGCAATGATAGCAGCAAACAAGGCTGAAAATACACCTATGAAAGTAATGATATTCATCACCCAGTCATTCAATACAAATACAGGAAACAATCTTCCTACTAAAAATACGCCTGCTACAACCATTGTAGCAGCATGAATTAAAGCAGATACAGGTGTAGGACCTTCCATAGCATCGGGTAACCAGATGTGTAATGGAAACATGGCAGATTTACCTGCACCACCCATGAATACCAAAATCAATCCCCAGTTTAATGAGCTTAAACCAAGAAATGCAGGTGAGGTTGCATTTAAGTAATAGGTAGAATTTGTATCAGATAATCTTGAAATTAATACAGAAAAATCCAATGATTCGGTTTCAAATGATAAAATAAGTATACCAATCAAAAAGCCTAAATCTGCAAATCTTGTTACGATAAATGCTTTTTTCGAAGCTGCAACTGCAGAATCTTTATTGAAGTAATATCCAATTAACAGGAATGAGGAAACACCAACCAATTCCCAGAACATATAAATCTGAAAAATATTGGATGATAAAACCAAGCCTAACATCGAGAAAGTAAACAATGAAAGAAAAGCATAATAAGTAGCAAATCTCTCCTCACCTTTCATATAACCTAAGCTGTACAATTGCACCATTGAAGAAACAAAAGTGACAACCAACAACATCATAATACTTAAAGGATCAAGAAGAAATCCCATATTGATATGCATAGTTTCAGTAAAACTTAACCATTCAAAAGAGAATGCAAGAACACCTCCTGAACCTTGGGCTAAACTTTTGAAAGACAATGCTAAATCTAAACTAAGAAAGAGCGAACATAAAATACCCAATAGTGAAAGATAACCTGAAATTGATTGGAGGTATTTTTTTCCAAAAAGACCTAAAATAAAAAACAAGGCTAAAGGAATACCGGGAATTAAAATTACTTGTGTTATTAAATTCATTTCTAATTCCTCCTATTTTAAATTGTTTGCATCATTCACATCAATAGATTTTATCTGGCGATATAAATGAATGATAATAGCAATGGCCACAGCAGCTTCGGCAGCAGCAATTGTTATAATGAAAATACTAAAGAAAATACCATCTGCATTTTCAGGATGTAGGTATTTATTAAATGCTACAAAATTGATATTGGCACTATTTAACATCAATTCTGCCGACATTAACATGGTAATCATATTTCTTCTTGTGAGGAATCCATAAATCCCTAAAAAGAAAACAATACTACTAATGATTAAGATATGATATAAACCCGGTTCAGTACTCATAATGTAGCCTCCTTATTCATTTGTGAATCGTTTTTAATTTTAACTGCAATTACAATACAGCCAATCATTGCGGCTAAAAGTAAAAGTCCAATCATTTCAAATGGCAAAATATATCCACCTGCTTCTGTGCTTAGTAATTTCTGACCTAATTCTCTAGTTGTACCTAAATTACCTGCAGGTTTAGTTGAATCTAAAGCAAATTCGTTGATGCATAACCA
>JBMLOK010000023.1:0-2617 GCA_049243005.1 Bacteroidia bacterium | reverse complement strand
ATCATCAAACAAAGGATATAAAATACAATACTTGAACTACTCATATTATTCTACTCCCTCCATAATTTTAGAATCAGGATTATTCAAAATTTTCTTCAATAACTTCTTATCATAAACTGCATGTTCAAATGTTTGAGCCATAACAATTGCATCAGAAGGACAAGCTACAATACACAAATTACACAAGGTGCATAAATCATGGTGGTAGATGAAACTGTCAATACGTTTTTTCTTTTTACCATCAGCGAGAATTTCCTGTTTGGTAATAATTTTGATGGTACCATTTGGACAAGCTATTTCGCAAGCCTGGCAACCTGTGCAGCGGTGTTCGTTGTTTTCGTTATGTGGCATTACAACTTCACCTCTAAAACGATCTGCCATTTTTAAAGTCGCTCTGTTATCGGGATATTCTTCTGTTTCAATCTTGTTCAGATGAGTAAAATAATATCCTGTCAGTTTCATCCCTGTTAACAAGGATTTTATCGAGCGATAAATAGTTGAAAAATATTCTTTTATAAACATATTTATCTGTATTAAAAATGCCAGCCGTAAATGGCAATAATGGTAATGAAAATTGTATTAATCATACTTATTGGAAGTAAGTATTTCCATTCGAGGTTCAGTAGTTGGTCAACACGAAGCCTAGGGAATGTCCACCTGAACCACATAATGATAAAAATAATAAACATGGTTTTACCCATGAACCAAACGAATCCCGGTATATAATCCATCACATGATTGAATGCCTCAAAATTTCCTAAATGTAATGGCATCCATCCACCTAAAAAGATTGTTGCTGCAATGGCAGATGCAATAAATAAATTGATGTATTCAGATAACAAAAACATAGCGAATTTCATACCCGAATATTCTGTATGGAAACCGGCAGTTAATTCTTGTTCAGCTTCTGCTAAATCGAAAGGAGCTCTGTTAATTTCGGCAGTGGAAGCAATGATAAAAATAACAAAGGAAATGATGACAGGAATATGTCCTTTAAACAACCACCAACCATTTGATTGACTATTAATAATATCAGACATTTGAAGACTTCCTGTTAAAATCACAATTGAAATTAAAGACAAACCAATTGACAATTCATAACTAACCAATTGCGCTCCACTTCTCATAGCACCTAAAAGAGAGTATTTATTGTTACTCGACCAGCCTGCCATAAGAATTCCAATAACGGAAATTGATGAAACAGCAGACACATATAAAATACCAATATTGATATCCCATAACTGAAAATCTTTTGAAAAAGCCAATGGGGCAACAACTAAAAATGAAGTTACTACCATAATCATTGGAGCTAAATTGAAAAGAAATTTATCTGAACTATTGGGAGTTAATCCTTCTTTTAAAAGTAATTTAATCGTATCAGCAATAATTTGTAATGTGCCTTGAGGACCTACTCTGTTTGGACCTAAACGGATTTGCATAAAAGCAGCAACCCTTCTTTCCATCCAGCCCAAGTAGAAACATAAGATAACAAGAAAAACTATCAGGCTAAGGCCTTGTATGAGCATTTCTGTGGCAGTCAAAGCAAATCCATCTCCCAACATAGCCTGTAAGCTTTGGTGCATTGAATTTGCGATAGATGACAATGAAATTGCAAGTAATGTATGATTCATGATTTTATCTATCTATATCAGGAATAATTAAATCTAATGTCGACATGATGGCTACCAAATCACCAATTTTAGCACCTTTTGCCATTTGAGGTAATGCAAATAAATTAGAGAAATTAGGTGAGCGATATTTAATTCGATAAGGGCTTGCAGCACCATCACTTACTAAATAAACACCTAATTCACCTCTGGCAGTTTCTACTTTTTGGTAGAATTCACCCTTTGGTAATTTGATAACATTTTTGGTTTTGGCTTGAATATCTCCTTCAGGGATATTGTCGATTAATTGTTCGATGATTGAAACAGATTGTAACATCTCTCTCATACGAACCATATATCTACCGTAACAATCGCCTGAGGTTTCCAGAATTTCTTCAAACTGAACTTTTTCATAACCTGAATAAGGGAACCATTTTCTGATATCACAACTTACACCGGAAGCTCTTGCGCATGGTCCACTCATTCCAAATGAAATGGCTTCTTCCTTTGAAATTACACCAACACCTTTCGTTCTTTCTTCAAATATGACATTACCAGTAAGCAAATCATCATATTCTTTGATATTGGTTTTAATCTGACTTAAAATTGCTTTGGTCTTTCTTTGAAAATCGGGATGAATATCCGCCATAATTCCACCAGGAACCATAAAATTCATCGTTAAACGAGCTCCACAGGTTTCTTCCATAATTTCCATAATTCCTTCTCTTTCACGCATTCCATAAAAGAAAGGAGATACAGCACCTAAGTCTAAACCTGTGCTTCCCCACCACAATTGATGTGAAGCCAATCTGGTTAGTTCAGATAAAATGATTCTAATAACTTGGGCTCTTTCCGGAATTTCAACTTCTAAACCTTGTTCAACTGCTAAAGCACAGGCTAAATTATTGATATGGGCTGAAAGGTAATCCATTCTACTTGTAGCAAAAATGAAGTTTCTATAACTTAAGCTTTCACTCATTTTTTCGATGGAGCGATGTATATAACCCAAG
>JBMLOK010000022.1:0-2136 GCA_049243005.1 Bacteroidia bacterium | reverse complement strand
TAGAAAGTATAGAGAAAATACAAAATCGCATCAACCACATGGTTTTTTAGAATAAAAGTTTAATTTTCGGCTTGTATGACGAATTTAAACTTTTTGAGATTTTGCTCTTTATTCAGTTTCTTTTTTACTGTCTTAGTATCAAATGCTCAGGTAAATATTATACCTAAACCACTTTCTGTAAAGCTTGAAAAAGGCACTTTTACACTTACACCAAATACTTATATTCAGATTCCTCCGAATAAACCTGAATTAATGGCTTCAGCCGTTTTCTTAAAAGAACAAATTCAGAATAGTTATGGTATTAGAATTGGGATTTTAAAATCGGATAAAAAGTGTTCAAGTTGTATCAGTTTATTTTTGATAGATAAGGTAGATTCTTTAGGTGATGAAGCTTATCTATTACATATTGGAAAATCTGGAATTGAAATTAAAGCATCACATCCTGCAGGAATTCTTTATGGAATCCAGAGTTTGAGACAAATTTTTCCTGAACCCAAACAGATAGCAGAAATTAATTGTCCTTTTCTTGATATTTATGATAAGCCGGCATTTAATTGGAGAGGCCTGAATTTAGATTGCTGCAGACATTTTATGGACAAGAAGTTTATACTTCGTTACCTCGATTTATTGTCATTCTATAAACTCAATAAATTTCACTGGCATTTAACAGAAGATCAAGGTTGGAGAATTGAAATCAAAAGATATCCTGAGCTTACTTCGAAAGGAGCCTGGCGTTTGGAGAAAGATGGAAGTTCATACGGTGGCTATTATACTCAGGAGGATATAAAAGAAATTGTTGCTTATGCGAATAAACTTCACATTATGGTGATTCCTGAAATTGAAATGCCCGGACATTCTTTGGCTGCAATTGCGGCTTATCCTGAATTGTCGTGTACTCATGAAAAAGTTGAAGTAGCTAATAATTGGGGTGTTTTTAAAGATATTTATTGTGCCGGTGACGATTATACTTTTCAGTTTATTGAAGGAGTTTTAACAGAAGTTATGGACTTATTTCCTGCTCCTTATATCCATATAGGTGGCGATGAAGCTCCGAAGTACAGATGGGAAAAGTGTGATAAATGTAAGTTGAGAATGAAAACAGAAGGGCTTAAAGATGCTCATGAGTTGCAAAGTTATTTTATTAAAAGGGTAGAAAAGTTTGTTAATCAAAAAGGCAAAAAAATCATAGGTTGGGATGAAATTCTGGAAGGTGGCCTGGCTCCAAATGCTACTGTTCAATCGTGGAGAGGAGTTCAAGGTGCTATTGATGCAGTAAAAAATGGTAATGATGCTATTGTATCTCCAACATCACATTTGTATTTTGATTATAGTTTAAAATCTATCGACCTAAAAAGAGTATATAGTTTTCAACCAATACCGGAAGGTTTAAGTTCAGAAGAATCAAAACATATTTTGGGTAGTGAGTGTAATATGTGGACAGAACGTGCTCCTCAAGAAATTGTTGATAGCCGTTTGTTCCCGAGAATTTTAGCTATGTCTGAAAACCTTTGGACACCTAAAAATCAGCAACAATACTCCGAATTTTGGAATCGCTTACAAACTCATTATCCATTATTAGATAAAATGGGTGTAAAATATGGTTATGAAGCTCAACCTGTAAATTTTGAAGTTAGTTACAATCAGTTGGAAAAAGGTTTTGAAATAAAAATGGTTTCAGGTCAAAAAGGCTTAAAAATGCAATATACCTTAGATGGTACAAATCCTGACAGAAATTCTCCAAGTTATGAAAAGCCATTTATAGTAAGGAATTCTTGTGAAATCAAAGCTCGCGTTTTTAATAGCAGTGATCCGGAACCTGAATTGTTTTCAAGAAAGCTGATTTTTCATGAAGGCGTTGGCAAAAAGATTCAAATGAAATACCAACCAAGTCAATTTTATTATGGTGATGGTGAAGTTTCAATTAGTGATGGACAAAAAGGATCAATTGATTTTCATGATGGTTTATGGTTAGGATTACAAGAACATGATGTTGAAGCAATTATTGATTTAGGAGAGATTAAATCGGTAAACGAAGTATCCGCTAATTTTTTAAGAGCAATGCCTTCATGGATATTATTTCCTGAATTTGTAGAAGTGCTAATAAGTGAAGATGGAATTAACTTTAAACAAGTTTCA
>JBMLOK010000021.1:4217-9199 GCA_049243005.1 Bacteroidia bacterium | reverse complement strand
CACCTTCGGTCATTGTATCGCTCATTTTGGGCATGCGGATTACTTCAGCCATTTTTTTATAAATTTAAGAGAACCGCAAAAATAAGATTTGAATCGTCTAATGCAATAATCTATCTGAAATCTAAGCTAAAAGAATTAGATTATTTCTGAATTTTACATTTGCTGTTGAAATATTCTTAATAAAAGCGTGTAAAACCCTCCTTATTTCGTGGTTTCTATAATTTCACTCCATGAACCAGTACGAAAACCTCCTTAAGCATATTTATGAAACCGGTACTTTTAAGTCTGATAGAACCGGAACCGGCACTAAAAGCATATTCGGTGCCCAAATAAGATTTAATTTACAGGATGGTTTTCCGCTTGTTACAACTAAAAAAGTTCATTTAAAATCAATCATTTACGAATTGTTGTGGTTCATTAAAGGTGAAACAAATACCAAATATCTTAAAGAAAATAATGTAAGTATTTGGGATGAATGGGCTTCACCTGAGGGAGAATTGGGCCCGGTTTATGGTTATCAATGGAGAAGTTGGCCTACTCAAGATGGTGGACATATCGACCAATTGACTGAACTGATTGAAACAATCAAGAAAAATCCGGATTCAAGAAGAATGATTGTTAGTGCTTGGAATGTGGCTGATTTATCAAAAATGGCTTTGATGCCTTGTCATGCTTTTTTTCAGTTTTATGTGGCTGATGGTAAATTAAGTTGTCAGTTATACCAAAGAAGTGCTGATATGTTTCTTGGAGTGCCTTTTAATATTGCTTCTTATGCTTTGCTTACCATGATGATTGCAAAAGTTTGTAACCTGGAGCTGGGCGATTTTGTTCATACTTTTGGCGATGCACATATCTATAGTAATCATTTCGAACAAGTAGAATTGCAGTTAAGTCGTGAACCTCGTCCTTATCCAACTATGAAAATCAAAGGAAACCAGGAAACAATTTTTGATTTTAACTACGAGGATTTTGAATTGGAAAACTACAATCCACATCCCGGAATTAAGGGTGCTGTGGCCGTTTAATTAGCTTCTATTTTTCTAACCTAAACCTTAGTAAGGCAATTCCCTTAGGTATATCTCGTTTGTTTCGGGAATAAACCAAACCCCAACATGAGAAATTACCTTAATCTGCTTTTCATTTTATTTTGTTTTTCATATAACATCAATACACTTAAAGCTTGCAGTGGTTATAAACTCACATTGGGTAATAAAACTATTTTTGGAAGTAATGAAGATGCCTGGCGTTTAACACCCAGACTTTGGTTTGAAACTGCTTCAGCCCAAAACAAATATGGCGCTGCTTTTACAGGCTCAAGATTTGATGGCGAAAATGGTTTTGCTCCTCAAACCGGCATGAATGAAATGGGATTGGCTTTTGAACGATTAGCATCCTATCATCCAAAACTTGAAAAGAAATCAGGTGAAAAAGAAATTACCAATCCTACAATCTATCTTAAAGATATTCTTCATTCATGCAAAAATGTTGAGGAAGTAAAAGCCTTTATTGAAAAATACGATTACTCATTTTTTATAGAAGATGTTTTTTTGTATGCTGATAAATCCGGGAAATACCTGGTTGTTGAGCCTTATTCAGTCAAAATTGGTAGTGATGATAAATACGTTATTTCCAATTTTTGTCCATCAATTACCAGTCAGGAAAAAGCAAATTCATTGGTGCGTTATAAAAATGGACTTTCCTTTTTAAACAATAAAATTGATACGAGTTTAGCGTTTTGTAAAGCACTTTCCGATACGATGCATGTTTGCAGAAACAAAATAGGGGATGGCACTTTACTTACATCAATTTGGGATTTACAAACCGGAAATTTTAATCTGTTTTTTTATCACGATTATTCGAATACAGTAAGCTTTAATTTAGCTGATGAATTGAAAAAAGGAAATCGTATTGTAGCCATTGATTCTTTATTCCCAAAGAATATTGAATTTGAAAAATTAGGCAGGTTTCAAATTCCTAAGAACAATATAATTCAAGCAGTTTTTATCCTGTTTTGTGCAGTTTTGTTTTTGTTTAGTTTTATTTATTTCCTCATTCTACTAATCAATAAAAGTCAACTAACAATAACAGAAAAAACGATGATTCCGCTGAGTTTGTTTTTGGTTTATTATATGTATGTATTGAGTGGAAGCATTAATGTATTTTATTTTGATGCTCCTTACTTTGACCCATCCAATATTTTTGTGAGTATGAGTTCCTATTTACCATTTCTGGTTTTGATTTTAATTTTTCCAATAAGTATTTGGAGTTTTAAAATCGTTAAGGACAAAAACAGAACCATATTTTCTAAACTTATATATGTTGCTAATAACCTGGCATATATTGGTTTAATAGGCTTGTTTTATTATTGGAGATTTTATGATATTGTTTGAAGATAATAACTTTTCCTCATAAGAAACCAGAATGATTTCAGTCTAAAGATTATTGCCTTTCGATTCTAAATTCATGAATCAATAAGCCATTTCCGGTATCTTTTAAAAACAAATAAGCTCTGAATTTTCCAGTAGCTGCTTCGTAAGTTGCAATGGCATATTGCGCTCCTTGTCCCGAGGCACCTTTATGTTGCAGTGTAACTGATTTTGGAGGATTTTTCGCAAAGAAATTCTTTAACATTTGTTCAGCCTGTTGTTTGCTGTAAATGCCTTCATTATCCAAAAGTGTAAGTTCAACACTATTGTTAAATGAACGAGTCATTTCTTTAGAATTACCTGCTTTTAAGGCATTTAATATATCGTCAAAAGTATCGGCAGATGCCGCTAATGGGAACAATGCAATAACCAGAATTAAAATTTTAAACTTTTTCATTTTGGGTGAAATTGTTATGTTTATTATGTCAGCAAGATACCAAAACCATGCCAAAATTCAAGTGAAACCAATCATTTCCTTTCATTGCCTTTTATAATCAATTTTTCTCCATTGTTATATTCTTATATTTGCTGCTTAATTTATTGCTATGAACAAGCGTGTTATTTTATTAATATTAGATGGTTGGGGTAATGGTAAACCTTATGATGGAAATGCAATTAACTTAGCTAATAAGCCAAATTTTGATGCGTTAATCGCCAAATATCCAAATAGTGAACTTCATACTTGTGGTGAATGGGTTGGTTTGCCTGATGGACAAATGGGTAATTCGGAAGTTGGTCACATGAATATTGGTGCAGGTAGAGTTGTTTATCAGCAATTGGTATTAATCAATAAAGCTTTTAGAGAAAATCTGGTTAAAGAAAATGAAGTTTTGATGTCGGCTTTGAAATACGCTAAAGACAATAATAAATCCGTACATTTTATTGGTTTAGTAAGTGATGGTGGCGTTCACAGTAGCATTGATCATCTTAAAGGATTATGTTCTTTAATGAAAGATGAATCGATTTCGAATTTTTTCATACATGCTTTTACAGATGGACGTGATACAGACCCTAAAGGTGGCTTAAATTATTTAAAAGATGTACAAAGTCATTTAGATAAAACCGGTGGTAAAATAGCAAGTGTTACAGGTCGTTATTACGCCATGGACCGCGATAAACGTTGGGAGAGAGTGAAGCTTGCTTATGATGCATTAGTAAATGGTATAGGTGAAAAATCAACTGATTTGTTTGCTTCAATTTCATCAAAATATGCAGCTGATGAAACCGATGAATTCTTAAAACCAATCATCCTGCAAGAAAATGGGAAAGATATTGCAACAATAAAAGAAGGTGATGTTGTAATAAATTTCAATTTCAGAACTGATAGAGGCAGAGAAATTACAATGGCTTTAACCCAACAGGAATTCCCTGAACAGGCCATGAAACCTTTGGATTTGAAATATATTACACTTACAGATTACGACAAAACATTTAAAAATGTTGAAGTTGTTTTTCCTGATATTGAATTGAATAATACCATGGGTGAAGTATTGGAAGCCAATGGTAAAAAGCAGGTTCGTATTGCAGAAACAGAAAAATATCCGCATGTAACTTTCTTTTTTAGTGGTGGAAGAGAAACTCCATTTGAAGGTGAAGTAAGGCATATGGCGCCATCACCAAAAGTTGCAACTTATGATTTACAACCGGAGATGAGTGCAGAAGAAGTTTGTGGATTTACATTGGGTGAAATCGAAAAAAATGAAGCCGATTTTATGGTAGTCAATTTCGCTAATCCGGATATGGTTGGACATACAGGTGTGATTCCTGCTGAAATAAAAGCCATTGAAAAAGTTGATGATTGTTTAGGAAGAGTAGTAAAAGCCGCTTTGGCAAATGGTTATAGTTTATTAGTAACTGCTGATCATGGTAATGGAGAATACATGATAAATGTTGAGGATGGTACGCCAAATACAGCACATACAACCAATGATGTTCCATTATTATTAATTGAAAACGAAATTACTCGTCGTATTAAAAATGGTAAATTGGCAGATTTAGCTCCAACAGCATTGGCAATGATGGGTATTCCTCAACCAAAAGAAATGGGCGGAGAAATTTTATTATGCGATTAACTTTTTTGCTGGTTTTATTTGCTTTGGTTTCATGCAGGGAGCCCGACCTTAATAAAGAATTGTTATTTGATGTTCCGACGTTTTTTGAAGGAGAAATAAATCAGGTAAAACAAAACTATTCAAGCCTGAATAAAAGTTTTTTATACGACAACAAAACAGATTCTCAGGTATTGATTAAGTTCAATGCAGAAAAGGAGCTGAACGATTTTCTAGAATTGGATTTAAACAAACCTGCTTATGTTGGTGCATTCAAAAAATCTGAAATCAAACTTGATTCGGGTTCATTTGTGTTGATGTACGAATCAACACAAAAGGGTGTAGATTTAAAAAAAGTAGAAATAGTTTTTAGAAACAAATCACCACAAAGTCTAAAGTTTTATTTTGAAGAATCGAATAATTTATATGAATCTGGTAAGGAATTGTTCTATGAGGTTAACAAAGGTTTTGTGAAAAGTGGATATCAAAGAACCAAATTTAAAGACCC
>JBMLOK010000021.1:0-4117 GCA_049243005.1 Bacteroidia bacterium | reverse complement strand
TTCAATTTCGGATTTTCCTTATGCCTATTGCTATCTCTTTTGGTTTTTTTATCCATGTTTTTTTGAAAGGCTTCAGTTAAGTTTACTCCTGTTTGATTCGCTAAACAAATCAAAACCCACATGATATCGGCCATTTCATCGGCCATGTCTTTGTCGGATTCATTGTTTTTAAAAGATTGTTCCCCGTATTTTCTTGCCATTATTCGCGCGAGTTCACCCACTTCTTCCATCAAAATTGCAGTATTGGTAAGTTCGTTGAAATAACGAACGCCAACTGTTTTTATCCATTCATCAACTTGTTGCTGTGCTTCTTCTATGGTCATGCGTTTAGGTCTTTTTTAGAATCTAATAAAATAGTAACGGGTCCATCATTCATTAAACTTACTTTCATATCAGCGCCAAATTTTCCGGTTTGAATTGATTTTCCTAAATCAAATTCCACTTGTTTAATGAATTGTTCGTAAAGTGGAATGGCAATTTCAGGTCGTGCTGCTTTGATATAAGATGGCCTGTTTCCTTTTTGGGCGTCTGCATGTAAGGTAAACTGACTTACAAGCAATATATCTCCTCCGGCATCTTTTACATTGATATTCATCACGCCGTTTTCATCATTAAAAATTCGAAGTTTACAGATTTTACCACTCATCCATTCGAGGTCTTTCTGATTGTCATTGACTTCAAAGCCCGCCAGTACCAATAATCCTGAACCTATTTTCCCAATGGTTAAGCCATCAACTTTTACCTCGGCTTCACCAACTCTTTGAATCACTACTCTCATTATTCGTAAATATCTTCATTGTTTAAAATGCTGAGGTAACTATGGTAACGTTCCTCCGATATAGCTCCTTCGGCAACTGCATTTAAAACAGTACAGCCGGGCTCATTTACATGTATGCAATTATTGAATTTGCATGAACCAATATAAGGTTGAATTTCTTTGAAATAATGTGAGATTTCAGGTTTATCAAAATCTACTAATCCAAACTCTCTAATTCCGGGTGTATCAATAATAAAACCGCCCATTTCAAGTGGATGCATTTCTGCAAAGGTGGTTGTATGCTGACCCTTATTTGAGTAATTTGAAATATGCGTTGTTTTTAGGTTCAAACCGGGTTGAATGGCATTAACTAAACTCGATTTCCCAACACCTGAATGTCCGCTTAATAAGCTGGTTTTATCTTTTAAAATGTCTTGTAATTCTTTAATTCCTGTATTGTCAGTCACCGAAGTTTTTAAACATAAATAGCCAATTTTTTCATAAAGATTAATGACATAATCCTGCAAAGATTTGAATTCACTTTGCATTAAATCCTGTTTATTAAAAACAAGAATAGGTTTAATATGATACGCTTCTGATGTCAGTAAAAATCTATCAATAAAACCCAACGATGTTCTTGGAAAAGCCATGGTTACGATTAAAACGGCCTGATCAAGATTACTTGCGATTATATGGGTTTGTTTAGAAAGGTTATTTGATTTTCTAATGATATAATTTTTTCGCTCATCAATTTTATGAATAACAGCATTTTCTTGACCGGGTTCCATTTCGTAGTGAACAACATCACCAACAGTAATTGGATTGGTGTGTTTAATTCCATCCAACCTGAATTTACCTTTAATTCTGCATGAAATGATATTCCCATTTTCATTGAGAACCTGGTACCAGCTGCCGGTTGATTTAATTACTTTTCCTTTCATTTTATTTCGATAATTGGATGAAAGTCCCGCTATATGCGGCTATTAAACCAAGCGAATTGCTTAAAACAATATAAATAATAGCTGCCATTAATTTTTGTGATTGAAACAATTGAATGCCTTCATATGAAAATGCGGAAAAGGTTGTAAAGCCTCCTAAAACTCCTGTTATCAAAAGCGGTTTTATCCATTCAAATGAATTGTTTTGGTTGAAATTTGAATAAATCAAACCAATAAAAAAACAACCTAAAACATTGATAAATAGCGTAGCAAAAGGAAAATCTCCTTCATAAAATGATTTGGTAAGCAAGGATATTAAATACCTTAAACTTGCACCAATCATACCACCTATTGCCACAAAGGCTAATTGTTTCATCGCTGCAAGTTAATCAAAAAAAACTTTTTCATTTTGTTAAGGAAACCACTTGTTTCTTTGATAATATTAAAACCAGATTTTTTCTGATTCATTTCCTTTAAAACGGGCTGTTTGTTTTGTTTTACGGATTCCAATTTCCAAACAAATACAAGCATCCAATGCATGCCAGTTTGATAGTTTTGGAAGTTTAAATTGAAAATGATTAACAGTTTGTTTTTGAAAATTTGTGATGCTTGAATTATCCTTCTTTAGATAAATTTCCTGAAGGTTTTCTGCTTTAATAAAGGCAGCAGGATAAGATTCAATGATATCAATATTTTTAGATTTACAAATAGCTGCCATTTTCATAGCCCTAGCTGTTAATCCCCCTAAAAACATCGGAGACATTGCCTTTAATTCTTTGTCAATTTCGCGGTAGAAAAAATCATCATTTGGGTTGCCACTATACAATCCTTTTGGCAAACTTAAAGGTGCATCTAAAGCAATTAATTCAGGCTTAAATGAATCAATCATTTGAATGATCATTTCATCTGCATCCTCATTTTTTTGAGATTGAATCAAGCTGAATTTCCCATTTTCATCTAACATGGCAATAGCAGTTGTTCCTGCCATTTTGCTTCCATAATCTATACCTGCTATTTTTATTTTTTTAGCCATTTTCTCACATATTCTCCTTGAGGGTCGTATTGCTCTGCTTGTTTTTTGATATTGAATTTTCGATTAGGTCTTGGGTCGTTTCCTACTCCTGCAAGGTAAATCCAATTGCCATAATTTGAATAAACATCATAATCTATTAGCTGATGTTCAAACCATGCTGCTGCCGGTCTCCAGTCCATATTTAAGTCGTGAATCCAGTAAGATGCAACATTTTGTCGACCTCTATTGCTCATCCAACCAGTTTGTAAAAGCTCTTTCATATTTGCATCAACAAAAGCTTCTCCGGTTTCTCCCAAGGTCCATTTTTTAAATAGTTCCGGGTTAAATTTCTTTTTGTTTGTTTGATGTTTGATTCCGTTTTGTAGAAAAATTTTCTTTCCAAATTTGGCTGATACATTTCTAAAATAATCACGCCATAACAATTCAAACCAAATCCAATAAGTTGATTCATTTGCTCCAAACTCATTTTCATGTTCTCTGACATAAAACATCACTGTTTTGGCATTCAAACAACCCATTGCCAAAAATGGAGAGAGTTTAGTGGAGTCAGAATCATTTATTAAACCATTCCTTGTTTCTTTATAATGGCGTGCGTGACCAGATTCAATATATGTTTTTAGGTGAGATAATGCCTTCGTTTCTCCATTTACTTTTTCAGTGGATTCAGATTGAATAACATTAAATTCTCCTATATTTTTATCTATCAAAACATCACAATCTGACAACTGAATCAAATCTGGTTTAGTGAAAACAGGCATGTTTTTTTCGACTGTGATTCTAAACTGCGTAAAAATATCAGGTAGCTTTTGTAAGGGAAAACTTAGGTCATGAATTGGAATCAAGTAATTGTCGTCGATAAACTGAAATTTGATTCCACTTTTAGCTGATATTAGTTCATTGTCCGTGATTTCATCATGTGCAAAATCAACTTGTTTGAAGATTATTTCTATTTCATTTCTTTTACAAATTTCAGGAATGATTGTAGTAGGATTTCCTTTGTAAACATGGAAATGGATTCCTTTGTTTAATAACAATTCCTTAAGATTAAAAAGCGCATCTAATTGGTGTTTTAGCCTAAATGGTCCCATTTTGCTAAAACCCCAATCATTTTTTAACTCCAGTCTATCATCAACAATATAAACAAAAAAAGCTGAGTGACTGGAACGAATAGCTTCTTGAATTACCTGATTTGATTGGGTACGAAGGTTATTAGAAAACCAGACCAGACTTCTTTTAAATGTTTTTTTCATGTTTATTCATTCGGCATTTATCGCTACAAAACTTTACCTCATTCCAATTTTTCTCCCATTTCTTTCTCCATGAAAAGGGTTTATCGCAAACCGGACAAATTTTGAAGGGAAGATTTTCTTTTTTGATGCCTTTCATGAA
>JBMLOK010000020.1:0-1293 GCA_049243005.1 Bacteroidia bacterium | reverse complement strand
CTTTTAACCTGAATGAAACTGATACCAATTCAGCATTCAATCATTTTCTGGAAGTACCTTTATTTGCCGGGATTTACAAACTCAGAATCAACTATCAAACTTTAGGAATCAGTGAAGCCTCCCCTATTTTTCACTATTACAATCATTCTGAAGAAGAGATTCCTTATGATGGAAAAATGGCAATGCCGAGTTCTGGTCTTTTCAGCAATTTTATTCAAATTAAAGTTAAAAGGGCCTACGATTCGATAGTTGATATAGCAGGTAAAAAATACTTTATCAAACCACATGGTGACCGGTATTTATATCTAACTGAAAATCTACCTCAAATTGTAACAGATGAAAGATGCATTCATATCACAAATATTCCACCTGATAGCTGCTCTACCAACAGAGAATATTTCTATAGTTATTATAAAGATTTATATGCTGAATACGTCAACCGCTTTGATGATGGAGACATTATAGAATACAGGAAATTCAGGAATGAATGTCCGGATTATTTGTACACCGAGAAATTTAATGAGGACAAGCTAAGAACACTTTGGGCCTATCAACTACCCGATAAAAGCTTTTATAAAATTAGTTACAAACAGCCGGGTAATCAAGTGGAACAGGAAACCTTTTGCTCATTTCAAGGAACAAGCTGCAAAGTGATTACTTATATCTATGACAAAAACGGCATCCTAAAAACAACCAAAACAGAACTTACTGAAGAATGTGTAGAAGTTGAATTAGATGGCAAGAAACACTATTACAAAGCCGGGATTGAGGAATTGGGAGGAAGTAAATAAAAAGATAAACCATTCAGAATTAATTGTTAAAATATTGATTTAACATATAGCAAATTAGGCCTTTGGTAGAGAATTAATAAGATTATCCGCTTCTCTAAAGTTTATCGAAACTTTAAAGACTTTAATGTAGATTATTAAGTGTTAAAAATAAACCAAAAAAAAATGAATTAGAATTAGAAACATGATTTGTGCGCAAGCTCTTAAAAATCCTGAAGGGATGACATGATTATAGAAACCAAGATGTGATGAAACCACCACTGCCAACTCTCAACAACGCGGACCTTTGGTCCGCGTTGTTGAGATTTGGGGGAATTTATATTGATCATTTTTCTATAAACATGAGACCACCTATCGGGGTCTTAAATTTGATAAAATAGGGAAATTTAGAACCTAAAACTTTTTGAAAATATTTCTCAAAACAATCAAGAGATATATAAAAATTACCCTTGTTAAACATGCTGATATTCGTAAAAACAACTAATCCATTGTTCAATTACCCCGA
>JBMLOK010000019.1:0-7063 GCA_049243005.1 Bacteroidia bacterium | reverse complement strand
CCTGTTTTCCATCTAAAACGTGCTGCAGTTGTAGTGAAAGAATCTAAACTCAATTGTGAACTAGCTATTGTTGGTTCTGAAGGTTTAGCTAAACCCCAAATTCTGTTTACAAACTGCGGACTATCAACAAAAGGATTTCTGTTTGCCTGAACATTAAAAACAGCATTGTTTCTATTGATTTCCTTCACACTTGGAGGGTCTTGGTTGTGCCATTTTACAAGCAAATTCAATTGCCAGTCATCAAAAGCAGGATAGGCATTACCTGCAAGTATTTCATTGGCATTTCCATTGTTCTGCCACGATGCTATTAAGTTATTATACCTAGCAGCCATGTATAATTGTGCTCTGGCCAAATCACCTTTGTATTCGTCAACAGGTTCGAAAACCAAAGCAGAATATCCAGGAGAAATACTCGTTCCTAATTTACCTCCAATTTGCGAAACCCAATTGCTTGTACCAACATCACCATAAGGATAATTACTTCTCATTCCATTTACTTTTCCATCTGTAGGATAAATATGGTACATGTCGGAAACCATTGGACTAGAGCTATTAAACCACGATTGAGGGAAACTATGTTCTCTATTGTAGCAATCACCTTCAACCGAATATGAACCACATTGATTAGTTGAAAAAGTAAATGTATAAGCAGCAGATGAACCACTGATTGCCGTTGAATAAATATCCCAAACTTTTCCATCATAAAAGGCATCTGAATTGGGGAAGGCTGTCCATAAACCAGCATAACTAATTGTTGTATGACCAGCAATTTTATTATACAAGGCAGTTAATAATGCAGAGCCTGTTTGAGTAATTCCTGAATAATAATTTGCGGGAATATTTAATCCACTTGCACCGGTTCCAATTACATTTAAATTCACAGTACTTGAACCAGAACTTGAGTTTGATAACAATCCATTTAAAGCTCCGGTTTGTAAGGGGGCAAAACGAACGAAAACTTCAGTGGTATCTAAAACAGTTCCGTTATTTGGAATATAAACTGACTTCCCAAAATTTTGATTAACAGATAAACTTACCTCAAAATGCAGCGGTGCAGTTATTGTAACTCCCGTGCTTAATCCTGTGGCCCAAATTTTATATCGGGCAGGTGCCGTAGCATAATTCACCGGGCAAGAGCCAAAATTGCCCAAACTAGTTTTGGATAAAATTATAGTACCAGCCTCAAGCGATTGAAAGGCAGAAACCAGACCTAACAGAAGAAAAATTATTCTTTTCAAAATTCTTAATTTTTTACTTTTTGATAAATAGCTGTTGCTACATTTTCTCCATCCATGGCGGCTGAAACAATTCCACCTGCATAACCTGCTCCTTCTGCACATGGATACAATCCTTCAACTTCTGTATGGCACAAAAGTTCTTTGTTTCGAGGAATTCTTACAGGTGAGGATGTTCTTGACTCTGTTGCCAATAATACTGCTTCATTTGTTAAATAGCCTCTCATTTTTGAACCAAAAACTTTAAATGCTTCTTTTAATCCTGAAGCTACAAAATCAGGTAAAATTTCATGAAGATTTCTACTTACAGTGCCTGGCAGATATGAGTTTTGAGGAATATCAGCTGAAACTTTTTTGTTCACAAAATCCGACATTCTTTGGGCAGGTGCTTTTAAGGTTTTATCAGCCATTTCAAAACAAGCCTGCTCTACACTTTTTTGAAAATACATTCCAGCCAGATTTCCCTTATGAGCAAATGCTTTAAAATCCGGAATTTCAATAGATGTTACCATTCCGCTATTTGCATAAGGATTGTTCCTTTTACTCGGACTCCATCCATTCACAACAATTTCACCGGGAGCTGTCATGGCCGGAGCAATAATTCCACCCGGACACATACAAAACGAAAACACGCCTCTGCCTGCAACTTGCTGAACAACACTATAACTTGCAGCAGGTAAAAATTCACTTCTTTCAGTAGAACATTTGTATTGAATTTTATCAATCAATTCCTGTGGATGTTCAATTCGCACACCCAAAGCAAATGGTTTGGCTTCAATGGCAATTTCACGTTTTTCAAGTAACTCAAAAACATCACGGGCAGAATGTCCGGTTGCAAGAATTACTTGCTCAAAACGATGTAAAGTTTCACCAATATATATTCCCTTTAAGGTTTTACCATCTAATAGAAAATCTGTGAGTTTGGCATTAAAATGGACTTCACCACCAAAATTCAGAATTGTCTCTCTGATTCTGGTAATTATTCCGGGTAATTTGTTGGTTCCAATGTGTGGGTGACTTTCATACAAGATAGCAGGATCGGCGCCATGGTAAACCAATAATTTCAGAATTCGGTTTACATCACCACGTTTTGAGCTTCTGGTATATAATTTACCATCGCTATAAGTTCCGGCACCACCTTCGCCAAAACAATAATTACTTTCAGGATTTACTGTATTGTTTCTGGTGATATTAGCTAAATCACGTCTGCGTTCTTTAACATCTTTACCTCTTTCAAAAACAATTGGTTTTAATCCTAACTCAATTAAACGTAAAGCTGCAAACAAACCAGCAGGACCAGCGCCAATAATGGCAACTTCCCTGGCATTTTGAACATTTTTAAAATCAAACTGAATTAAATCCTCCTGAAGTTCTTCTTTAATAAAAAGTTCTAAAGTAAGGTTAATTCTGATGGGTTGTCGGCGGGCATCAATGCTTTTCTTTTTGATTTTAAATCCGTTTAATTCAGATTCAGAAATTCCTGTAGAAGAAAAAATATAGGATTGAATTTTCTCCTTTGAATCCTGCTCAGCAGGCAAAACCTGAATTTGAATTTCTTTACGCATTTTTAATAAATGGTACTTTTCAAATCTATTTTAGTACTATTTAAAATTGAAAAGTGGGCGGCAAAAATCGTGAGTTTAATCTGAAAGTTTAGTACTAATCTAATAAATATACGAATTTAAGTAAATAATTGGCTGCATTTAAAGTAAACCTAAATTTAATAAGCCCAAGAAAATGAGTATTATCAGGGGATTACAATAATAAAGTTCCGAATTATTTAAAAAGCAAATATCTTGCTGTCGAATTTCTTAATCATGAAAAATATGAAAAATTTCCATTTTGCCATTTTAGCTGTAAGCCTAATTTTTATTAGCTCTTGCGGAAAACAATTATATTCTTATCGAGATAAAGTGAGTGTTAAAAAAGAAACTGAGATTGTAAAATCAAATCCAAAAGCTGAAATATTAGAAAGTAAAAAAGCCGAAATCAAAATCGAGAAATCAAAAACAGCTGAACCTATGATAGCCGGGATTGAAAAAAATAATCCTTCAGAAACTAAAAAAATTGAAAATAGTATCAAAGAAACAGTTCCATCATCAGGTAGTAAAAGCAGTTTTAAATCTTTATCAATCGAAGTAAAAGATATCAAAAAACAGTTTAAGGCCCTTCATAAAGAATTAAAAAAACAAGATTTAAAAGAAAATCAAGCATTGGTATCAAATCCAATTAAATGGATGGTAGTTGGATTAATTTTAATAATTGCCGGTGCAATTTTGGGGATGATAGTGGGTGCAGGAGGATTTATTTCATGGATTGGCTCACTTATTTTCCTAGTAGGACTCTTGTTTTGGTTGCTTGAGATGATCTAAAACAATTGATTTCCACAAAGATTTTATAAATAAAAGGCAAACTTAGGTTTGCCTTTTTTATTTTCGCAGCTATTAATTTAAAAAATACAGAATGAATAAGCTGTCGGCAAGCGAATTAACTGCTACCTCTAGCCAGGTAAGAAGAGATGTTTTAAGAATGGTTCATGGATGTAAAAGTGGCCACCCAGGCGGAAGTTTGGGTTGTGCTGATTTCCTGACAGCCTTATATTTTAATATCATGGACCACAATCCTGATTTTAAAATGGATGGAATTGGAGAAGACATCTTTTTTCTTTCGAACGGACATATTTCACCGGTATTTTATAGTGTTTTGGCACGCTCAGGTTATTTTCCTGTTGAAGAATTGAAAACTTTTCGCAGAATTAATACCCGTTTACAAGGACATCCAACAACTCACGAAGAATTACCGGGAATTAGAGTTGCATCGGGTTCTTTAGGACAGGGAGTTTCTGTTGCTGCCGGCGCTGCTTTGGCAAAGAAATTAAACAATGATTCAAAATTGGTTTATTGTTTAATGGGTGATGGTGAAATTGAAGAAGGTCAGAATTGGGAAGCATTTATGTTTGCTGCTCACCAAAAAATCGATAATTTAATTGTTACTATTGATTTTAACGGACAACAAATTGATGGTTCTACAAAAGAAGTAATGGGCCTTGGTACCGATATTGGCACTAAACTTGCAGCTTTTGGTTGGGAAGTTTTGGATATGGATGGACACAATCATGAAAATATTTTGGCAACCATGGCAAAAGCTAAATCAATGGCCGGAAATGGAAAACCAATTTTTATAATGATGCGCACAGAAATGGGATACCCGGTTGATTTTATGATGGGTAGTCACAAATGGCACGGTGTTGCTCCAAATGATGCTGAATTGGCAAATGCCCTTTCTCAGCTTCCTGAAACAATTGGAGATTACTAAACACGTTAACAAGCCTGCATGCAAAAATTAAAACTTCTTTTTAAAACCCTATTGGGTTTTGCCTTCTTTCTTTATTTGATTGGAGGAGGTTTTGCTCAGGCACAAACCCAAAAAAAACCTACTGTTACGCGTATCTTGTTTTTACTTGATGCAAGTGGTAGTATGTACGCAAAACTGGATAATGATACACGTATAAATGTTGCAAAACGACTTTTATCTAAAACAATTGACAGCTTAGCTCCACTCAAAAATGTGGAAGTTGCATTGCGTGTTTATGGTCATACTTCTCCTCCCGGTGCCAGAAACTGTAAGGATACTAGATTGGAAGTTCCATTCAGACCAAAAAATCATACCGAAATAAAAAACAGAATTCAGGCAATTAATCCTAAAGGAACAACCTTAATTGCCCATTCATTGTTGATGTCGGCTTCAGATTTCCCTACAGACCCTTATTCAAGAAATGTTATCATTTTAATTACCGATGGAATTGAAGAATGTTCCGGTGACCCTTGTGCAGTTTCTGAAGCTTTACAGAGTAAAGGAATTATTCTTAAACCATTTATTATTGGAATTGGTTCAACTCCCGATTTCAAAAAAGCATTTGATTGCGTAGGTAAATACTATGATGCCAATACTGAAGAAGGATTCAACACTGCATTAAATGTGGTAATTTCGCAGGCATTAAATAATACGACAGCTCAGGTTAACTTATTAGATATTAATGGTAAACCTACTGAAACCAATGTGAATATGAGTTTTTACGACATGAAATCGAATCAGTTGTTGTATAACTATATGCATACCATCAACGAAAGAGGTAATCCTGATACAATTTTATTAGACCCGGTTTACAAATACAGAATGGTGGTTCATACTATTCCACCTGTAACCAAAGAAAACATTGAAGTTACACCGGGAAAACATACCATCATTGGAGTAGATGCACCTCAGGGACAACTTACAGTAAGGGTAGATGGATTAACAAATTACAATAACCTGCAATTCATTACCCGAAAAGCAAAAGACTACAAAACCTTACACGTTCAGGATGCTATTGCAAAAGAAAAATACATTGTAGGAAAATATGATGTGGAAGTACTTTGTTTACCACGAATGATTTTTAAGGAAGTGTCGATTGACCAAAGCACAACAACAACTATTCAGCTTCCACAACCGGGAAAACTAATTGTAAGTTTTCAGGTTCAGGATTTTTATGCTGATATCTACCAGATGATTAGAAACGAGTTGGTTTGGGTTTGCAAATTATCAACTGATAAACGTATGCACCAATATGTGATTCAGCCTGGAGATTATAAAATTATATATAGAGCAAAAGGTGCAAGCAGAAGCAGCAATACTTTTGAAAGAGGATTTAAAATTACCAGTGGCCAAGCCACCAATATTACTTTGAATTAAAATTATCATTACTCATGAAGCAATTTGAGATACAGAATGTAAAAGATACCCGTAGTGGTTTCGGAGCCGGACTTTCGGAATTAGGAAAAACAAATCCGAAAGTAGTGGCCTTGTGCGCAGATTTAACGGGTTCATTAAAAATGGATGCCTTTCAAAAAGATCATCCTGAAAGATTTTTCCAGGTTGGAATCGCTGAAGCAAATATGATGGGCGTTGCAGCAGGATTAACTATTGGCGGATTGATTCCTTTTACCGGAACATTTGCTAATTTTAGTACCGGACGTGTTTACGACCAAATTCGTCAATCGATTGCCTACTCAGGTAAAAATGTAAAGATATGTGCATCTCATGCAGGTGTTACTTTAGGTGAAGATGGTGCAACACATCAGATTTTGGAAGACATTGGTTTGATGAAAATGTTACCGGGAATGGTGGTAATTAATCCTTGTGATTTTAACCAAACCAAAGCAGCAACTATTGCTATTGCAGAATACGAAGGACCTGTTTATTTAAGATTTGGAAGACCTGCTGTTCCTAATTTTACTGCTGCCGATCAGAAGTTTGAAATTGGAAAAGCATTGATGTTAAACGAAGGAACCGATGTGAGCATTTTTGCAACAGGTCACTTAGTTTGGAAAGCCATTGAAGCCGGACATATGTTAGCTGAAAAAGGAATCAATGCTGAGATTATTAATATACATACCATCAAGCCATTAGACAGACAAGCAATTTTGGCTTCGGTTAGCAAAACCAAATGTGTGGTAACTGCCGAAGAACATCAGTTAAATGGTGGATTGGGAGATAGTATTTGTCAGTTATTATCGCGTGAAATGCCATTACCTGTTGAAATGGTTGGTGTAAACGATAGCTTTGGAGAAAGCGGAACACCAGATGAATTGATGAAAAAATACGGATTGGAAGCACAAAACATTGTTGATGCTGCTTTGAAAGCCATATCAAGAAAATAAGATTATTCATTATAAAAAAGGAACTCCGGTAATGCCGGAGTTTTTTTGTGCTCTTTTTTGAAAATATCCTTAAGTGTAACTTTCCCTCCCCTTCCTTCGTCATGGTTTTCTCTGAAAAATTATCAATTA
>JBMLOK010000018.1:0-4170 GCA_049243005.1 Bacteroidia bacterium | reverse complement strand
TTAGCTTTAGTCATGTTGCAGTTGTTAGTTCTTCTACAAAGTTAAGGTTAAAAATTTCTATATTCACAAGCACTTACTTGTACTTTTTTTCGGGTCGTGAAATAAATTTCGAACTCATAGAAAATCAAGGCTTTTTTTTAAAATTTAAAAAAAAGTTTCAACAGCCGCATTAAATGTGCGACAATGTGCGTTTACAATATCGGAAATTTTGCTTGAATAACCGCCGCCCATTGCAGTAACAACAGGGGTTTTCAGTGTTTTGCAAAATTCATATACAAGCTTGTCTCTTTGGTAACAAGCATCATCACTTATTTTAAGTTTTCCCAGTTTATCGGTAGAAAGTATGTCAACGCCACTCAGGTAAAACACAAAATCGGGCTTAAAATTGGTCGAAATTACCTTTAAATTATTTTTTAGTAAACTTAAATACTCCTCATCTGAACATCCATCTATGAGTTCTATATCTAAATCTGATTGCTCTTTATGGAATGGAAAATTGTTTTTTCCATGCATACTAAATGTAAAAACATTGGCTTCTTTTTCAAATATAGATGCTGTTCCATTTCCTTGATGTACATCTAAATCTACAATCAGAATTTTCTCTGCTTTTTTACTGTTTAATAAATAATTTGCTGCTACAGCTAAATCATTTAATAAACAAAATCCTTCACCTCTATTAGTAAATGAATGATGAGTACCACCAGCAACATTCATAGCTGCGCCATATTCCAAAGCATAATCACAACATTGAATACTTCCTCCACAAATCACCAATTCGCGCTGCACCAATTGCTCGCTTAATGGAAAGCCAATTCGTCTGATATGTTTTTCATCTAAACTTAAAGATTTTAAAGATTGCAGATAGTCTTTATCATGGGTTAATAAAATAATTTTTTCATCAGCTTCCTGTGGTTCGAAAAAGTTTTGCTCTTCAACAATTCCTGTTCTCAATAATTGTTCAGGAATTAACTCATATTTCAACATCGGAAATCGATGTCCCTCGGGAAGTGGATGCGCATAAATTTTGGAGTAAGCTATTTTTAACATGATTTTTGTCAGCCCTCTTTTTTCTTTAATTGTTCGATTTTCTGATTTTTACCCTTAAATATTACTTATTTCAGGCTTTTTATGGGATATAGCCCTTTATAAAACCTCATTTATATATGTTTCATTTAAAAGACATGATGTAACATAGCTGCTATTTAATTGGTTTTTACTAAACTTGGAAAGATTTTTTGATTCATATTGTTTTAATTAACCTAAAAATTTGAAACTCTCAGTTATAAAAGAAAGTCGCCATGGCGAGAATCGCGTGGCCTTAACACCTCAAGTTTGTGCTCAGCTTATTAAAGCCGGACATGAAATTTCAGTGGAAAATGGAGCAGGATATGCATCTAATTTTAGTGATGATATGTATGCCGCGGTTGGTTGTCAGCTTGGTGATGCTAAGCAAGTACTAGGTCAGGCTCAAATTTTAGTTAAAGTGAATGCGCCTACATCCGAAGAAATTCAACAGTTACCTGAAGGTGCTGCAAGTATTTCTTATATGTATGCAGCAAATAATCCGCAATTGGTTGAGGAATTACGTGCCAGAAAAATTAGTTCTTTCAGCATGGATGCAATTCCAAGAATTTCACGTGCACAGAATATGGATGCATTGAGCTCACAAGCCAATCTTGCCGGTTATAAAGCCGTTATTTTAGGTGCTTCACATCTGGGTAAAATATTTCCTTTATTAATGACAGCTGCAGGTACAGTTACTCCTGCAAGAGTTCTGATTTACGGAGCCGGTGTTGCAGGTTTACAAGCAATAGCTACAGCCAAACGTTTAGGTGCTATTGTTGAATGTACCGATGTACGTCCTGAGACCAAAGAACAGGTTGAATCATTGGGCGGAAAATTCATTGAAGTAAAAGGTGCTGAAGCTGCTAAAGTTGAAGGTGGTTATGCAAAAGAAGTTTCTGCTGATTACCTCGAAAAGCAAAAAGAAGCAGTAAATAAAAGTTTATATCAGGCTGATTTAGTTGTTACAACTGCATTGGTGATGGGTAGAAAAGCTCCGGTTTTAATTACTGAAGAACAAGTTAAAAACATGAAACTCGGTTCTGTTATTGTTGATATGGCTGTTGAACAAGGTGGAAATTGTGAGTTAAGTGAATTGGATAAAGTAGTAAATAAACATGGTGTAAGTTTGGTTGGTATAGGTAATTTACCTTCTACTTTGCCACAGAATGCAAGTGAATTGTATGCTAAAAATATCCAGAATTTATTAAATCACCTGGCTACAAAAGATGGCTTTAAGTTTGAGTTTGAAGAAGACATCACCAAAGGAACACTTATTACTCATGAAGGTAAAAATTTGAAGGCTTAATTAAATAATATATCATAACATGCTCGAATTTATCAATAACAATCTTCAATTAATCTACTTAATCATTTTAATGATTTTTGTAGGAATAGAATTAATTGGTCATGTACCCAGCGTACTTCATACACCATTAATGAGTGGTGCGAATGCCATTCATGGTGTTGTTATCATTGGTTCCATTATTGTAATGGGACAAGCTCATGAAATTGTTTCTCTTATTTTAGGATTTTTTGCAGTGGTGCTAGGTACATTAAATGTAGTAGGTGGTTTTGTTGTTACCGACAGAATGCTTGAGATGTTTAAGAAGAAAAAATAGAATCATTTAGCTCAATTAATAACAAAGTATCATGCAACAATATATACTACAAATTATATACTTAATTGGTTCAGTTACCTTTATTCTGGGACTGAAATATCTAGGAAATCCATCAACAGCAAGAAAAGGAAATTTAATTGCTGCTTTTGGAATGGGGCTAGCAATTTTCGGAACTATTTTCCTTTATACAGATAGCAATGGTGAACACCTGGGTAATCTTGGCTTTATTTTCGGTGCACTTCTCGTAGGTACTGTTGTTGGCTGGTTAGCAGCTAAAAAAGTACAGATGACAGCCATGCCTGAAATGGTAAGTTTATTTAATGGAATGGGTGGTGCTTGTGCCATGCTTATTTCAATTATCGAATTCAGACATCTTACTTCAACTCATACTGCCGATGTTATGGCTGATGGAGTTAATTTCTTTAGTCAAATACCAAAAGGATTTTTATTTACTATCATCATTGGAATGGTGATTGGTTCTGTATCATTCTCCGGTAGTATGATTGCTTGGGGAAAATTAAGTGGTAATGTAAAAGATAAATCATTTGGGAAACAACAGTTCATCAACATTGGTTTATTGGCTGTAATTTTAGGATTAGCCTATTGGGATATTATGGGTGAAAGTGCTAATACAATCACCATTTTTTATGCAATTTTAGCACTGTCTTTATTGTATGGAATCTTATTTGTATTACCAATTGGTGGTGCAGATATGCCTGTTGTAATTTCTTTACTGAATTCATTTACCGGAGTAGCTGCTGCATGTGGCGGTTTCCTTTACGATAATAAAGTAATGCTTGTTGGAGGAATTTTAGTTGGTTCTGCAGGTACATTATTAACCATTGTGATGTGTAATGCCATGAACCGTTCTTTATTAAATGTATTGATTGGTAATTTTGGTGGAGGTTCTGCTGCTGCTGCTTCAGGAGCAAGTGCAGGTGCTACAGGAACTATTAAAGAGGTTACTGCAAGTGATGCAGCTATTTTAATGAAGTATGCTAAGAAGGTAGTAATTGTTCCGGGTTACGGATTGGCAGTTGCTCAAGCACAACACGTGGTTCACGATTTAGAATTGTTGTTGGAAAGTGAAGGTGTTGAAGTAAAATACGCCATACATCCTGTTGCCGGAAGGATGCCTGGTCATATGAATGTATTACTTGCAGAAAGTAATGTAGCTTATGATAAATTGGTTGAAATGGAAGAAATCAATGCTGAGTTTAGTACTACCGATGTTGTATTGGTAGTAGGAGCAAACGATGTTGTAAATCCTGCGGCTAAAACAGATCCAAGTTCACCAATTTACGGAATGCCAATTCTTGATGTTGAAAATGCACACCATGTTATTGTAAACAAAAGAAGTATGAAAGCCGGTTATGCCGGAATTGAAAACGAATTGTTCTATAAACCTAAAACCAGTATGTTGTTTGGTGATGCTAAAAAAGCGCTGAATGAATTGGTTTCAGAGATTAAAGCTTTGGGATAAAAT
>JBMLOK010000017.1:0-2671 GCA_049243005.1 Bacteroidia bacterium | reverse complement strand
TGCTCGCAAAACATTGGTAAGTTGGCATTTCAGTTAAGAATTTTTTTGAGAAAAAATCCTCCATTTGTCCATACCAGTTTCTTCCACTTTCAAGCATTTCTTTCCATTTCCAGGCCAATACCATTCGTTTTCCTGAAACTGGATTATACATTCCGGCAGCTACTGAACTTGAATGGAATTTTTGCTGTTTATTGATGATAAATACAGTTTTACCAATTTTTTGTAGTTGAAATGCTAATACAGAACCTGCTATTCCCTGACCTATAATTATGTAATCAAATTGTTTCATCGTTTGGTTTTTGAGCCCTTAACATGTGTTTTTTGCCCGGAGGTCCATCAATTCTTTTTACTACAAATCCAGTTTCTCTCATGGCTCTTTTTACATCACCTTTGGCTGAATAAGTTACTAAAATTCCTCCCGGTTTTAAAGCTTTAAATAGTTTAGCAAATACCTCTACACTCCACATTTCAGCTTGTTTATCCGGAGCAAAAGCATCCATCAGAATCAAATCAAAATAGTTGTTGTTTTCGAAATTGTAAACTAATAAATCGGATTCTATTTTGTTTAATTCAAAATTTGAATTGATTTGATGTGTTTGATTCCAGCTTACATCATGTATGCTTTTAAAATTGGAATTTTTGTTTTGAAATTCATTCAGCTGCTGAATCATTAAACTATCCAAAGGAAACTTTTCTATACTTTCAAAATAGATGTTTTGTTGAAGGTTTTCAGCCATTTCCGAAAATAAAACAGCATTGAGTCCAGTGCCAAATCCTACTTCAAAAACGCGAATTAAGTTTTGATTTGATGCAGCTAAAACAAACTCCAGTCCTTCTTTTACAAACACATGTTTGCTTTCTTGTAAAGCACCATGAATAGAGTGATAAGTTTCATCCAAATCCGGAAGATATATGGTAGCAGAGCCATCTCCGGTTTCTTTAATGATGCCAAATGAACTCAATTTACTTCAATATTTCTAGTTGAATATAAACAGGAAGATGGTCGCTAAATCCATTTAAGTACTTGCTTCCGGCAAAAGTTCTTTTAGGATTTCCTTTGTATTTCTCTTCTGTTTCCAACATAAATTCTTCTTTAAAAATACCGGCACTTCCTTTTTTATATTTCAATTTACCTTTGCCATCCAAAAGGTTTTTGTTTAATAAAATTTGATCAAGAACTCCCCATTCACCTTTGTATTTATGGCTACCTAAACCTTGTTGATGAAACAACCACATGGTATTGTAAAATTGTCTTTCATCACTTACTTCACTCATAGATGATTTTCCTTCTAATACTTCAGCCATGCTTTTATCATTTGGATGGTCATTAAAATCACCCAAAAGAACAGTATTTACCTTTTTATCCTTTAAAACTAAACTGTCAGTAATAGCTTTTAATCTTCCTGCAACAGCTATTCGTTTATATTCAGATTCAGACTGACCTTCTCTTCTGCTTGGAAAATGGTTCACTAAAAAAACAATTCTGCTTCCGTTATTTAACTTCACATCAGCCATCAAAATATTTCTGGTTTTGTCTCCACCTATAAACTCTGGAGAAATCATAAAAGCATGTCCTTTAACCGATTTAGCTAATTCAGCTTTGTAAATAAATGCATTGTCAATTCCTCTTTCATCAGGTCCTTCATAAAATACATATTTGTAGTTTTTACCTGATTTGTTCAATTCCTTGCATAAATCAGCCAAAGCAATTTCCGATTCTACTTCGCACATTCCTAAAAAATCAGGTCCATTGCCTTCATTCATTGCCAAAATTACTTTCGACATGTTCTTCAATTTGTTTTGATACTTTTGAGTATTCCATGCTAATTTGGCGTTTGGTAAATATTCCTCATCTATTTTCTTTTCAGTATCAATGGTATCGAATAAATTTTCCTGGTTATAAAAAGCAATGAAAACATTTTTGCTTGATTGTGCCTTTAGTTCTGTGTGGTTGATTAATAAAGTAAATAGGGCAGCAAGAATTAGTGTAAAAACTTTGTTTTGTTTTGTAAAACCTTTTTCTTTTAGTAATATCTTCATATTCATAATCGTAATTTCACTTTTTATTTAAAGCAAAAGTAAATGATTGGACATCTATTTAGTAAGTATTTTCCTGAAGAAAATCAGGATCAGCCTTTTCAACAATTGCTGAACTTGTTTTTGCAATTACTTCAATACACAAATGGTGATGTTGCAGAAGCCTTAGATTGGATGAATCAGATTGATAGAGAGCATCATATAACTAAAGAGTCGTATGGTATGGGCGATTTTATCAATGATTTAAAAAATAAAGGTTACCTGGAAGAAAATCCTGTAAACGGCGATTTTTCTCCAACTTCAAAAACAAATCAAACCATTAGGAAAAAAAGTTTAGAGGAAATTTTCGGGAAATTGAAGAAAAGTCCCGGTGGAAATCACCGAACCAAACATACTGGTCAGGGCGATGAAATGAATTCTGATACACGTGCTTTCGTTTTTGGTGATATGTCGGATCAAATCGATTTAACAGCCAGTTTACGGAATGCACAGGTAAATCATGGATTAGATAGTTTTAATCTAACTGAAAATGATTTGGAAATCAGAGAACGTGATTTCAAAGCGCAAACTTCTACAGTGTTGATGATTGATATTTCGCACAGTATGATTTTGTATGGGGAAGACAGAATCACAC
>JBMLOK010000016.1:0-10789 GCA_049243005.1 Bacteroidia bacterium | reverse complement strand
AGCATTGTATACAATCCAATTTTTATATCCTGGATTTCAATTTTTGTGTTTTGTTCTGATGTTTGTAAATCAGATTTAAAGAGGATTTAATAATCCAAACTTTAAAACAATACTTAAATACAATTATTTTTTAGCGAAATCTATAAGGTATTTTAAAATTAATTCTTGCTGACCAGGACCAATTGTTAGTTCATTTTGATTGGCTTTTTTTACCATGTCTGGAACAATAATTTTCCAATCATTTTCAGTAAAATCACCAGGATTATAAGCTTTATGACAAGTGCTACATTTTTGGTTGTATATCGTATATCCATTCTCTGTTAGAGCAGCTGAAACTTCAGGTTGATTTTTTACTTCCTGTTTGGCTTCAACTTTAGGTTTCACTTCAGGTTCCGGTTTTGCTGATGTTGTTGCAGTTTTTTTTGTAAAACATGCACTTAACAACAATACTGCAATGATGATTATAATCGATTTATACATAAACAAAATTTTATATCGGGAAATTATGGTTTCGATTTCTTAATATTATCAGAATATTAAAACATACAACAAACATATATTACACTGCTTTTTATATAAGCATCTTTGAATTTGGTTTTAACTTTTGTCAATAAGCTTTTCATACTAGTACTTGCTTTTAAACCACTTGATACCACTACAATATAATATCCTCTTGCAAAGCTCGAATAAGCAGAGGAATATTCAATACTGATATAATCTCCATCATCTGATCGACCTCTGGCTATATAACAACAGGTATCAGTTGGTGTTAAATCCTCATAAATAGATTTACAAGTAAGATAAGGAAATGAAAGTCCGATTGCTGTGTCAGATACCGGACTCAATTCTCTTAAATCGAGTTTGATATTGAGTGATTTCGAAGCCTTTTGAGCCACCAGTAATGCTGATTTATAATCCTTGCCTGAATGTATAATTAAAAAATCCTTTTTCTCCATACAGTCATTGTTTTCTTGAGCCATAGCCAGAAAAGGAATCGTTAGAATAAATAGAAGTAATAATTTTTGCATCATAATATTTATGGTTTTTACAAAATGGATTCAATAATAATGCCGAAAAAAAAGATTCTTATGACAACATCATATTTCCTTTGAACATTATTTAAATTTTCCCCTTGAGATCATAAAACAACAAAGGCCAAAACTTTAATTGTTTTGGCCTTTGTTGAAATATCAAAAGAGTTAAATTAGTTAACTATTAGTTTTTTTGTAATCGTTCCTTTACTTGAACTTACTTTTAAGAAATAAATTCCGGTTTGAGCATTACTCATATCAATTTGTGTTCCTAAACATTCTTTGTTTTCGCAATTTTTAGAAAGAATAGATTTTCCATTGATATCAAATACCTCTAATTTTTCTATAAAACCACCACCATAAATATCAACCAAGAAATAATCACTTGAAGGATTTGGATAAACTCTTAAATCGTTTTCATTTAATAATTCATTTGTTCCTGTTATTCCTCCTGGTAAGTCAAATGCTTGAATTCCGTCGCTTCTCGATGTGTTTAATTTTTGATCAGCACTAAAGCCTAAACCTCTTCTGGCAAAGTTTTTCCATAACAATTCTTTATGAGCAAAACCATTATTAATTGAATCAGCCAATAAAATTGCATTTCTTGCATCTATAAAACCAGGATTACATTTTTGTAATTTTAATCCATCAATTACCAATTGCATTGCTTTGTTGTTACCGCCATTACCATTATACCAATCTGGATCAAATCCATAAATATCAATCATATCCCAATAAATATCATACAACATTGAGCAGAATACAAAACCAATACCATGTGGTTGACTTAATGTTTTAATGCTATTGTAAGTTACCGGATTAATGGTCATGCTGCGGCTATATTTATAAGGTCTGATACCTAAACCAGTTGAATCCTGATTAAACACATAAGTACCAATTCCTCTGCTAACCGAATTAACTTCCCATTCTCTAGTAGTAAGTGCTAATGCAAAAAAATCACTCCAGCCTTCACCTGCTTGTTCAGCATTTGATAAGCAAGACGAATTGTTTGGTCCACCTGTTAATCTATTTGAAATACCATGTCCATATTCATGAGCAATTACACCATTATCAAAATCACTATCATAAACTGGTGCAGTGCTAACTTCTGATGAATCAGCTAAAGTTGCATTTACAGGTCCATTTTTCAATGCGCCTTTGATTAAATCACCGTGGGCTTTGCTAATTTGAACAGCAGGAATATTAATGCCAGTTCCAACTCCAGTCATTATTGTTGGTGCAGTAGTAGAAGTTTGAGCAACAATAACAGCTATTGCACCCAAATTTTGCATTGCAGTAATTTTAACAGAATTGGTACATGAACCTCTATCGATTAATGCAATTTTTCCTGAAATCTCAGATGCGTTAGCTATTAAACCACAGCCATTGCTAGTTGTTGCATTGCTATCTCTTACTAAAACAATATCAGCAGTAATTGGAGTTTTAGTTAAAGGAGGAGTAAAAGATGCTTGAGGAGCATTGTATACACTTGCCAAAAAGTTCGGACTATTTAAATATAAGAAATTGTTTTGTGCTGCACTATTATCACTTGGCCACAAATACATTTGCATTCTTGGTCTTGAACCATCTACAGGAGTTGCAAAATTGGCATTTGAAGTTCCACTTCCATCTTGTGCATCACCTTGAACATAATCGTTTGCTTTACCTAAACCTGTATAATTTTTTTGCTGGAAGTTTCCACTTACTTCATTAAATCCATAATGATAAAAAATATCATGTAATGCATTGTTCATGTAAAACAAATTTGTAACTGATGCAGCAAGACTTTTACGAGGATTTTGAGTTTGATCAAATGTAAAATCAAAAACCAAACTATCACCACCATCTGGAGCAAATCCGGTAGTTCCATTACTTCCCAAAGTATCATCCTTAGCCCAAACATTGTTTCCTCTTGTAATGGTAAATTCAGGACCTTCAACGGCATTTGTATCATGCCATCCATAAGGTGAGGCATCTTTATCATATAAATTAGAAAGTAATTTTTGATCTCCTTTAGCTGGACTTTCTAAAGGTAGAGCAAAAACACTGTAAGATTCGCTACCGGCTTTTTTACCTAAACTTGGCTTAGATTCTTCATCGCCAGTAAAAATGAAATCATCATTTTTTAAAGTACTGATTCTAGATAATTCAATTGGGTTACAATGCGCGGTGTATGTAATTTGATTTAAAATCTGTGTTGAATTAGCATCAACAAATACATTCCACCAATCATTTGTTTCATCTTGATAGAACTCAACACTGTAAACCAATTTAATAGATCCATTTGAATTGAAATAACCTAATTTACTATAAATTTTTTCACTTGTGATTGAATTTCCTTCCCAAACCATTTTACCATTTTCAAGGTTTGCAGATTTGTTTAAAGCAGAAGTAAATTCCATTCCTTGGTTACGGATTGAAACTTCAAGAGCTTTTTCAGCTTGAATAGCAGGGATTTTTGTTGAAATTAAATTTGATGCATTATCAATTAACTCATTGTCAAATTTTAAGATTTGTCCGTTTTTGGTCAAATGAATAGCTGAAGCTGAATTAAAAATTTCTAAACCTTCAACAGTTTGGGTAAAATAGATGTGTTTGATTCCGGTTTGAGCATCAACATAACTGCTGCTAATAGCAATACTAATTTGCTCCGGATTTTTGAAACCGCTTTTTTGAAGTTCCTTTTTAATAAGGGCTTCAGGGGTGATTTGAACTTGTTGAGATATAGCTGTTAATGCTATAAACAACATGGAAAACGCAGTAAAAATTTTTCTCATGCTTTGTGATTAAAAGTTAAATATAGGAAAATTGTTCAAAAAACAAATGTCTAATTAATATTAGTCTGTTTTTGACAGGTAATGGTTGTTTGGATGCCCAAAAGAATAAAAAATATACAAAATGCTACACCTAACTGTGTTTCCAATACTGCTTCCACCTGAAATGCCAATAACATCAAGGTGTAAATCCCCCAAAGAAATGGATGGGCAATCTTTTTAAACTTCCAAAGTGGAAAAATCCAAAGAATTAGAAACATTAAAAATCCTAAAATTCCGGTTGCAGCTAATAAATACAAAAATTGGTTATGTGGAATAATTGGTTTTGTAACATCCGGATATTTTTCTCTAAATATTTGGGTATTTAAATCACGAATATCACCTAAACCACAGCCAATCAACCACGAAGTTTGCTTGGTAATTTGAAAAGCGTTTTTATAAGAAATCATTCTGCTTGCCAATGATTTATTATTTGCAGAACCTTCAGATTTCATTGCCTCTAAATCTTCATTTGTATTGATGATTTTATTGCTAAAGGTTGGAGATAAAAACAAAATTCCTGCACCGGTTCCCAAGATTACAAATAAGGCAATGAGTCCATTTAAAACTTGTTTCTTTTTAATGATATAAATAAATACCTGAAGAAAAATTAAGCCATATAAAGCTAATAATCCAATTCTTACAGAAAAAACATGAGTAAAAATAAATAGAAACAAAGCTAAAATAGCCCATAAGTATTTTTCAGGTTTTGGATATTTAAAATGAAATGATTCATTAAAAAGTGTCCAGCCTATGAAAGTCCCAAATGCAGTCATTAAACTAAAAGTAGGGTGATGGGTAACCAAAGTTGGCATCACCTGACTATGTAAGTATAATTCATTAACCGCATCAAGGTGTAAAAGGTAAAATACGAAAGCATGAATGGCAACTAAACTTACACAAACTAGGAAAAAAGCATAAATGGAAAACGTTTCTTTTAACTGAAGAAAAGGGCCTTTCATCCAAATTATTGGCAGAATTAAAAATGGAAGTGCAATTTGCCAGCGTTCAAATAAATAGTCTTTATTTTCTGAATAAAAAAAGGAGGGAAGTAACATGATGAAAATTCCGATTAAAGCAAAATATTCAATACCTGATTTGCTTTTACATGATTTCCAATTAGTAGATGTGTAAATAATACCACTAACCGCCATTAGAATCATACCCATACTGGCAATGGCTCTTGCTACATCAATTAGCATCATACCTGCTACAATCAGCAAGCATGAAATATAAAATATTTTTGTGCTCCAGTTTTGGAAACTATTCATTCAGAATTTGATAATTTTTATACTCACCTAATCTATAACCACTAAGTTTTTCGATGAAGTAAAGTACTTTTTTTCTGAAAGGTATATTTTTTTTATTCAAAGCAGGTTGAAAATCCCAATTTTTTTCATTGATTCTTTTTAACATCAACTGTGGATGAGTTCCTTTGAAAATATCTACCGCATCAATTCCATTGTAATCAAATGCCTCATTTAGTTGTTGTTGCGACTGAATCCATTGGTCGCTATGCCACAATTGGTGAAAGTTTTTTATTTTATTAGACATCATTTCTGGATGCCTTACCCAACCATAATGATAAATTGATGCACCCGATTTTTTAACTTTTAGCTTTTTGCCTAAAATCCTGAATCCTTGGGCATCTTTGTAAGAGCGAATGTTTTTATTGTTTCGAATTACCCTGATTTCATTCCTGTAAAAATCTCTCGAACTGGCGATAAAATTATAACTTCCAAAGAAATGGACATACTCAAACAACAATCCTTCAACATTTGGATTATTTTGAAACTTTTCCATTGCCAATTTTAAGTTCAATTGGTCTTTTTCAGGAAATACTTCATCAGCCTGAATATAAAAACACCAATCTGCGTTTGGATTGATTAAGTCCATTGCCTTATCTGTTTCAACGGCCAAAACTTTACCACCTTCACGAAGAGAATCATCCCAAACTGAATGATGGATTTTAATTTTATCTGATTGAATAGATTGTATTAATTCAAGCGTGTTGTCTTCTGATTTGCCAACCAGCACAATCACTTCATCACAAATTGGAAGTATAGATTGAATGGATTCTAAAACAGGATAATCGTATTTAGACGCATTTCTTATGATAGTAAAACCGCTAACAAACATGATTATTTTGCTCTAATTGCTTCAACCGGATCTAATTTTGCGGCAGACCAAGCGGGAATAAAACCAGAAATAATTCCTATAGCAACCGATACCATTAGACCTAAAATTATGTTCGAATAACTCAGGAATAAATTCAATTCAAAAAACTCTTTAACTCCTAAAGCTAAAAGATAAACCAAGAGCAATCCAATGGTTCCGCCTACTATACACAACAAAACAGATTCAACTAAAAATTCAATTAAAATGAAGTAGTTTTTAGCGCCTAATGATTTTTGAATACCAATTTGCTGGGTTCTTTCCTTCACACTAACAAACATAATATTAGCAATTCCAAAGCCTCCTACCAACATTGCAAATCCTCCAATAACCCATCCTGCAATACTTACAACAGAAAACAATTGTTTGAGTGGTTCAGATAACATGGTCGTTTTATTCACCGCAAAATCTACATCTTCCATGGGTCTGAGTTTACGAATACTTCTCATCACACCCTTTAATTCATCTTCAAGCATATCAACCGGAATACCGGGTTTAGCTTTCACATGAATTCTGCTGTTTGTCATGTTGCTATTAACCCTGATATAAGAATTTGAAGCTTTAACCGGAATCACAAAAACATTGTCCATGCTATTGTTTATCAAGCTTTCACCCTCTTTTTTTACAACACCACAAACTCTGAATTGCTTTCCATTAATTTTTACAAGCTTATCAATAGGATAAATTCCTCCGGGAAACAGGTTTTCGTACATAGCCCAACCTATAATTGCAACCGGATCTCCATTATTTGATTCAGATTCTGTGAAAAATCTGCCATAAGAGAAATCTAAAGCTCTTATGACAGAATAATTATAACTAGCCGCGATACCTCTAACATTTTCAGCAGATCTATTTCCTGATTTTACGGTAAAAGTTGGCAAATCGATTGTTAAAGCAGCTGCAGCACTTAAGGTTGTTTGTTCACTTATTTTTTTTAATTCTGATAAATTTGGATTTGGACGATTCATGTATTTCCACCATTTGTAGTCCGGACCAAATTCCCATGGCCATTTTTCTACAAATGCAACATCTTTCCCTAATGATTCAACACTTTCTTGTAAGTTTTTTTCTAATGAATCAACAATACTTAAAACCATAATGATACAAAAAATACCTATGGTGATACCCAAAGTAGAAAGGAAAGTTCTGACTCTATTAGCTTTTAAAGCTTCTAAAGCAAAAGCACCGCTTTCTAAAACCTGATTTATGATGATAAAAAATTGTTTCATTGAATATGCAATAATATTCATTTAATTCAATGAAAACTCCATGCTTTACATAAAGGTTGAAAAGTTCAGATGAATGGTGTGAATCAATAGCTTAAGTTTAGTCCTAAAATCCAATTTCTACCGGGTCTAGCAATTTTCATGATATCCAAATGTTCAAAATAATCTGCATTGAACAAATTCTCCACTGCTGTCATTACTTGCAAATTCACATTTTTTAAATTGAAACTCCTTGAATAACGAAGATTTATTAATGAATAAGCAGGAGTTTTTGTTTCTAAAAAGTCTGAATTAATTCTGTTTTGTGCAGCAGCTAAATCCGATTCAAATTGGAAATTATTTGATTTAATATTCCATTGAAAACATTGTTGAACTTTTAAAGGTGGTGTAAGTGGCATGGCTTTTCCTAAGGAATTTTCGGAATAAGTATACCTAATTGTACCCATGTATTTTAAACCATCAATAATATTCAGTTTTAATGCAGATTCAAACCCTAAAAACTTGGCATATTCAATATTAACAAAGGATTTTACCCCCTTTGCACCAATTGTCATAACTGAATAACCCGGTAAAACTACAGCATAAATTACATCAGGATTGTGGTGATAAAAGACTTTATTGTTCCAACTGATTTTGTTTCCTAGGTAATTAAAACCAATTTCAACTTGCCTCGACTTTTCATTTTTAAGTTGGATATTTCCTATATAATCAAATCCATCAAAGCGATTGTAAAGATAAAAGCCTAATCTTTCATTGGAGGATGGCAATCTTTCTCCTGATGAAATCATTAATTCTGAATTCCATTTTTTTGAGAATTGATGATTCCAAACAAAACCAAAACTTTTTAGCTGATTTTCAATTGATTTGCTAATTTCCATATTCATAGCAATGAGTTGGTCAGCACCAAATCCCTGGAAAACGGAAGTTTGGTAATAATCGATTCTTGTGTTTACTGAAACCAAATTTTTTGAACCAAAATTTCTCTTCAGTTTTAAGAATAAACCTAGGTTTCTGATTTCATGAGAAGGAAGGGTTTGCATATACATTTCAGGCTCATTTTTAGGAAACATTATCATATCCGCTCTAAGAAAAACCTTGTGTGCATCTACTCTTGATTCAAGATCAAATTTATTCAATAAAAACCTTGATTCATTAAAGGCACCGATGGTTTCACTCCAACCCGGCATATCCATATGAATAGGCACATCAGGTCTTTTAGTATCGTCCATTTCATGGTAAATTGAATTGAAGTAAAATCGGGTTTGTGAGCTTTTTAAGTACTTATTATCATCACAGGTATACAGATGTGAAATCGAATAAATTCCAGCATCAGCTTTACCAACATCCATTGTTAAAGCTGGAAAACCAATATCACGCCCCCAATCGCCCAGATAATCAAGTTTTATTAAATGTTTGTGATTGATTTGATAAGCAAGATTAATTGAGGTATTGTACTTTTTAAAATAGCTAAAAGGAATAATCTTGGATGAGCCGGTTTTATAGTTATCGGCCTTTCTATAAACCCCACTTAATCGATAGGAGAATTTTTTGTTATGGCCGAACAAAACCAAAGATTCATTGATGGAATTGTTATTTGATTGATAGGTATTCGACCATTTAACATTGATTGGTTTAGAGCTGTTAAATACGGGTTCAGCTAATTTCATATCAATTGAACCACCAATGGAATTCCCCATTGAAGAACCATTTACACCTTGACTTACAGCAAATTCTTTGAGGTTATTGGGTTCAACATAAATTGAAACAGGATCCATTTTATCTGTGCAAGCCCCATACATTTTCATGCCATTTATAGTAAGGTTTACCTGAGTACCAGAATAGGCTCGTAAACCGGGTTCTTGTCCAAAAGCCCCACGTTTAGTTAGATTTACACCTGGCATTCTGCTCAGCATTTCCTCTGTACTTGCCATTATGTTTCCTTTATAAAAGTTAAAGTTATTGGCATTCTTTTTGTCTTCAATTCTTATCTCATTTAAGTTAAATTGAGAAGAAATTGAATCCTTTGAAGTTTGAGAAAATGTAGGATGAGATAGGAAAATAGAAATACAAAAAACAAGCAGAGAAAGCGAATTCTCTGCTTGTTTAGTCAGTTTGTTTAAATACATTTATTACAAAGTAATTTCAAACAATAAACCTTCTGATATCAAAGTGCCATTTTTGAATAATTTCAATTTTACATGCCATAAACCCGACATGGTAAAATTCACTTTGCCCATATAATGTCCGTCTTTGGTATGAACCGGATTTACATTGTTTGGAGAACCATGTCCCATACTTGGCATTTCAGGTTCAATTTCAACGGTATAGTCTTCAACAGCAGGAAATTCTTCCATAGTTGCCATTTTATGAATGGTAATTTCGAAATCGTTTAAACCGGCTTTCCATTTAGCTGGAGGAATCAAACTAATTACCGCTTTTGCATTGTTATCAGCAGCTAAAACCGATGTAAGAACTCTTGCCGGAGTTTGGTTTGCAACAGTTACATCCAATTCAGCTTTACCTTCCCAATCGGAAATATGGTTATGAAAATGTATATGAAGTTTCCAAGAACCCATTGAAGAACTTGGCATAGTAAAAATTACTGCTGATTCATAAAAATTGTTTACAGGAGTTTCAGACTCTTGATTTTCAACTGGCGAAGAATGTTGCATAGAACCCATGTCCATCATAGGCATGATTTCTAAATGTCCTGATTTTAAAATAGTTCCTGAAGTCGAATCATACAAAATGGTATGTAGTTTATTGTATCCTGTTTTTAAAGCTGATTCAGAATAAACTACCACTTTTGCTTTTGCTCCAATTACATAAGATTCTCCAATTTTAATATATCCTGTTGGGATTTGAAAAGTGTCGGCAGGAGTTGTTGTATTGTTTGTGGTTTCTTCTTTTTTGCAGGCAGCAAAGCCCAATGTGATACTTAATAATATCAATAATAATCTGTTTTTCATGATTTTAGTTTTTTGTCTTCGTAAAATTTAATTCAATAATGTAGAATGGAAGCTTCATCGGTTCTATTCAAATAATGTCATGTTTTCCTTAAATGGAAAAACACGGAATGACATTCATACACGAAAATTGCAATTACAATGAAGCTGAAATTACAAAATGTATAAATGAGAATTAATAAACAACCAGAGGTTGTTTATTTTTGATTATAAAGACTAAAACCGTGGGGGAGGATCTAAAATTGACTTAACAGATGAAGCCGTATGAAATGAATATTTAGCAAATATTGCCTTTTGGGATTTTAAATCAATTAGTTGAATCTTTTCATTACTAATTGCAATAATTTCATCTTGAGTAACTTTAACTTTATTGTCTTTTTGCTCTGAATCTGAATTTGACTCATCTAATTTGTCTAAAGTTTTATCGAGGTAACAACAACCTTGGCAGGATTCAGATTTTTCGGTGTTTTTGTTGATACATAAGGTCTTGGCAATTTCTTCTTGATTCATTTTAAACCAAATAAAGAAACCTCCTTTTGATAACAAAGGAATCATCATGATTAAAAGGAGTGATATGC
>JBMLOK010000015.1:0-17390 GCA_049243005.1 Bacteroidia bacterium | reverse complement strand
CATTTTTCTAACTTTGTAGCATGAGATTTAGTTCCCCTGATTTATTACCTGAATTTGTGTTTAAAACCAGTCGAAGCGGCGGAGCGGGTGGACAACATGTAAATAAAGTTGCCACTAAGGTACAGTTGCAGTTCGATGTGCAGCAATCTCAGTTACTTAGTGAAGATGAAAAAAACTTGTTACTTGTTAAACTAGAAAACCAACTTACCGAAAATGGTGTTTTACAAGTTACCTCGCAGGAAGGCAGAAGTCAACACGACAATAAGCTGGTTGCCTTGCGAAAAATGTATCGTCTTTTGAATAAATGTTTTGAAGTGCCTAAACTGCGTAAGCCAAGCAAGCCAACAAAATCATCATTACTCAAAAAAAAGACACTAAAACAACGTAATAGTGCATTAAAACAACTACGTAGTAAACGAAATATGGAGGATGGTCATTAGTTAGCTGTAATTCTATGAGAGTATTATTCTTCATATCAACATTTTTCATTTGTACAATTTCATTTGCAGACATTGCTAAAAAAATTGTGCTTTATGATGAAGTAACAAAAAAGCCTATAACTAAGCAGTATTTCTATATACTAAAAAACAATGATCTTTGGGTAACAATTGAAAAAACAAATACAAAAGGTGTTTCAAAATTCGATATTTGGTGGAAGTATGATAGCTCTGCAAAATACCAAATCTACATTAACGCGAAAGGATACCGGAAACACCGACAAACTATTAATCTGCTCGATGAGAAAACCGTAAAGATTGGCCTGACTCCTGACACCAATGCACTTCTCCCAAAACCAAATATGATTTATGAAGACTGCTTTGGAATAAGCTTTGGAGACTATTTCCCTTTCGAGCCATCTTCATTAAACGACTTACCAAAGAATATTAGAGAAAAGCTGGAAGTGCATTTGCAAGAGAGACTTGGAAGTTTCTATGAAAATTTGATATTTTCAGGTGGACAAATTGTTGACCTAAATCGGCTATATCATGTTTATGAAAAAGCGAGGGAATTTGAATGGACTCCTTATAGTTATTACTTGTGCTTTTCTTTTACAGATACAAAAAATGGAATATCGATGTTTACTGCGAAAATCGTACTAGACAGCAATGGAAACGTGATTGAAGAAATACAACTACCATCTTTCAAGAATAATCCAGAGAAATCAAAAATTATCTCACTTTATGAAGCAACAAGAATCGCAAAAACATATGATTTTAATGATCCGATTAAAGAAATAAAATTTTATTATAACAAGGATTTAGATAGGTTTGTTTGGTGTATAAGTAAAATCACTAATGATAATGGACTAACTTTTGGAATAGAGACCTTAGTCCTAAATGCCAATACAGGTGACAAGATAGATATAAGACTTAGTGGCGGAATAAGATAAACTAACACAAAAAGCACATTTGCAATATGCGTTCAATTCGTATTCCTAAGTTAAATTTGAGTTAGAACGCACATCCACCACAAATTTGCAAAACGGTTTTGGGGTTCAGAAAATAAGTTTATATCTATTTGAACAAAAAGTCATTGTTCAAAATACGTTACTAGGAATTTGAATTAATGCAGTAATAAACACATTCAACTATTTAATAAAAAAAGGTTTGTGTTTTCAAATTCATAGCCTAATTTGCTCAGGTTATTAAGGATAGTAAACAAATATTTTTCGTCTTTTTCTTATGATAAACAATCATTTTTTAAATACCATTTTCAAAGAGGAGAACTTTTCTAAAGAGGATTTAGAAATGATTCTTAATCAATATGAAAAAATAACTTTTGCAAAAAATGATTATTTCATAAAAGAAGGAAATACCGCCAACTATTACTACTTTATGGAAAGTGGTTTTGCCAGGTCTTATGTTATTGACTTAGAAGGCAATGATATCAGCACAAAATTCTTCAGTTCTTCTGATATTGTTATTGATTGGCATTCCTACTTTTTAAAAACGAAATGTAGAGAAAACATACAAGCCATAACAGCCTGTACAGCCTGGAAAATTACATTTGAAAACTTCATGAAACTTTTTAAAATTGAAGCATTTAGAGAGGTTGGAAGAACTCGTTTGGTTAATAATTATTTTGAACTAAAAAATCATTCAATTTCTATCATTGCTGATCCGGCAAAAGAACGCTACCTGAATTTAATTAAATCAAAACCTGATATTGTACAAAATGTACCTCTGAAACAAATAGCAACCTACCTTGGCATAACAGATACATCTTTAAGCAGAATTAGAAAAGAATTAGCAGATAGCAAATGAATAACTTGATACAATATCCATTACCTGATTGGTTATCGATAGCATTTCTTATAGCTATTCCAATTCCGTTAATTATAATAGGATTATTTCTAAGAAAAGAAACCCTAAATACCCCTTATAATAAGGCATTTCTAAAGCTTATTTTATTTTTTGTTTTTTATCTTAGCTATATCACCATTGCTAGTTTTAATGGATTCTTTAATCAAGTTTCATTTCCTCCAAAAGTTGTATTGCTGTGCACCCTACCCTTTGCATTGATATTATTTCTAATTTTTGGGAACTCTAAAACGTACAAATTCATTCTGGAAAAGGTAAGACTAGAAAACCTGGTAAGCCTTCACATTTTTAGACTGATTGGCGTATTTTTTATTCTATTGGCCTTGTTTGATTCACTACCAAAAACCTTTGCATTCATTGCAGGGACCGGTGATATACTATCTGCTATTGGAAGTATTTTTGTGGTTAAAGCTATTAAAGACAATAAACCATATGCAAAAACATTGTGTAAATTTTGGAATATTTTCGGAACACTTGATATTCTCTTCACCATCATTGCTGCAAATGTTTTAACCAAATTATCAATCAATACAGGAAGCATGGGAGTTGATACATTAGGTTTATTTCCTTATTGTATCATTCCGGCTTTTGCTCCTCCTATGATATTATTCTTGCATTGGTCGATTTATAAAAAGATGAATTTTTCTGAAAGAAATTAAATTCGTTTTTTACACCAAATTCAATTGTGGATTTTGATTTAAAATCCTTCCAAAACAATAATTTCAATCAATTTACCTTTTCTTATTTTTCTTGTCATATGCCAAGATTGGTCTAAATTCATCGCTCTACTTTTGTCCCATCATTAACAAAAAAACAAAAACAAAATGGTACAAAACAATGAATTTATGCTTGTGTTCAGATTCGAACCCAACTTCACTTATCAGCCAACAGAAACAGAAATGAACGAAATGCACCAAAACTGGGGTGTCTTTATTGGAAACATTTCTATCAAAGAAAAATTAGTTAGCACTCATCAATTAGGCTTTGAAGGAAAACAAATTTTCGCTGATAAAACTGTAACTGAAGGTATTCATATTTCCAATAAGCAGACTCTTGGAGGAAACATGATTATTAAAGCTAATTCAATGGAAGAAGCTGTAGAAATCGCAAAAGATTGCCCAATTTTATTAATGGGTGGTTCAGTTGAAGTAAGAGTAATAAACCCAATGTAATTATTTAAAAAAAAATGAACAAGAAAATGATACTATCAATTATTGGAATTGCAATATTTGCATTCATAGGATTTGGCTTATATAAAGCAAGTGATTTAAAAACAATTCAAATTGTTAAAACAGTAAGAATAAAAGGCACAAAACAAGAGGTTTTTGATATGGTTAAATACCTGAATAACTTCCCTAAATGGTCACCATTTTTGGCAGAAGATCCAGGACAAAAGTATGAAGTTAAAGGAATAGATGGTACTGTTGGGGCACAATATCATTGGGATGGAAACAATGGAAAAGATTTAGGTTATCAAGAGATTGTAAAAATAGAAGAGCTAAAATTTATTGGAATGCAATGTAATATTGTGAAGCCATTTTCAGCTAAACCAAGTTTTGATTATTACTTCACAGAAAAACCGGAAGGAATAGAAGTGAAGCAAGATTTCAAAGTTGAATCAGGTTTAATAGATGCATTTTTTATGTGGATTTTTGGAGCAAAAGCCGGTATGGAACAAATGAATCAAAAAGGATTGGATTTATTAAAACAATCAATTGAAAAATAGTTTCAGAATTTAGTTTTCAAAAGAAACAAAGTGCTTATACAAAATGCAGTAGATAAGAAGATTCTTTCTACTGCATTTTTAGTTTTAATCTATTCAACAGAAAACTAAGGAAATCCATCAAACAAGCAGATTAAAATTGCTCAAAATGATTATTGGACTTTAAATTATGATGATAATAAAGGATTTATAAAAATAACATTTGAAAGTTCGTTTATGTATAATTTTTTCTATTATTTGCATTAGAAATAAGCCTAAAAACTACCCAATATGTTACAAAAAACCTTTCTAAGTATTACTCAAAAATATACTCAAAACCTCAAACAGATTGATATACTATGGTCTGAAATAGAATTGCTATATCAAGTTGGTGGAAGATTCTACCATACCATCAATCATTTAGAAAATATGCTAATTGAGCTTGATTTGGTAAAATCAGAGATTGATAATTTTGATGCTGTTTTTTATGCTTTGATTTACCATGATATAATTTATCAGGCAAGTAGTATCGACAATGAAAAAAGAAGTGCAGAATTAGCTATTAAACGATTGAATGAAATAAAATTTCCCGATGAGAAAATTGAATTAGTAAAAAAACTAATTGAAGCTACTGCAAAACACCAATATTCAGAACTTTCAGATTGCAATTATTTTATTGATGCCGATTTATGCATTCTTGGCGCCTCCCCAGAATTATATGAAGAGTATTCAAAACAAATCCGTCAGGAATATATCATTTACCCGGATGTGTTATATAATGAGGGAAGGAAAAAGGTCTTAATTCATTTTCTTGAAATGAGCAGAATTTTTAAATCTGATTCTTTCTATTTAAAATACGAAAATCAAGCCAGGAAAAATCTTAAAAAAGAACTGAATTTTCTGAATTAGTTCATTTAATTGATTTTGTTTGATGTATTTAAGTCTCTTCATATGATTGAAATAAAATACGAGCACTAGCGTTAATTTGTTTCTTTTAACAAATAAATAAGTGCATTGAAAAAAATATTAAAAGCTTCAATTTATGGAGGTATCATTATTTTCCTCATCCTAAATATCATTGCATTTGCACATGCTTATAGATTTACTCATTTCAAATTAGACAAATCACCAAGAACTAAAGAGCCTAAAAATTTAAGTTTAGTAAACAAAATTAAAACTATTGTTTGGGGTGTAAATATTCCTAAACCTACGAATGGAGACAAAGTCCCAAATGATTACAAGGTTTTATCCATTAAAAGTAATAAACTAATTGAATGCTGGTACAAAGAAGTGCCAAACTCAAAGGGTACAGTTATTCTTTTTCATGGATACAGCAGTGTTAAAATTACACTTTTGGGTAAAGCAAAAGTTTTCAGAAAACTTGGATATAATACTCTATTAGTAGATTTTATGGGCTCCGGAGGTTCTGAAGGAAATCAATCTACCATCGGTTATTTTGAATCTGAACAAGTGAAGTCGGCATTTAAATCCATTAAAAAAACCAATCCTAAAAAAATCATTTTGTATGGCTCATCAATGGGTGCTGTTGCAATTATGAAAGCAATTCATGATGGCGGAATCAATCCTAATGGTATTATTATAGAATGTCCTTTTGCTACCATGTATGAAACAGTTCAGGCTCGTTTTAAAATCATGAAAATTCCTTCATTTCCTATGGCAAACTTATTAGTATTTTGGGGAGGAATACAAAATGGATTCTGGGCATTTAATCACAATCCAGAAGAGTATGCCCATTCAATTAAATGCCCTACCCTTCTGCTGTACGGAGCAAAAGATGAAAAAGTTAGTTTAGATGAAATCAATAGGATTTACAGAAACTTAAATGAAAAGAAAAAGTTAAACATTTATAAAAATGCCGGTCATGAAAACTATTTGAACAAATATGAAAAGGAATGGACAATTGATATCAGAAGTTTTATGGAAAAAGATATTAAATGATCACATAAAATTCAAATTGAGAATTTAAAACATGTAATTAATTAAAATTGATGAAGTCAATATTCACAGCAATAAATATCCGTCTAGTTTTATTAACTGCTATTGTACTTATTATAAGTTCATTCAATAAATCTGAAAATTTTCTGGAAAAACAATTGAAGTTTGAAAGAGTAAGAAATGCAGCAGAGAGTAAATTAAAAAACATCGAAAATCAATTAATAAAACATCACTTAAAGTCCAATAACTTTAAGATGTTGATTGTTGCATATAAAGATTTAGATGAACTGGAAATCTATGTAAAAAACAAAAATGAAATAAGTTATAAACCTTATAAAAATTTTGAAGTATGTAGTCGTTCTGGAGATTTGGGCCCAAAAAACAAACAAGGAGATGGACAAGTACCTGAAGGAATTTACTATATTGATAGATTTAACCCAAGCAGTAATTACTTTCTATCATTGGGATTAAATTATCCGAATAAATCTGATTTAATTAGAAGCAAAACTAAATTTCCGGGTGGCGATATTTTTATTCATGGCGCATGTGTAAGTATTGGCTGTTTGCCAATGACAGATGAACAAATCAAAGAAATTTATTTAATGGCAGTATTGGCTAAAAATAATGGACAGGAAGCAATTCCGGTTTATATTTTTCCATTTAAAATGAATGATGAAAATATGAATGCTTATAGAGAAAAATATGATGCAAATACTCAAGTCATTGATTTCTGGGAAAATCTAAAAACTGCCTTTATCCTATTCAATAAGAATAAAAGAGAAATTAAATACCAAGTGCAAAAAGATGGTAAATATAAATTTTACAATTAACTTGAATAAAATATAAAGATTTATTTTGGTTGATATTGAAACAATTAGACAGCATGCTATGATGTTACCCAATGTAACAGAAGAGCCTCATTTTGGAAAAACTTCATTCAGGATAAATAAGAAAATTTTTGCAACTTATGATGCAAAGAAAAATAGAGTTTGTTTAAAACTGGATGAAATCAATCAAAGTGTATTTTGCTCCTTTGATAAAAGCATTATTTATCCGGTAGACAATAAATGGGGCAAACAAGGATGGACACTTTTTGAGATATCAGAAATTAAAAAAGAAATGATGCTTGATGCTTTGAATTGCGCCTATTCGGAGATTCTGAAGCCAAAATCTAAAAAAAAATAGAATCCCTCAAAAGAGAGATTCTATTTTAGTTGCCATTGAAAAAGGCAGAAACTAGTCAGATTTTCAGCAGGCCCTATTTATAGATTTTAATTTGTTTGACTCCTCTTTCATTAGAAATCTCAAATACATAAATCCCACTTGCATAAGAACTCATATCATATTCAATTTGAGTCTCTGATGTTTTAAATTTATTAAGCAGCTTTCCACTTATATCAGATACCATAACTTCTTTACCACCCTCCGGCATTTGAATGTTCAGAACATTTGTAACAGGATTTGGATAATATCCTATCTCCAGTTCATCTATATTAGTATTTAAACCCGTTGCAAATGGCTTACAACTGCCAATTTTGTAAGAGTTTTTATTGGTAGATGTGTTTTTTTCTCCAGCTCCAGGAAATGAATACGTATAGTAAAAATATACAATTGCACCTTTTGCAGCATTTAATCTATAAGGTGTATTTGGTGTTACATTATAACCTGGTAAACTACCAGCATTTAGTCCGTAGTACAATATACATGTTGGACTTCCTACACCTGATTTAGAAGGAATAAAAGTTAAAGTAGGATTACTTTCATCTTGTGAAAACAAATACTCAAAATCGCCATTAAATGCTCTACCACGACAAGATGGAGTTGAGTCAACATATATTGTTAATGGCTTAGACGTATTAGTTCCACCATTATTATCTGTTGCAATTGCTGTAAAAGTATATGCACCAGGAGTTCCATACCAATTAAAATCATAAGGATAGGTGCTTGTAGTTCCTATTAATTTTTGTCCTTCATATAATTTTACTTCACTTATAGTACCATTCAAATCGGAAGCAAATACAGAAATTGTAACCGTTTCATTTGAAATAAACCTACTGGATTCAGAAGGAGAATTGATTGAAACTTTCGGAGCAATGTTATTAGAAACTGAAGATATCACATATACTTCATCTTTGTCTGTATAAGAACCATTTGAAACATTAAGTTCAAATAAATAAACGCCTTCTTGTAATCCCGAAATTGTTGGACTTGAAGTAAAATTAGAACTAAAATTCACTACACTTGGACCATAAACCTGTTTCCATAGGTAACTTAATGAACCAGACCCTGAATTAGAACTTTTACTTCCATCCAATGTTGCAGAACTCATAGGTAATTGAACCAATTTATTTTCTCCAGCATCGGCAATTGGTTGTGAATAGGTAAGAGGTGAAACATAAGTAAATGTAAGTTTTCCAAGATTTAATTCTCCGTTTGAGAAAAATAATCTAAGAACTTGTTTGCCACTTTTTAACGGAATATTTTCAATTGTTTTGGATGTAAATGTCGTCCAATTTCCAGAACTGGAAACTGTAATAACAGGACCTACTTGTTGTCCATCTGATTCTAAAACAAAAGGACCACCACCAGCACTATTGCCACAAGCATAACGAAATTGTAATTTATAAATACCGGCTTGTTTAACGTCTACAGTATAATTTAACCATTCACCAGAACTAATCCAACCCAATACTTTTCCTTCAACAGCATCAGAACTTGCATCTACATATTCTGTAGTTCTATAATCACCTTCATTTTTAGAATTCACATCATTGTAAGTAATGCCTTGTCCCAAACCACCTTCAAACACATCGAAATTTCCTGGCATAATAGTACCTGGAATTATAGCCGGTTCTCCTGAAAATGGAAGCTTCTCTCCTACTCTAATTTCAATCAGGTTACTAATGGTAAAGTTCACACCACTATAAATTCTCGCATAAAAATTCTTCTTTCCGACCTGTAAATTAGAAACTTTAATTGTATAAGGAGCCTGTGTATCCTCTCCAATTAATGAATCACCATTTATAAATTGAACCTTACTTGCAGTACCACTGGTAATATTTAAATTTAAATCAATACTTCCACCCGGATAAGCTTCAGAAAAACCTGAACTTAAATTACCCGCAACATTTGCATCCTTATTTGTAACCATACTTTTTGCAGGAACATTTAAAGTGAAATTATCAGAAAACGTAACGGTGATAGGGGTGTTTTTATAATTATGAGCAACATAAGTTTTCACTCCATTTTTTATAAAAACTGCAGCCAATGGATGATTTGATGTAATAGAATTGCTAACATTACCAAGCACATTCATGGCATGTAACCAATGATAAGTTTGAGCATCAGATACTCCAAATTTCAAATTACGTGAAGGAAATGAATTGTATAAATTAATTGCTTTTTGAGGATTGATAAAAGCCAAATATTCCCAATATATATCATGCCATAAATTATCATTTACCTGATTAGACAAAATACCCGTATTCTTTTCAATTTCTGCCCAAAGTGTTTTTACATAATTAGTATCCTGACCTAAATACAAAGAACCTCCATGTATTGGATACATTTCAATTCCGTATGAAGCAGCAATATCAGCTGTCCAGAATGTACCATTGTCATAACTATTGCCCCATACTCTTGAAACCAGACTGTATTGTTGCGATGGACCAAAATTTCTGTTACTCATATCAAACCAATATTCTTCAATTGCGGTTTGTTCTGTTGTATATAAGTAGATACCCAAATCTCTGATGGATTTATTATCGGTTACTTCTCCCCAATGAATTAATGATGAATTAAATTGCATACTTTCTGAGGTAGATTCCTGGTCGTTGCCTTGAGGAAAAGTAGCAAATCCGTTTGCCCAACAATGTCCTGCATAAGGACTAAAATTCCTTAGGTAAGGAAAATCAGTAGAATTTCTGTTATCGTTAGCTGCATCTTTTACCAATAAATTTACCATTGCACCCCACTTATCTTTCCAACCCGGTTCAAACTGTTCAAGGAATGAAGCTGCATGTATAAAATAACCCCAATGAAAATGATGGTCATTGATATTACCATCTTGTCCATGACCTGCAGGATAACCTATTAAAGTTGACCAATTCTGGTTATAGTAAAATAGAAAAGCCACCTCACCCGGTTTAACAGTTAACCAATTTTCTAGCCTGTCTTTTATGGTTTTTAAAATGATATTCAAAGAAGCTGTATCCTTTGCTAATTCAGCAATTCGAGCAGTTTGAATGAGTCTGTTCATCACTTGACCTTCATTGTAAGAGTCTGTCCAGGTTGCAAGACCATCATTTTTAATTGCATCAACTTTTTCTTTCAGCTTCATAGGGCTAAAACCTGAACTTAAATTATCGACATAAGGTAAAGTTGGTAGTATACCATAAAATTTATTTTCGACACTAAAACTATTTGCCGCTGTTGTTTTAATTTGACCTCTCACGCCAGCATAAGAGTATCCATTTAAAGCCGGATTTCCAGGAGCAAGATGAGCCCATTGATGAGGTAGTAAACCAATTAACATTGTTGTATCTGTACCTTCTTTAACCTCTGTTTCAACAATAAAATTGGTTCGAACAATTGAAGTTGACTCATTATAAGACCAGTTTGCAATTGTATTTTTAGGAAATACATAAGCAAATTTTTTGTATTCATTGGCAACTGTATTTACATTAGTTGCAGTTAATGGAATAAAACCTAAAGACCAATAATTTTTGCCATTTAAAGTTGAAGTATAGTTATTTCCTGATTTTGTCCAAATAGAACCACTTGGGCCGTATACCACAAAATCAGCACCATTTCTGGCATTTAAAATGATTAACTTTTCATTGTCTATTGTTACATTTCCTTCGTTAACAGTAATCAATGCTATATCATTACTATCCTTTGTGAAATATAAAAAAGGCATACCAATTCCTGAAGTAACTGTAAAATCATGAGCAACATCCTTCCAATTTAAACTGACGGTCCAATCAGAAAAATCTGAAACCTTAGCTGCACTTGCATTTAAATCAGAAACACCAACAACAACAGGTAATATATTATCAATAACACCCCAAGGTATATAACTTACAACCAAACCATTATTTGTGGTTTTAAGAGTAAAAGGATAATTAAATAAATTATCAGAATGGTTATTTTTTACTTTATTAGACCACCAGTCATTTGTAGGAACTGGCTTATTAGCAGCATTACCAATAGTAAGCGGTGAGCCTGAAGGAAAAGAATTTCTACCAGCCGCATCTGTTCCAGGAAAAGTACGGGTATAACTGCCGGAACCAACATTAACTACCTGTGCGAAAGTTGAAAAAGAATAAATTAAAAGAGAGAAAATTAAAAGAGAGATTTTTTGTAAAGAATACTTCATAGAGGATATATAAAGTCCCCAATATAATTAATACAAAGGCATTAACCAATTATTTACAATTCAAATCAGTTTCAAAATCCTATTAAAGAAAATATCTATTGATTTAAATTGTATTATATCCCCCATTTATCAAGTCAAAAAGGGAAATGTAATTTTTTCAAAATGGATTGTAAAATAAGTAGTTCAAAAATGAAAATCACTAACTAGGTAATTTTTTTGAAGTCTGTATTCTTTCAAATCATCATCAGAAATGAAACCTTATCAAGTTTAATATTAAATTATTACTTTGCGATATAATTAAGATTAACTATCTAAATTAATAAATTGATAACAAAACACTTACAAAATTCAATTAATTAGAAAATATGATCATTGAACCAAAAATGAGGGGATTTATATGTTTAACTTCACATCCTGAAGGTTGTGAAAAAAACGTATTGAATCAAATTGAGTATATCAAATCAAAAGGTCCAATAAATGGACCAAAAAATGTTTTAGTTATAGGAGCATCAACAGGTTTTGGCTTGGCATCAAGAATAACAAGTGCTTTTGGTTCTAATGCATCAACCATTGGTGTGTTTTTCGAAAAAGCACCTTCAGAAGGTAAAACAGCTTCTCCCGGATGGTACAATAGTGTAGCATTTCATAAAGCGGCTGAAAATGCCGGTATTTATGCAAAAAGTATCAATGGTGACGCTTTCTCTAATGATGTAAAACAAAGAACAATTGAAATGATTAAATCTGATTTGGGTAAAATCGATTTAGTTATTTATAGTTTAGCATCACCTGTTAGAATGCACCCAACAACCGGAGTTTTGCATCGTTCAGCATTAAAACCAATTGCAAGTTCATTTACCAATAAAACAGTAGATTTTCATACCGGAGTAGTTTCTAATATTACCATTGAGCCATGTGCAGAAGAAGATATTCAAAATACTATTGCAGTAATGGGTGGTGAAGATTGGGATATGTGGATGGATGCACTTTTAAAGGCAGATTTACTCAATGAAAATGCTCAAACCATTGCTTATTCATATATTGGTCCAATGGTAACTGAAGCCGTTTATAGAAAAGGAACAATTGGAAGAGCTAAAGATCATTTAGAAGGTACTGCATTTCAAATTACTGAAAAATTAAAATCAGTAAATGGACATGCATATGTTTCTGTAAACAAAGCTTTAGTAACTCAAGCAAGTTCAGCCATACCAGTTATTCCACTTTATATTTCTCTATTATATAAGGTGATGAAAGAAATGAATATTCATGAAGGATGTATCGAACAAATTCAAAGATTATTTGCAGAACGTTTATATACAGGAGGTGCTATTGCTTTGGATGAAAAAGGAAGAATTCGTGTTGATGATTGGGAAATGAGAGAAGATGTACAAGCAAAAGTTTCAAAATTATGGGAAGAAGCAACAACTGAAACCTTCCCTCAAATAGGTGATTTAACCGGTTATAAAACTGATTTCCTAAATCTATTCGGATTTGGTTTTGAAGGAATAGATTATACTAAAGATGTAAATGAGAACTTACATATTGATACAATTCAATAATTTGTTTTAGATAAAATTTAAAAGGGAATGATGAAAATTGTTCCCTTTTTTTATGCAATAAAGTTGAGAATTCTGGGTAACATTTAATGATTACCTGAAGCCAATTATGGCTTACATTAAAAAGTACAATTTTATTCCTTTTAATAACGAAATGAAGGAATTAAACCTTCTCAAATACAACCATTTACTACTCAAGAATCTTAATTGAAATTGTTAATTCAGGCAATATTTAAATTGCAAGCAGGTGCTTGTTCAGAAGCATCAACGATTACTAAACCATATAAAAACAAAAACCCGGAAGCATATCTGACGACAGCGGCAACCGGGAATACATGACAAAAGTAAAAAAATAATTAATATAAACAAACAAGTTTAAAAAAAATGGAACTAAATATTGAGAATTTTGAGAAACTTATATCTAAGCCAAGGTTTGAAAGGTATTTATTGGCATGTCAAAATGATCCAATTTTAGCCATTGAACTTTATCGAAATAATATTCAAAAATCTAAAGAGATGTATACCTTACTTTCAATATTTGAAATTATTTTAAGAAACAAAATAGACGAACATTATCAATCTAAATATCTTCATGAAATAGGTGATGAAAACTGGTTAAAATTTGCAGCAAGTAAAAATGGATTTTATAATCACCTTCAAACGTTAAAAACCAAAGAGAGTATTGTAAAAGGCATAAACGGTTTAGGCTATAATTATTCTCACAACAAACTTATCGCTGAATTAAATTTTGGATTTTGGCGATTTCAATTCGCTCCAAAAGAATTCAGAGCTGCAGGAAGTAGTTTACATCATATATTCATAAATAGGCCTAAAGGAACAAATCATACTACAATTTTCAACAAATTAAGACTAATCAATAATATAAGAAATAGAATAGCTCACTATGAACCAATATGCTTTGACTCTGGAGGAAATAAAGTTTCAGACTTCTATTTACAATTACACCAAAATCAAATTTTTGAGTTACTCGATTGGATGGAAATCCCCTACATTAATCTTTTAAAGACTATTGGGGTAAATGAGACATCAGATTTTATCTATAACCTATAGAAAAGAACATTTAAATAAATCAAAAAAGGCTTTTTTCGTAAAATAATTGCACTTTAATTACGAATATCCGCATGTTTACCAATATTTTAATATAGAAAAACACTAGACATGTTAAAATTGATTTTTGACTTTAGATAAAGGCAAGATGAATTAAAAATGGAATCCAGTTTTTTATAAAAATTCCTAAAATCCAGAATGGATGACATGATTATAGAATATAAAATACAGAGTAAAATCAGCCCCCAACTCAGAAACGCGGACCAAAGGTCCGCGTTTCTGAGTTGGGGGCTGATTTGGTTTACAGCATTTTTCTATAAACATGTGACCGCCTTCAGGGTCATAAATTTTATTGAATAGAATAATTTAATTCCAAAAACTTTTTGAAAATGAATCTCAATTTATATACTTGATTTATAAAAAATAATTCTGGTATAAATGCGGATATTCGTTTTCAATTATAATAAGTATGCTTATTTTAAACTTTTATTCTAAAAAAAATTATGATAAATAACCCTTTAATTGATGAATTCATTGAGAAGCAAGATAAATGGAAGGATGAATTGAGTTTATTAAGAAGCCTTATCTTAGAATGTGGCTTGGTTGAAGAATACAAATGGAGAGGTCCATGTTATTCTTTTCAAAATTCAAATCTGCTTATCATTGGAGGATTTAAAGAAAATTGTGTATTGAGTTTTTTCAAGGGAGTTCTATTAAAAGATGAAGCCGGTTTATTGGTTAAACCTGGAGAAAATAGTCAATCTGGACGCTTCTTAAAATTCAAATCAGTAAATGAAATTCTGGAACATAAAGACATTATTAAAGCTTATATTTTTGAAGCTATAGAATTAGAAAAAGCAGGAGCAAAAGTTGAATTTACTGAGTCAAAGGAATTTGATTTACCTGAAGAGCTCTTAGAAAAATTCAAAATGATGCCTGAATTAAAAACAGCATTTGAGAAGCTTACTGTAGGCCGACAAAGAGCTTATGTCATCCATTTTAATGGCACAAAAAATTCAAAAACTAAAACAGCTAGAATCGAAAAATACATTCCGAGAATAATGATTGGTAAAGGTTTTAATGATTGTGTATGTGGTTTATCGAAAAAAATGCCGGGCTGTGATGGCTCACATAGAGAATTAAAATCAAACTGATTAGATTTAATTCTTTATTACAATTGATCTATGTTTTTAATTTAAACAAAAATCTTCATTACCTTGTAAGTCAAATATAAGATTGATGTTTACAAAGGAATATAGTATCCGGTATTTTGAAACCAATAAGTTTGGAGAAGCCTCCCCTACTACGATTTTAACATTATTGGAGGAAACTGCATCTGACCATTGTTTATCAATCAATCATGGTTTATTTGAATTGTTTCAGCAGCAAATTGGTTGGGTTTTAGTTTCAGGTGTAATTGAAATGTACCGTTATCCAAAACATAAAGAGACAATCAGAATTCAAACTTGGCTTTCTACTTATACATTAGTAAAGGGAATTAGAGAAAATTTGATTTTTGATGAAAACAACCAAATAATTGGACGAGCGAAAGGACTCTGGGTATTTTTCGATATTGAAAAAAGAAGACCAGTCGAAATCTTTGATGATATTATACAAAAATGGTCATTTGATAAAAAGGAATCTATCATTCATAATATTATCAGAAAAATTAGTCCATTACAAGAAGCTCCAATACTAAAACAGTTTCCAATTCACAGGTATGATATTGATATGAATATGCATGTAAACAATATCAAATACCTACAATGGTTATTGGAAACGATTCCAAATGAAATAATGGATAATTTCTATTTACATCATATAGATGGAAGATTTATCAATGAAGCACATTTTGGTGACTCTATTGTTTCATTAACAAAACCAGTAAATGACAACAATGAATTTCATCATACTGTATTAGTTAAAGAAACGGGCAAAATCTGCGCAACCGCTACATCGGTTTGGAAGGAAAGATGATTTTAGATAACAAGATTTGATTGAAAGCTCAATTAAATATCCTTCAAGTAATCACATATCTCATTAAAGTTTGGTCTCATTTCAACATTTTCATTCGTACACATATCTTTAAGATTGATGATTAACTCAAGACCTGAATTGCCTGAATTTAACAACATATCTTCTAGTAAATACCCATAAGCTCTTACTTCAATTCTTTCAATTAGTGGGGCAAAATCAGATTGAATATCGTAGAATGTTGCTGCTCCAAAATCTCCTAATAAGTGATTTCCATCTTCATTGTACAAAACATTGTGTGCATATAAATCACCATGACATATCCCTAATGAGTGAATATGTTTAGCCACATTTGCAACACCTCTTGCAATACTAAATATTTGATTTGTTGTAAAATTTGTTCCTTCCTTAAACATGTCTCTTGAACAAGATTCAAAACTTGGAGGATTGCCAAGATTCTTAAAATTATCTGGAATCAAACTCATAACCAAGCCATCTTTGGAATCAGGATGATTGATAATTTTACCTTTTACTTCAACCAGATGTGGGATATTTCCGGCTAATAAGCAGGCATCCATTTCTGTTTCCGGAAAACCATCACTTGTAACTTGTCCTTTGAAAATTTTGACAGCCACATCCTCTTCAAAACCTTTTAATCTACTTTTGTAAATGATACCTGATGCACCCTGACCCAAAACAGTTTCAAGTTGGATATCATTAAAATCAAAAACCTTTAAATCATTAGGTAATGAAACGTGATAATCAATTGGATTACCAGCATAGGCAAGCCAAGCTAATCGTGGCATCCTTAGAAGGAAGTCAGGAAAGGTTTTAATTCTATTTGCAGAAATCCTTATTAGTTCTAGATTCGTGCAATTAGCTAATTCTTCAGGAAGAGCTTCTATTTGATTCCCGGCAAGTGCTAATTTCTGCAAACGAAAACATGAACCAATTTCCTTGGGAATTTCAGGGATTTGATTGTTCGTTAAAATTAACCACCTTAATAAAGGAGGAAGAGCATTTTTAGAGACCGTTTTAATTTGGTTAGATTTTAATCCTACCATTTCCAGCTTAGGACATTCACCAAAAACCTCAGGTAATTCCTCAAATAAATTATCAGAAAAAAAAGCAATTTTAAGGTGCTTCAATTTATTAAAATCTACAGGTAACTGTTTTAACTTATTAAAAGATAAATCAAGTATTTCAAGAGTATCTGCCAAATCAAGTATTTCAATAGGAAATTCCGTTAAATTATCCGATAATTTTAAATGCTTAATACCTTTTAACTGACCCTTTTTTAATTGCTCTAATGTTTGCATATCTTATAAAAACAAAGCTCAATAATAAAACGATACTTGCATAGAAACTACAATTAAAAATTGAAAGTCTAAACCTTCTGATTTACAAAAGGAATTTTAAGCATACCTAATGCCAAAACT
>JBMLOK010000014.1:0-4633 GCA_049243005.1 Bacteroidia bacterium | reverse complement strand
TTATTAAAAATCTTCTTGATGGGAATGATACGTTTGTTATCATGCCTACAGGAGGCGGAAAATCGGTATGTTACCAATTACCGGCCCTCATGATGCCCGGAACAGCTATTATCATTTCTCCTTTGATAGCCTTGATGAAAAATCAGGTTGACTCACTCAGGTCACTTTCTCATGAGCAGGTTGCGCATTTTCTAAACTCATCTTTAAATAAAGGTGAAATTGCAACCGTAAAAAAAGACATCAATGCCGGCATGACTAAAATGCTATACATTGCTCCGGAAACCCTTAAAAAAGATGAAACAATAGAATTTTTAAAAACTATTGATATTTCTTTTGTAGCGGTTGATGAAGCGCATTGTATTTCAGAATGGGGTCATGATTTTCGTCCTGAATACCGACGAATCAAACAAATGGTAAAGGAAATCAAAGATGTGCCAATGATTGCTTTAACAGCAACTGCCACACCTAAGGTTCAATCCGATATCATGAAAAACCTGCAAATGAGTGATGCGATTGTTTTCAAATCATCATTTAACCGTGCTAACCTTTATTATGAGGTTCGTTCGAAAGGTAAAAAAGGTGAGGCTATCAAAGAAATAGTTTCATTTATTAAAGCTAGAAGTGGCAAATCAGGAATTATTTACTGCTTAAGCCGAAAAAGGGTTGATGAAATCTCCGGAATTCTTCAAGCCAATGGAATTAAAGCTTTAGCATACCATGCTGGTTTAGACGCTAAAATGCGTGCCGACCATCAGGATAGATTCTTAATGGAGGATGCAGATGTAATTGTAGCAACCATTGCATTTGGAATGGGAATCGATAAACCGGATGTACGTTTTGTTATTCACTATGATATTCCAAAAAGTATTGAAGGTTATTACCAGGAAACAGGTCGCTCAGGTAGAGATGGTTTAGATGGCGAATGTGTATTGTTCTACAATCCTGCTGATATTGACAAACTAGAGAAATTCCTGAAAGATAAACCCGTTGCAGAAAGAGAAATTGGTGAATTATTAATTTTCGAAACACAAGCATTTGCAGAATCTGCTGCTTGTAGAAGAAAGTTTTTACTTCATTATTTTGGTGAAGAATACGATGAAAAAGGCTGTAATGGTATGTGTGACAACTGTCGTCATCCAAAAGAAAAAGAAGATGCACAGGTTGCCGCAATCAATTCATTAAAACTCATAAAAGAAATTAAAGGAAAATACAACCTTAAACATGTGGTTGATATTTTAACAGGTAATAAAACCCATGAAGTTGCTATGAGTGGTCATCATGAGTTGGTTTACTTTGGAATGGGTAAAGACAAAGACGAAAATTATTGGAAATCTGTTATCCGCCAGCTTTTATTAAAAGGATTAGTAACCAAAAACATTGAAAACTACGGTTTATTGAGTTTGAATGAAAGAGGTGAAAAATTCATCAAAAAACCTGAAATATTCGAAATCAGCTTAGATCGTAAATTTGAGAAATTTGCTGATGATGAAGAAGCCGGTGCAGAACCTGAAGGTGTTTATGATGAAGTAATGTACGACTTGCTGAAAGATTTAAGGAAGAAAATAGCTAAAGAAAAAGGCTTACCTCCTTATATTATTTTCCAAGATCCATCATTAGAGGAAATGGCACTTAAATATCCAATTACTTTGGACGAATTAAGTAAGATTTCGGGAGTAAGTAGCAGCAAAGCAACTAAATTCGGAAAACCATTTATTGAATTAATCGATAAGTACGTTAAAGAAAACGATATCGAAAGATCTGAAGATGTGGTTATCAAGTCGGTGATAAATAAATCGGCAAGAAAAATCGCCATCATTACCAATATCGATAAGAAAATTTCATTAGATGATATTGCACGTGGACAAGGAATTAAAAAAGAGGAACTATTAACAGAGATTGAAAACATTGTTAATAGTGGAACTAAATTAAGTCTGAAAGCCTATATCTACGAAATTACTGATGAAGAGATTGTTGATGAAGTAATGGACTTTTTTAAGAAAACCCATGAAGATGTGATGACAAAAGCTTTAAAAGAATACGGAGAAGAATTTAGTAAAGACGATATTCATTTAATGCATATTCATTTCATCAGCGAAATGGCAAATTAGGACCAGTTAAAATCAAAAACTGTTTAACTGATAAAAATTAATATTTTCTGATTTGATAACTCAGCAAGCTGCTGATAATCAATTAAAATCAAAATAAAACAAAAAAATGAGCATATTTAAAATGTGCTCATTTTTTTGTTTTTAACTAGCTGAAAACTACCGAATAGTAAAATTTCACTACCACCCACTTTGAAATCTGTTTCTTAATTATACATTTGCCCCTCATTTTTTACTAACGTGAGTAATCAAACAGGCCATGGCCACAAATTTTCTGTGGCAGGACTCGTAGTAGCCCTAGGAATTATCTATGGAGACATCGGAACCTCCCCACTTTATGTGGTAAAAGCGATTATTAAAGACCGATTTATTAGTGAACAACTAATTTATGGTGGACTATCTTGTATAGTCTGGACCATCACATTACTAACCACCGTTAAATATGTTACCATAGCTTTAAGAGCTGATAACAATGGAGAAGGTGGAATTTTTTCTCTTTTTGCCCTGGTAAAAAGAAGAAAACCTTACTTAATAGTACCTGCAATTATTGGTGGATGTACACTTTTGGCGGATGGAATGATTACTCCTCCAATCTCAGTGGCTTCTGCGGTTGAAGGATTATTAATTCTAAATCCAAATATTCCTACCATTCCAATTGTATTAACCATTATCACCTTGCTGTTCCTTCTGCAAAGAATGGGTACAACCATTGTAGGTAAAATGTTTGGTCCGATTATGATGGTTTGGTTTACAATGCTAGGAATTTTAGGTGCTATTGGAATTGCACAAAATCCTAAAGTTTTAATTGCATTAAACCCCTACTATGCTTATGATTTTTTAGTAAACTATGATGGAGGCTTCTGGTTATTAGGTGCAGTTTTCTTATGTTCTACAGGAGCAGAAGCATTGTATTCTGATATGGGACATTGTGGTAAAAACAATATTCGTGTAAGCTGGGCTTTTGTTAAAACTGCTCTTTTATTAAACTATTTCGGACAAGGTGCTTGGGTACTTAATCATGTTGGCCAAAAAATTCCTGATGGAAATCCATTCTTCTCAATTATGCCTGAATGGTTTTTATTACCTGGTATTATCATTGCAACAATGGCTGCGATTATCGCTTCACAAGCCTTAATTAGTGGTTCATTTACCTTGGTGGCAGAAGCTTTACGTTTAAATGTTTGGCCAAAAGTTACTATAAAATATCCTACTAACTTAAAAGGTCAGATTTATGTACCAAGCGTAAACTGGTTACTATGGGTAGGATGTATGGTTATTGTATTGTATTTCGAAGAATCTGCAAATATGGAGGCTGCTTATGGTTTGGCAATTATTATTACTATGATTATGACAACCATTTTGCTAATCAATTTCTTGCAAAAAATTAAAACTCCAAAATTATTTATCATCGCTTTAGCTTTAATATATGCTACTGTTGAATCAGCATTTTTAATTGCAAACGTTGATAAAATTCCTCATGGTGGTTGGATGACTTTATTGGTAAGTTCAATCTTTATGTTGATTATGTATGTTTGGTATAGAGGACGTAAAATCAAAAACAGATTAACTGAATTTGTAAACCTTAAAGAATATTTGCCTTTGTTGTATGAATTAAGCAAAGACAATTCCATTTCAAAATACTCAACTCACTTGGTTTATTTAACAAGTGCCGATCATTTAATGGAAGTGGAATACAAAGTCATTTATTCAATCCTTCAAAAACGCCCGAAACGTGCCGACGTATATTGGTTTGTGCATATTCATGTAGATGACAAACCATATACAATGGAGTACAAAGTAGACCATATCATTCCTAATGATGTGGTTCGTGTTGAATTCAGATTGGGATTCAGGGTTGAACAAAAAATTAACTTCTATTTCCGTCGTGTTGTTGAAGAATTGGTTAAAAATGGTGAAGTGGATGTACGCTCACGTTATGCATCATTACGTGGACAAAACATCACCGGTGATTTCCGATTCGTAGTTTTAAAACGCCATTTATCGCATGATAACGAACTCAGCGGATTTGAAAGAAGAATCATGGAAATGTACTTCACCTTAGATAAATTAAGTTTAAGCGAAGAAAGAGCATTCGGTTTAGATACCTCATCGGTTTTGGTTGAAACAGTACCATTGATGATTACACCACCACGTGAATTTAAACTACAAAGAGTTTACGATAAAATTGAAGCTCCTGTTGGTAATCACAGAGACTAATTAGGGCCTGCTGAAAATCTTTAATAGCAAAAATTATCAATCAATTGAGTAAGATTTAACACTTTAATTGTAAGGTTTTAAGAACTATTGCTTTAAATGTTTTAAATCAACTTTAATTCGTTTTCAATTTAAATAAAGACAGAAACAGATCATCTTTGTTGTTGCTGCCAAATTGAAGTATTTTATATACATCTAATTTGGCAGCGCCTAAAATCTGACCTGTTTCTGTCTTTTTCAGAAGGCCCTATAATCAAACAAAAAGAGCGGTTGTTTTCATTAAACAACCGCTCTTTTTTTATTTAATTCGATTT
>JBMLOK010000013.1:0-2532 GCA_049243005.1 Bacteroidia bacterium | reverse complement strand
ATGACATCAATGAGCTCAAAATAATATTGCTTCTTTTTCTTATTCATAAGGTATCCTGCAAAAATATAAAATTCCTGCTATTTGTTGTTTCTTTTATCGAGTTGATTTCGAAGCAATAATAGACTTTCCTTTAATTTTATAATTCTGAATAAAATCATTAATGAAATTGAAAGCAATCCAATTGCTAAAACCCCTGTTAACCAGTTTGAAAGAATGTTTTTTATAAAATAACCACCAATCAATAATAGTATCACACTGATGAAAAAATTTATAGCAAATCCTTTTTCGAATTCCAGCTTTAATTGCTTTTTGCCAAACAGAAAATTACTAATTCCGATAAAACCCTGAGTTACAAGCGTTGCCCAGGCTGCTCCCAAAGCTTTGTGTTCAGGTATCATGGTGAAATTTATTAGTAAGTTGATTACCAATGCCAAAAGCGCTAAAATATTCAAGATTTTCATTTCAGCATTGGCAGTTAATAAGGTTCCATACACATACATACTTGCTAATGGAATAAAACTTAAAATAACTATGCCAAATACTTCTCCTGCAAATTCATCACTTCTTGGAAACATCACATACATTAACTCGTTTCTATATAAAAATGCCGAATAACTGAGAGTAATTGCAGGAATAATCATAATGCCGGTGCACAATTGTACCAAACTACTCATGTTTTCCCGCTCTGAAATCATTTTTGAAAAAATTGGTAACAACAACATACTTACCATGGCTGCCATCATATTCGATGCTTCTAAAAGTCGGTAAGCAGAGGCATAAACTCCATTTTGATAATCTCCATCAACCAATAATTTGGGTAATAAAACGGCATCCATTCTGGTGTAAAATGTCATGATTAATGATAACAAAGCATACGGAAACATTTGTTTAAGAACACCTTTAAGTTGTGGCAGGTTGAACTTAAATTTGATATCAATTAGTTTGCCTTTTAAAACCAGGATAGTTGCTGAAATGGCCAATGAATAGGCAATTGTTTGCGCATAAATGAACCTTTCTATACTCATTTCTAAAAAGCTGGTCCATAACATTAAACCGCAGAAAATTATCATTAAAATTCTATCTACTACTGATAAAATAGCATCAATACGAAACAGTTGTAATCCACCAATAATACTTCTGAAATAAATATAGAAATAAGATAAAATTTGATTGAAAGTTAAAAACAATAAGAGTTGAATTCGGTAAGAATCAAATCCGTTTAGCTTGCCAAGAATCAATGTTACAGCTACATATATAATTGCTGATGCAAGTTTAAATCCGGTTAAAGGAATAAATTCATCTTTTAGTTTATCTGGATTTTTAGCAACATTAGATGAAACATAAGTATTGATTCCTAAATCTAAAAGAGTAATCAATAACAATGAAAAAGCCATTAAGCCTGAATAAATTCCGTATTGCTCATAACCAACATAATTCTGAACACCTCGGTCAATGCCTAAAATCCAAAAGGGTTTTATGAGCAGATTCACCGACATCAATAAAATTAAGTTGCTGATAAAGGTCTTTTTCATATTCAAATTTTGCCACAATTCATGGCAACGAGGGCGGTAAATTAAATCATTCAAAACAACTTTGTATCATTGCAACATGCTTTTTGGGAAATTCATACCACATAACTATCAGGAAAAACTAATTTATGGGAGCTCATTTCTATTGAGTCGCCTAATAAATAGGAATAAATCTATCAAAGAAATTCCTGTGCAAAATATTTTGGTGGTTAAATTAGATGAGATTGGCGATTTGTGTTATTCACTGCATGTTTTTGATGCATTGAAGTTAAAATACCCAAATTCAAAAATTACTTTATTATGTAAACCTTTCTGTTTTGCTTTGGTTGAAGCGCATCCTTCAATTGATAAAATTGTACACGATTTAAATGAAACAGAAAAGAAGTACGATTTATGGCTTGAATTAAGAGGCAATTGGAATACATTATTCAAAGCATTTTTTCATCAACCAAAAATTAGATTGGATAGGGCAACAATTCGACTTAAAAATAAAAATTTGGGTGCTCATCCTCATGAAATTCAAACAAATACTGAAATTATTTCTCCTTTGTTTGATACTGTTCCAAGTCTTCAACCACATTTATTTGCTTCTGAATCAGAAATTACAAAAGCTAAAAATTGGATTCAAAAGCACAACATAAATAAGTTTGTATTGATCCATCCCGGGGCAAGAAAAGAACTCAGAAGATGGAATCCTGAAAAATTTGGGATGTTGGCTAATTGGTTGAGTAAACAATATGGCTTAACAATAATATTTACAGGTGATAGTTCTGAAATTGACCTCATCAAGAAAATCATTAACTTAAGCGGAGTTCCTGCTTTTTCTTTGGCAGGTGAAATAAACCTTGGAGGATTAATTGCCTTTTTATCAAAAGCTGATTTGTATGTAGGCAATGAAAGTGGTCCGCTTTGTATGGCTGCTATTAGTAATATTCCTTGTTTGGGTTTATTTGGCCCGGGAGAACCAACAGTGTTTTATCCTCCCGGACCAAAAAGTGCTTAT
>JBMLOK010000012.1:0-1381 GCA_049243005.1 Bacteroidia bacterium | reverse complement strand
GAAATTTTCAACTTCCATCCTTTGTCCATTGGTAAGCCTGTAAATGTATTCACTTTTGAATCTGCATTGATTATCACCAACACTTTATCATCAATCATATAAGCCAATTGAGCAGGATTAGAAAAGTTGAAAAACTGAATATTGGTTTTATTAGTTGCAATCTGATATGATGGCAAATTGAACAATACTTCTTTTCTAAAATTCATCATATTCGTCCAAAAATCTTTCATGCCTTTGAAATCTGAATTGCCATAAGGTTTTACAGGATCTTTTGAATTTCCTTTTCCAATATTGTCCCAGATAAATTGATTGGCTGAACGTACATTATAAGTATCTCTTTTACCATGGAAATACAATTTACCTGATGGAATCTCTTTAACGATTTCTTCTAATGGAGCCAATCCTTTACTTCTCATAAACTCAGAACCTCCATGCAAAACAAGCGGACCAGGTGTTGTAAAGAGTAATGCTGCTGCTATTTTGTATGCACCTTCATCAACCCCAAATCTACCATCCCAGTTAGTTAAAGCAAATTGATCTGATAAAGCAAAATTATCGTGAATGTCTAAGTAGTTAATGGCACTATTGATGTTTTTCTGAGTTGGGAATCCACAGCTTAATCCTTTTTTTACATCATTAATCAATTCAAAATTTCCACCGGCCCAGCCGCGGTCTTTAGCAGGATCTTTTAATTCGAAAACAGGACCTTTGTAGGTATTTCTTGTATCATCATTAAAATAACAAATTGGCGCATCTTCCTTGTACCAATGCCAATCAGGATTGTTGTTATAAGCCGGATCATTGCTATCAATCCAAGGTTCACCGTAAATGATAATGTCTTTAGGCAATGCTGCTTTTAAAGCCAATAATGTTTGCTGATCTGTTTGTCCGGCCAAGTCAATTCTGAATCCATCAATCCCAAATTCTTCAATAAAATGTTTGCATTGGTCGATAATCCATCTTTGCACCATATAACGGTTTTCGCTTTTGGTTTCATTGCCATAAGCACCAATATGTTCAAGGTTTTTCGTTCTGTAATAGTATTGTTTATCTAAGGCATTAAAATGAAAAAGGTAATCTCTTCCATCCATGTTTTCAGCTGTGTGATTAAAAACAAAATCTACTATAACCGACATTCCTTCATTGTGAAAACTTTGAACCAAATCCCTGAATTGTTCACGCTCTGCTCCTTCTTTGGTATTCTTTTGGCGATAACGGGTTTCGATGGCAAAACTGTGTGAAGTTCTATAACCCCAATCATAATTTTCTTTATCTACACCTTGCTCAATCATATAAGGATCGTTTGCAAAGGCTTTCACCCATTCATCTTTTGGCCAATGTAACATTTCCTGAACAGGCATTAAATGAACGGTATTGATAC
>JBMLOK010000011.1:0-1675 GCA_049243005.1 Bacteroidia bacterium | reverse complement strand
ATTTATTTTTACCAACCAATCGTGCAAGTGGTTCAATTTTAAGTCCATTTATACCTTGTAAGGCAAATAATTCATAGCCCTTTTTTACCCAGATTTCCTTGTTGCTTTCATTCATGATATTGTTCGAAATAAGTATGAATCATTTTTTTAAACAAGAAAGAAAAAAATCAAACTTACAAATGCCTGTAAACAATATCTATCTTACAGTTTAACTTCTCTTCAAAACTATTTATGAAATCCGGTTTTAATTCTGGCCAGTTCCAAAATGTGAAACCAAGATTACTAAAGCCCATTTGTGGTTCGAAAGTATAGGAATGTATGTTTGAATTAACTCCACAAGCATTGCATGTTAAATCATCAGATTCTTCGGAAATCCAGCTTTCTAAATCCCAGTCTTCAAAAGCAATATCTTCTTGGCAGTTTGGACAAATTAATTGTTCGGTGAAATTTTCTCCAGTATCAAAAACAGTTCTTTCGGTAGTTATTTCTAAACCATTTACCGAAAGCTCAAAGGGTAATTCTTTAGGATGATGAACTACTTTCACTGCTCCATGAGAAATTCCATAACCATCTCCTTCACTTAAAATACAATTAGTGGGATTGGCTTTAACAATGTCTAATGAAATCAGCCAATCTAATATCTCTTTAGCTTTAATTTCTTTATCAGGATAATTTGATAATCTTGGAACGAAGGAAATGCTATAGTCGCTCATGTTGCAGTTTAGTTTTTCTACAACAATTATATTTTATTTATGCCACATTGTTCCTAATTTTCAATAGCACAACTATCTCCCATACAATTAGGTTTTTCCTTTGGTTTTGGGATTATTTTTAATCGGATAGCATAAGCATATAGTTTACATCCAACACAGATTCCAAAGGCAGTTTCGAGGTACATTAGTATCATACAAATGATGCATAAAAAGCATACTGGCTCGAAATAACTTTTGTCGTTTTGTAAATAAAGTGAAAGCACAAAAATGATTGATGATAGCACCAATCCTAAACTCCATGCAAATTTTTTCTGAACAGCTCCAATAGGTTGAGCAGATTGATTCTTTACGATTTTTGTTGCTAAAATTATGGTTGGAGAATACTTTGGATTGATGAATAAACCAATCATAAAATTCAAGACCAAAAATCCAATTGCGTAAGGAATGATAGCGTATTTGTCTAAAACAAAACCATTTATTGAAGCAATTAATCCAACCAAAAAAATGATGCCGGAACTTGCCCTCATGACTCTTTCATCCAATACTTTATAAGGCAGTCCTTCCTTGTATTCGCCAAAACTAAATATACTCATACTCTTCTTTAATCTAGAAACATTCACTTAGCTATTCAAACAGTTTTAATAGCATTTTCAATAATCAAAATTATTGTTATTTATCTTGTATCTTGATTTAATAACAGAATTAGATTTGGCTATTATATAGGCGGTATAATTTGGCGAAATTCAAGCTGATTATATTCGATGAAATTTTGGAACTCATCGCATTAACTAAATTTTAAAACTGTTTCAAGCTATTTTCCTGGCTGTGATGATCGTATGAATTTCTTTTTCTCCTGATGATTTTTTGTAATCAACTTTAAGCACATTGAACTCAGTAAATCCGGTTTCAATAAGTTTAGTTTTTATTTCAGCTAAATCATGAAAATAGAAATAACTTCTATC
>JBMLOK010000010.1:0-6063 GCA_049243005.1 Bacteroidia bacterium | reverse complement strand
ACTTGGCAATAACAAGATTTTGGTTACTTTTGCAATTCTCAAAAAATGGCAAAACAAACTTTTACAAAAGAAACCTATTTGAACTGGTATGAGTCGATGATGCTCATGCGCAGATTCGAAGAAAAATCGGCACAGCTTTATGGTCAACAAAAGATCAAAGGCTTCTGTCATTTGTATATCGGTCAGGAAGCAGTTGTTGCAGGAACGATGAGTGCTCTTGAAAAAGACGATAGATTAATCACTGCATACCGCGACCACGCTCATGCTTTGGCTTGTGGAATTCCTGCAAGAGAAGTAATGGCTGAACTTTTTGGTAAAGCTACTGGCTGCTCTAAAGGTAAAGGTGGCTCAATGCATATGTTTAGCAAAGAACATAATTTCTTTGGCGGACATGGTATTGTTGGAGGTCAAATTCCTTTAGGAGCAGGTATTGCATTTGCTGATATGTACCGCGGTGGTAAACAGGTAACTGTTTGCTATTTTGGTGATGGTGCAGTTCGTCAGGGTGCATTACATGAAACCTTTAACATGGCTATGTTGTGGAAGATTCCGGTAATTTTTGTTATTGAAAACAATGGTTACGCCATGGGAACTTCAGTTGAAAGAACCTCAAACGTAGAAGAATTATATAAAATTGGTTTGGCTTACGATATGCCTTCTGAATCTGTTGACGGTATGAGAACCGAAGACGTTCATGAAGCAATTGCAAGAGCTGCTGAAAGAGGTAGAAAAGGCGATGGTCCTTCTTTACTTGAAATCAGAACTTACCGCTACCGTGGTCACAGTATGAGCGATCCTGCAAAATACCGTACCAAAGAAGAGGTTGAAGAATACAAAAAACAAGATCCAATTGAACAAGTTAAAAGTGTAATCCTTGCTAAAAAATGGGCTACAGAGGCTGATCTTGATAAAATTGAAGAAAAAGTGAATGAAATCGTCCTTGATTCAGTTGAATTTAGCGAAAACTCTCCTTATCCGGATGAGTCTGAGTTATTTACTGATGTTTACAAGGAAAGCGGTTACCCCTTTATTAAAGAATAAGAATAGTTAAGAAATGGAGAATTCTGAAGAAAAAAAACAATTAGACCTTGATGCAACATTGATTGAAACATCGCATAAGGTTGAATCATTTTATGAAAACAATAAAAAAGGTATCCAATATGGTGCTTTGGTAATTGTTTTGGCAGTTGGAGCCTATATCGGTTTCAGATCGTTTTATTTAGAACCAAAAGAAAAAGAAGCTCAGGCTGCTATGTTCCAGGCGCAAGCTTGGTTCGAAAAAGATAGTTTTGATTTGGCTTTAAACGGACAAGGTAGCATTGAAGGTTTTAACTCAATTAGTGAAACTTACGGTTTAACTAAAGCTGGAAACCTTGCTCATTATTATGCAGGTGTTTGTAATATGAAAAAAGGTGATTTTGCTGCTGCTATTGATCATCTTGAAGATTTTTCTACAGACAATGATTTAGTGGGTCCTTTAGCTACAGGTTTATTAGGTGATGCTTATTCTGAAAGTGGTGATATTGATAAAGCTGCTTCACAATACATGAAAGCTGCAGGTCAAAGCAAAAACAAATTAACTTCTCCTATTTTTCTAAAAAAGGCAGGTATTGCTTTTGAAGAATTGAAAAATTACGGAAAAGCTGCTGATGCTTACGAAAAAATCAAGAAAGATTATTCTGAAAGCCAAGAGGCTGGTGATATTGATAAATATATCGCTCGCGCTAAAGCAATGGAATCAGCTAATTAATTTTTATTATAGTATTTGAAAAGCCAATCGAAAGGTTGGCTTTTTTATTTTTAAAATATGGCAACAGCTTTAAAAAATCTTTCAGAAACTTCTCTGGAACAAAACAAAACCTTCAAATCACTGCATATTGGCTTAGTTGTAGCCGATTGGAATGAAGAAATAACTTATTCGATGCGCGATGCTGCTATTGAATTTTTGATTCAAAAAGGTGTTCAAAAAAAGAATATCCATGTGCATGCTGTTCCGGGTACTTTTGAATTACCTATTGGTGCTCAGTGGCTTGCCATGAAATCTAAAATTGATGCTGTCATTACAATTGGTTGTGTCATTCAAGGGGAAACTCGTCATTTCGATTTTATTTGTGATGCCTGCGCAAATGGCATTACAGAAGTTTCACTAAAACTTAACAAACCCGTGATTTTTGGTGTCCTAACAACCAATAACCTGCAACAGGCAAAGGATAGAAGCGGCGGCAAACACGGAAATAAAGGAATTGAAGCTGCTGATACGGCATTAAAAATGTGTTTATTGAACAAATCTCTTTTTTAAGCTTTTTTGTCTTTTTCTATTCTCGTAAGTTTGAAACGCTAATGCATTATAATTGCATCTCATGAAATTTAACATTTTAACTTTTCTGATATTCACCATTCTCTTTTCTACAGCTTGTAAAAAAGGTTTTGATGGTGAGAAAAAATCACAAGCTTTACCGGAAACTTTTATGGTAGTTGATACCATTTTCAGAACTGGTCCGGATAGATTAACAACCAGAGTTGAAGCCCATTGGTGGGGAACTTCAGCAGGTGGATTTATTAATGCCTTTGAAGTTTCATCAGATAATGGTTTAAACTGGACAAAAACTACTTCACAGGATAGTATCTTTTTAATGAATATTCCTGCAGGGCAAGATAGTTCTGATGTTGTAATTTTAGTGAGAGCAATTGATCAATTAGGACAAAAAGATGATTCACCGGCATCGACATTATTCCCAATAAAAAATTCTGCTCCTGAGGTGAAATTTGTTTTTTCTCAGGTTCTTGCCGGAATTCCTTCAACCAATCCAATCAATGTATTTCCGGTTTTGAAATACAATATTCAAGGTTTTGATCCTGATGGTGAAGTTTTACAATCATTCGAATTGTTTATCAACGATACCAATCAAACTCCTTATACTTTTACCGGGACCACCAATGCTTTTACATTAGTAGCAGAAAGTCCCCGTGCTGATTCTTCACGTTGCCAGGTGTTTTTGGGAACATCAACAAAAGCTTTACCGGAATTAAGTCCTTATTTGAGATTAAACGCTTTTAATATCATTTATATTAGAGCTATTGATAAAGCTCTTTCAAAATCAGCCTTTACTCCTACTCCACCTATTTGGGTTAAAAAAGTAAAATCTGATATTTTAATTGTGAATGCCTACAATAGCAGTAAAACATTCGTACAGAATTTCTATTGCCAACGTCTTGTTACAGCAGGTATTACAAACTTCGATACCTTACAGGCTACTGAAATTTTAAATAATAACTATACTCAGCTTCAACCTGATTTTCAAACCCAAACCAGAACTTTTTCTTTATTCAAAAAAATACTTTGGTTTAGCGATGATGCTAGTTTCTCACTTTCATTAGGACAAAGAAGTACTTCATCATTTTTTGATGCCGGAGGAAAAATGTTTATGGCGGTTTCAATCAATTCGAGTTTTGATCCATTGAGTAATTTTTTAGACTGGACTCCTATAAAAAGTCTGGTAAATCCAGCAAGTGGTTCTGTATTCAGAGTAAATATTAATGCTGATGTTCCTGCCATGAAACCGAATTGGCCCATACTAAGAGCATCTTCTATTATTGCTTCTGCCAGACCGTTTGAGTTACCTTCAGAAACCAATGATGTTGGTTACGATTCATTGTATGCAGGAGGAATCATCGAAAGTATTTCAGGCCAGTCGCCAAGCCCGTGGAAAGGTACTTCAACTGTTTTAGCAAGGAGATTTAATAAGTCTGACAATAAGAGCAATTTTATTATTTCAAGCATTCCTCTTGAAAGATTCAATGCAAAAAACAATATAGATAGTTTGTTTAAACAAGTATTTGTCAATGAGCTTGGATTCTAAACAAAAAAGAATTGTTGTATTTGCAAGTGGAAGTGGCAGTAATGCTGTAAAACTTTGCCGAACTACTTTAAATCATCCTGATATAAAAGTAGTAGCCTTGTTTTGTAATAATCCCAATGCCGGTGTTATTGAAAAAATGAAGGAATTTGATGTTCCTGTTGTTCTTTTTAACAGAACCGATTTTAGGAATGAAGCTGAGTTTCTTGAAAAACTGAATCAATATCAACCCGATTTAATCGCATTACTTGGCTTTTTATGGAAAATTCCTGCTTATTTAGTAGATGCTTTTCCTACGAAAATTGTGAATCTACATCCAGCTTTATTACCCAAATTTGGTGGTAAAGGTATGTACGGACATTTTGTTCATGAAGCAGTTAAAGCTGCAAATGAAAAAGAAACCGGCATCAGCATTCATTATGTAAATGAAAATTTTGATGAGGGAGAAATCATTGCTCAATTTAAGGTTGATTTAAATCCAAATGATACAGCAGAAAGTATTGCTGATAAAATCCACGTTTTAGAACAAACTTTTGTAGCTGAAACAATCATTGGTTTATTGAAATAAATTTATCGGCTTGATTAATTGTTGAAGCAAAAAATTCTTTGTAAAAATAATTTTAAGCTAAATCAGGCAATTACAAAATCAATTAGCTACTTTTGCAGGCTCTAAAAAACGCCTTCATGTCAGCTTCAATAAAAATCAAAAACGCCTTAATTTCAGTATTTTACAAAGATGGATTAGAACCTATCGTTCAAGCACTTCACAAACATGGTGTAAAAATTTACTCCACAGGTGGAACTCAACAATTTATTGAGGCATTAGGAATTGAGGTTTTTGCTGTTGAAAATCTGACAGGTTATCCAAGTATTTTGGGTGGAAGAGTTAAAACACTTCATCCTAAAATTTTCGGAGGAATTTTAGCAAGAAGAGAAGAAGCTTCTGATTTAAAAGAAATCGAAGAATTTCAAATCCCACTTTTTGATTTGGTGATGGTTGATTTATATCCTTTTGAAGAAACACTTGCCAAAACAAACGACGAACAAACAATCATCGAAAAAATTGATATTGGCGGCGTATCATTGATTCGTGCTGCTGCTAAAAATTTCAAACACACTTTAATTGTTGCTGATAAAAGTGATTACTCAAATTTATTAGACATCATTAATACCCAAGATGGAAGTAGTAATCTTGAAAACAGAAAATTATTTGCTGCAAAAGCATTTCAAACTACTTCACATTACGATTCAGCAATTTTCAACTATTTCAATCTTGAAGCCGGTTTAGATTCTTATCGTTTAAGTATCAATGAAGGTCAGACTTTGAGATATGGTGAAAATCCTCATCAAAAAGGTTTTTTCTATGGTGATTTGAATAGCTTGCTAGAAAAACTTCATGGAAAAGAATTATCGTATAACAATATTTTAGATGTTGATGCAGGAATTAGTTTGATTGAAGATTTTGAAGAACCAACTGTAGCCATCATCAAACACAATAATCCTTGTGGAGTTGCATCAAGAAATTCATTATTCGAAGCATGGAAAGATGCATTGGCAGGTGATCCGGTTTCTGCTTTTGGAGGAATTATTGTTCTTAACAGAATAGTTGATGTTGAAACAGCTAAAGAAATTGACAAAATATTCTGTGAGGTTTTGATTGCTCCTGATTATTCAGCAGAGGCTTTACAAATTCTACAATCGAAAAAGAATAGAATTATCTTGAAAAAAATTGGCTCTCTTCCTAAAAACAGAACAGTAAGAGCTTCTTTAAACGGAGTTTTGGTTCAAGATAAAGATTTGGTAGTTTTAAAACCCGGCGATTTAAAAGCGGTTTGTAGCAAAACTGTATCTGATGCTGAAATTGAAGACCTTATTTTTGCTGATAAAATTGTAAAACATACCAAATCAAACACAATTGTTTTGGCTAAAAACAAACAATTACTAGGAATTGGATGTGGTCAAACAAGCAGAGTTGATGCTTTAAGACATGCCATTGCAAAAGCAAAAAGTTTCGAATTCGAATTAAAAGGATGCGTGATGAGCAGTGACGCATTTTTCCCATTTCCTGATTGCGTTGAAATTGCTCATTTAGAAGGAATCGATACCGTTGTTCAACCTGGTGGTTCAATAAAAGATGATGCCTCAATTGACTATTGCGAAAAGAACGGAATGGCAATGTATTTCACAGGTGTTAGACATTTTAAAC
>JBMLOK010000009.1:0-4623 GCA_049243005.1 Bacteroidia bacterium | reverse complement strand
AGCTTTTCAATATCCTGTTGAAATACCGGGTGTAAGTAATACCAATTTCCTTAAGACTGCTATCAATGAAAAAAGAAAATACCATGGACAAGAGCCTATGGAAGCTACTGATTTCTTGAAAATGATGCGTGAGAAAATGGAATTGGTTGAAATGGATAAATCATTAACATCTCGTTCATTAAATGAAGGATTTAGTGGTGGAGAAAAGAAACGTAATGAGATTTTCCAAATGGCGATGCTTGAACCTAAATTGGGCATTTTAGATGAAACTGATTCTGGTTTGGATATCGATGCTTTGCGTTTGGTTTCTAATGGCGTAAACAAATTGAGAAACAAAGAGAATTCATTTATCGTAATCACACATTACCAAAGATTGTTGGATTATATCGTTCCTGATTTTGTTCATGTGCTTTACAAAGGAAGAATCGTAAAAAGTGGCGATGCAAATCTTGCTAAAGAACTTGAAGTTAAAGGTTACGATTGGATTAAAGCAGAAGTAGAAGCTGCATCAGTTTAATCATTCATTCACAAAAAAATAAAAAGGCTTCGTGCTTATTATGAGTTTATTAGAGAACATTAAACAAGATTTTAGTCGCTATTTGCAACAAGCAGAAACAGACTCTGATTTTGTTCATATTCGTGAAAATGCATTCAAGGAATTTGAGAAATTAGGATTTCCTACAACCAAAAATGAGGAATGGAAGTATACGAATTTCAAAAAGGTATTTGATTTACCTCTTCAAAGTTCATGCGCTGAAGTAGCAAATGCAGAAGAGCTTTTAAATGCTTCAATTCTGAAAAATATCAAGGCAAACCGTTTGGTATTTATCAATGGTTGTTTCCATCCGGAATTGTCGTTGATTATTGAAAAAGATGAAACAATTCTGATTTGTAATCTAGCTAAAGCACGTAAAGAATATCCAACAGAATTCAATGCACATTTTGGAAAGTATGTGCCGGTTAATAATGAATCATTAAATGCATTAAATACTGCCTTATTAAGTGATGGCGCTTTTGTTTTTGTACCGAAGGGTAAACAGGCAGAACATCCAATCATCATTTTTAATATCAGTGATTCATCTCAATTAGCTGTTTTGGCTCAACCAAGAAACCTGATTGTAGTTGAAAAAAATGCATCCGTTCATATTGTTGAATCGTTTTATTCAGCGGGAATTTCATCATCGTTTTGTAATGCAGTTACAGAAGTTTATGTTGATGAAAACTCACATTTGGAACACTATAAAGTTCAACGCCAGACTGGTGAATCTTACCTGAACCATTTTACACAAATCTTTCAGGAAGCCAATACCAATATCAACCATGTTACCCTTACACTTGATGGTAAAATGGTTCGCAATAACCTCCATTTTTATATGAATGGACAAAATTGCAATAGTCTTTTATACGGCTTGTACATTACTGAAAAAGATTCATTTGTAGATAACCACACAAGAGTTGATCATGCCAAGCCAAATTGCTTTAGTGATGAGAAATACAAAGGTGTTTTAAAGGATAGTTCAACTGCTGTATTTAATGGTAAAATCATGGTTCATTTGGATGCGCAGAAAACAAATGCTTATCAAAGAAACCAGAATATTCTTTTGAGTAACGATGCTACAGTTAATACCAAACCTCAGCTTGAAATTTTTGCTGATGATGTAAAATGTACACACGGTGCTACAATTGGTCAGTTAGATGAAGAACCTTTGTTTTACTTGAGAAGCCGAGGTATTCCTGAAGATGCAGCAAGAAAATTACTTCTTGTAGCTTTCGCAGATGATATTGCCGAAAAGATTAAAATTCCGGAATTGGTTCAATTGCTAGAAGACGAAATTGAAAGAAAATTATAATAAATACTAAGTGAATATTGCGGAAATCGAAAAAATAAGGACATTATTTCCAATTTTACACCAAGAGGTAAATGGACATCCTTTGGTATATTTTGATAATGCCGCTACTACTCAAAAACCAATCTCTGTAATAGAGGCATTAGACAAGTATTACCGATTCGATAATGCCAATATACACCGCGCTGCTCACACCCTTGCAGCACGTTCTACTGAGATGTTTGAGGATACAAGAAAGACTATTCAGACTTTCATAAATGCAAGGGAAGCTGAAGAGTGTATTTTTACAAAAGGCGTAACCGAGAGTATCAACTTAGTTGCTCAAACATGGGCTAGAAAGTTCATTCAAGCTGGTGATGAAATCATCATCACAACAATGGAACATCATAGTAATATAGTTCCATGGCAAATGATTTGCGAAGAAAAATCTGCTGTATTAAAGGTCATTCCTATTAATGATGCAGGTGAATTGTTGATGGATGAATTTGATAAATTACTAAATCCAAAAACGAAATTAGTAGCTTGTGTTTGGGTTAGTAATGCTTTAGGTACTATTAATCCCGTTAAGGAAATCATACAAAAAGCACATTCATTTGGAGCAAAAGTTTTATTGGATGGAGCCCAGGCTTGTTCTCATTTAAAAGTGGATGTACAAGATTTGGATTGTGATTTTTTATGTGTTTCATCTCATAAATTATATGGTCCAACCGGAGTAGGAGTTTTATACGGAAAAAGAGAATTACTTGAAATGATGCCGCCTTATCAGGGAGGCGGGGAGATGATTAAAGAAGTAAGTTTTGAAAAAACTACCTATAATGAAATCCCTTATAAATTCGAAGCTGGTACTCCTAATATTGGAGATGTAATTGCCTTTAAAAAAGCATTGGAGTTTGTGAATGAAATTGGAAAAGATTTTATTTCACAACATGAAAATTCCTTGTTAAACTATTTTAATGAATTGCTTTTGGGTGAAGATTTAAAAGCAGTTAAACTAGTTGGAACTGCTAAAGAAAAGGTGTCAGTTCAATCATTTGTAATTGAAGGGATGCATCATTTTGATATAGGTATGATGCTTGATGCAAGAGGAATTGCAGTTAGAACCGGACATCATTGCACACAACCTTTGATGAATAGATTTGCATTGGAAGGAACAGTTAGGGCTTCTTTTGCGATTTATAATACTTTGGATGAAGTGAAGAAATTAACTGATTCTCTCATTCGTATATGTAAACTAAGATAAAATGAAAACGATTCAAGAGGTACAGGATGAAATCATAGAAAACTTTTCTTTATTCGATGGGGATATGGAAAGTACTTTGTTTTACTTAATGGATCTTGGTAAAAAACTTCCTGCTATGGATTCAACTCATCAAACAGATGATTTTATAGTGAAAGGTTGTCAAAGTAAAGTTTGGTTATTCCCTCAAAAAGTAGAAGGAAAAATAGTGTTTGAGGCTGATAGTAATACTGAAATTACCAAAGGCTTAGTGAGTTTATTGGTTCAAATCTGGAGCAACAGAACATCAGAAGAAATTTTGAATTCGGAATTGTATTTTATAGATAAAATTGGCATGAGCAGAATGATTGGTTCACAAAGAAGTAATGGTTTTGCCAGCATGATTAAACAAATGAAAATGTACGCTTTGGCGTATCAACAATCAAATTAAGATGGAAGAAAATAATACAGCAACCAGAAATTTTGTAGATGTTCAAAACGAAGCTATTCATGTTTTGCAAACCATCTTCGACCCTGAAATTCCTGTTAATATTTATGAATTGGGATTGATTTATGAAGTGAATGTTTCTCATGAATTAAATATCGAAATCATTATGTCATTAACATCTCCATTTTGTCCGGCAGCTCAAAGTATGCCTGAAGAAATCAAACAGAAATTGGGAGAAATAAATGGCGTAAAAGAAGTAACGGTAACTGTAACATTTGATCCACCATGGAGCCAGGATTTAATGAGTGAATCAGCAAAATTGCAATTGGGTTTTTTATAACAACCTCAATAACTTTGGGCTAAAGCCACAAAGCTATTGAGGTATTAAATTATCAATCAAAATTAAATTTATTATGCTCAAACCTGTATCGAAATTATTATACGCTCATCAGGTTGATATGGGCGGAATTCCAATTCGTCAACCACTTCCATCTGCTCAGGTGGAAATGATTGATCCGTTTTTATTGATTCACCATCATGCTTCTGAAGTAAAACCTAATACTGCTCCTTTACACGCAGGCGTAGGACCGCATCCACACAGAGGATTTTCACCAGTAACGTTTATTTATGAAGGTGATGTAAATCATCGTGATTCAAGAGGAAACAATGCCATAGTTTCTAAAGGTGGTGTACAATGGATGAATGCCGGAATGGGAATCATTCATAGTGAAAGACCCTCACCTGAATTAGCAAAAAATGGTGGAAAACAGGAAATTATTCAATTATGGATTAATACACCTGCTAAACATAAAATGGAGCAACCGGCCTATTATTCTTTGAATCATTCAGATATTCCAAAACTAAAATCTGATGGTTCTGTAATTGATGTGGTTGCAGGAGAATACAAGGGTTTAAAAGGATTTGATCAAACATTTAGCAAAATGTTAATTCTCAATATTCAGATGGAAAAGGATGCTGAAATTGAAATTGATGTTCCTGAAAATTACAATACTTGTTTATACAATTTTGATGCTAATATTGTTGATGAAAGTTTTGGATTGATAGAACCAAAATTTCTTGTTTTATACAAAAATGAAGGTGATAAAATCCGT
>JBMLOK010000008.1:0-1134 GCA_049243005.1 Bacteroidia bacterium | reverse complement strand
AGTATCATCAGTTCAAATAAAAAGTTTGATAAAACCTCAACTAAAATTGGGATTAAAAAGCTTGAACTTGTGCAGAAAGAGGATTCTTTAGGTAGAAGTTTCTATTTTAAATTGAATGATATTCCTGTTTATATGAAGGGTGCGAATTATATCCCTCAAGATAATTTTGTTAGTCGAACAGATATAAATACATACAAACATCTCTTAGAGCAAGCCCAGAAATCAAATATGAATATGTTACGTGTATGGGGTGGTGGAATCTATGAATATGATGAATTTTATAGTATTTGTGATGAGTTGGGTTTATTGGTTTGGCAGGATTTTATGTTTGCTTGTGCCATGTATCCGGGTGATTCCACATTTTTAAATAACGTAAAACAAGAAAGTATTGATCAGGTTAAACGACTTCGAAATCATGCTTCTTTAGCCATTTGGTGTGGTAATAATGAAATAAGTGAAGGTTGGTTTAACTGGGGTTGGCAGAAACAGTTTAATTATACAGCAGTAGATTCAACAAGAATATGGAATGATTATAGAAAGATTTTTCATGAGATTTTACCTCAAACGATTTCTGATTTTGATGAAACCCATGTTTACTGGCCAAGTTCTCCTGAATTTGGTTGGGGAAGAAAAGAAAGTTTATTAAAGGGTGATGCACACTATTGGGGAGTTTGGTGGGGAGAAGAACCATTTGAAATGTATACGAAAAAAGTTGGTAGATTCATGAGTGAATATGGATTTCAAGGATTTCCTTCGATTGAAACATTTTTAGAGTTTACAGATACAAATAACTTTCATATCGATTCAAGTGTAATTCGTTTACATAATAAACATCCTAAAGGAATTCAAACCATCAAAAAATACATGGAAAGGGATTATATTATTCCAACAGATTTTAAAGATTTTGCTTATGTGAGTCAGTGTTTACAAGCAGATGGAATAAAAACTGCTATTGAAACACATCGAAGTAAAATGCCATACAATATGGGAACTTTATATTGGCAATTAAACGATTGTTGGCCTGTAATTTCATGGTCGGGAATGGATTATAAACATCGTTGGAAAGCAATGCAATACCAAGTAAAAAGAAGTTTTGAGCCATTGATTTTAAGTTTTCAGGAAGAAGGTGATAGT
>JBMLOK010000007.1:0-2298 GCA_049243005.1 Bacteroidia bacterium | reverse complement strand
AGCCAAAACAAAGAGCTAAGTAATAAAAGATAGCTATACGCCTTTTTTAACATTGAAATTCAAAATTTTATTTAAACCAAACATAATCAAATGTGGGACCACAAATAACGGCCTTTTCAGGTGGATTGACAATACTTCTGAATCACCGCCGGTAAACAAAACCTCAATTCCGTCGAATTTTGCCTCATATTCTTGTATAAAATACTCAATTTCACCAATTAAGCCCCAAAATGCTCCCGACTTTAAACAAGAATTTGTATCGTTTCCAATCAATTCCCCTACCCCATTCCATTCCGGCAAAGGCAATTTACCTGTAAAATAATTCATGGCCTTTAAACGCATTTGTAAACCCGGACTGATACTTCCTCCCAAATAATTTCCCGACTTTTCGATGAAATCATAAGTTACACAAGTACCGGCATCAATAATCAGGCAATTTTTATTGGGCTTAAACTGAAGTGCCGCTGAAACCAAAGCTTTTCTGTCGGCACCAAGTGTAAGCGGACTTAAATAAGAATTTTGGAAAGGTAATTTTGTTGATGGATTTAAAACTAAAACATCATTTTCATTTTCAAACGCACTTAAATCTTTGCCTGAAACACTACAAATCAAAGTTTTATCAAATTGATATTTAGACTTTAATGAGCTAAAATAATCTAATGAAAGTTCATCAAACTCAAAGAAATCAAGCATTTCCTCCTTATAAAAAACTGCTGCCCGGTTTCTTGTATTACCAATATCTATAACTAGTTGTTTCATTTGAATTTAGGATAAATTACAAAAGACAATTTCCTTGTTTGCAAAACTTTTAATTTCATCGTTTATAAGCAAATGTAACTTTCCATAATTACCAATTCCTAAAACAGTTGCGTTTACTTCATTTCCATCAATTAAAAACAAGGCTTCTTTTCCTTTAAAAAGAAGGTAGTTTTCGTATTGAGATTTAATGGAACTAAACTGTTTTGCTTTTAAAAGTGAATAATATTCATCTAAACAAAGAAAAAGAGATTGCCTCAATTCTTTTATATTCAATTCTTTATTGGTGATTTGAGAAATTGAGCCCGCCTTTTCAATAGTAAAATCAATTTGATTTACATTGATTCCAATTCCAACAATACTACTTCTAATTTTGGCTCCTTGAAGAGAATTTTCGATTAAAATCCCACCCAATTTTTTTCCTTCACAAACCAAATCATTTGGCCACTTTATGAAAACCTCTTTTTCGGGCATTAATTGAGACAAAAACTTTTTGCAGGCCAAACTAATTGCCATATTTAACCACATTTGCTCCTCCGGTTTCAAAAAAACAGGATAATATAAAACGCTGAGTAAAATATTTTTATGAGGTTCTGATTCCCATTTTGCTTCCTGTTGTCCTTTTCCCTTTAACTGAAAATTCGTATACAATACAGCACCTTCAGGCAGTTTTTTATTGAGTTCTTCTATTTTTAAAGCTTCATTTGTTGATGAAGTTTCTTCTAAGAAAATTGTGTATGAACCTGTTAATTGAGTCATTTGTTTGAAAAAGCTTAATTTGCGCCAAAATTAGTCCTCTGTAAAAATGGCCAAAAGCACCGAAAAAATAACACCTGTGAAGAAAACAACTGCAAAAAAAGTTGCAGTGAAGAAAACAACTGCGAAAAAAACTGCAGCCAAAAAGACCACTGAAGAAGAAAAACCTGTAGCGAAAAAAGCAGCCGCGAAAAAAGTAACAGCATCAAAAACCGCAACTCCAGCAGTTAAAAAAGCTAAAGTTGTAGAAATAATGGATGAGGGTACTTTGCTTGCTTTAACTGTAGCTCAAGGTATGTTTGAAAAGAAAGCCGAAGACATTCGCGTTCTTGATATGAGAAAAATTCCCGGAGCATCTGCCGATTTTTTTGTAATAAGCAGTGCCAGTAACGACAAACAAGTTGAAGCTATTTCGAGAAGTTTAGAAGATGAAGTAAAAAAACACCTGAATCAATCACCTTGGCACCGCGAAGGTTATGAAAACTTAGAGTGGGTTTTAACTGATTATATTGATGTTGTTGCCCATGTTTTCCAAAAAGAACAAAGAGATTTTTATGATATTGAAGGTCTTTGGGGTGATGCAATAGAAATTCCTTTCAAAGGAAAATAGTCGTTTCGGTATTCCTTTTTGAAGCCCCGTCCTCTTGTTTCTGCAATTGGTCGGGGTTTTGTTTTTGATAGTAATTGTGCTACATACTTTTGAATAAAATTTAAAAACATGCAAACCATTTTAGGTGCCAATGGCATTATATCAACAGAACTGGCAAAATCACTTCATCAAATGAA
>JBMLOK010000006.1:0-6182 GCA_049243005.1 Bacteroidia bacterium | reverse complement strand
TTTGAACTTAGGCTTTGAAGTTTTAATTGAAGCTCCTGCTGCACATGGAGAAACCTGGATTCAAATGGGATTACCTAATCAAACCACCACAATCTCACTTTCTACTTTCCATGGAATGATTGTTGAAACGGAAAATATAGAAATTGAAATAAGTAATTTAAAATCAAAAGGAATTGAAATGGAGAGGATTGATAAAACTCCCTGGGGAACATTTGCCTGGACCAAAGATGTTGATGGTAATGGAATTTGTTTGCATGAGAAGTAAAAGTGAAAACCAATTAAACAATCATTTTTTGTTTAATTTAAATTATTTAAACAGAATATTATAAGCGAGCAAGAACTTAAGTGGCTTATTATGCAAACTAAAAATCGACAACTTAACAATATTGAAATCAAAATACTCTCCAGATATATTCAAAAGCTAGAGAATAAACTTAATCGGAATTTAAACTGGCCAGCCATTTTAATCGTGTGCTTTCTATGCATTTTGTTTGCTATTCATATTTATAATTATGATAAATCAAATTGGTCGTTGATTTCAAAATTTCTAATAGGAATTTGTCCGGTAACAATATGGATACTAGTTGAAAATAAATATAAAAACAGAAAGAATGACAAACAGTTCTTATTAGATTTGAAACATATTGAAACAAGTAAAACTATTAACATTATTGAAATTAGTGCTACACGAATTATAGAATTTTCAGAAAAAAATGATGAAGGAACACATTACTTAATTGAATTAAAAGACGGGCAATGTTTGTATATGTTGGATGAACAATATTTAATTTCTGAAAACAACCAATTCCCTTGTAAGCAGTTTGAAATCTACATAGACAGGAATTTAAAATATGCTATTGAGGAAAAAGTGAATTGTAAAGGAGATAAGATTGAAGCCTTAAAAATACCGGGTAAAGTAAAATGGGAATATTTTAAAGAAAAAGGATTCCCTTTAGATTTAGAAATTGAAACAAAAACATTTGACCAAGTAATCGAAGAAATAAAAATGATTACTTAAAAATCTAGAAGTATTTTACGGTGCTATAAATTCTTACAACTTACTTATTTCAAGAAAGTTCTTTTTGACCAAACTAGATTTATTAAAGTTTCAATTAACATTAATTGAATGACAAATTTATTTAAATAATAAACTTAAGCACTCATAATCTACCCTTTCAATTTATAATTTAAAATCTAACACCTTAACCTAAGGTGACGTTATTCGTAATTTTTTTAAGCCAAAATCAAAAAAGTCAAAATTTTATCCAAAATTTAATATTTTGCATTTTTATAATACCTATGAAAAAATATCTTACCCTAGCAATTCTCTCGATGCTAACCTTTGGTTTGAAACAATCTGCTGCACAACTCATTCATTATAATTCTATTGGGATCACTTCATTCGCTATTTCGAATCCGGCTTATACAGGACTTGGACATTCAGCTACAATCTCTTCAAGGTTAAATTTATTGACTATTTCTGATGAAGTAAATATTTCTGCAGGTACACATTTTTCAGTTGGACTTGCTAAAAATTCAAGTTCAATTGGAACTAATTATTTTGCAGATATTCCCGTATTAGGAGAAGTTAATTTTGGTCATGCCGCCAATGATGAATCTGCATTGGATTTTGGAGGTTTTTTTGGTGCAGGATTGGGAAATCATCTGATGTTATATAAAACAAATAGTGGCTCTACAAGTGAATATAGTATAGAAGGACTTTATATAAACGGAGGCGTGAAATTTTATTTTATGGATAGAAGTTTTGGAGTAAGATTTTCGTACCTAAAAGATGCAGAAAGTGAAAATAAAATTTATGGCTTAGGCTTGATGTATAATTTAGGAATACTCTAAAATAATTAATTCTAATCAAATCCATCAAACGAATTCTTTAAACAAATATTGGCCTGGTTTTAAAGAATCTTTTATTTAATAAAATACTATTTCAATCGAAAAATAACTTGTACCTCAACTAAAAAAACGCTTCAAATCTTTCGAATAAAATCCTTTAAAATTTATAAAGATTAAAAACAAAAAATCAATTAACACAATTATTTAAAATTTAAATTAGCTATGAAAAAAACAATTAAACTAGCAATCGCTGTATTACTAACTGTATGTTTAAAACATACAAACGCCCAGGTTGAATTTATGCATTCATTAGGTTTGACAGCTTATTCATTTAGCAATACCTCAGAAGCAGGTAGTGGTTATGGATTTAACTATTCCCCTAGATTAAATTTCCTTGAATTAGGAAATGACTTAAACTTATCGATTGGCTCTCATTTAGGAGGTGGTTTTTCACTTAATTCAAGAACAGGTGGTACTGCCCTACTTGATATTCCGCTTACTTGCGAATTGAATTTTGGTCATGCAGCCAATAGCGATGCTTCTTCAGATTTTGGAGGATTCGTAGGTGGTGGCTTTGGTTATAATTATATGGCATATGAAAGCACTTGGGGTGGCGGAACTTCATCTACAGCCGGAATTTATGTAGATGGTGGAGTGAAATTCATGTTTAGAGAGCAAAGTTATGGAGTAAAAGTTTCTTACCTTAAAGGATTAAGTGGCTCTAATTCCGTATTTGGCCTAGGTCTTATGTACAATCTTGGAGATTTCTAAATAACATTAAAAGCGGCCAAGGCCGCTTTTTTTATATCCCTAATATCACTTTTAATTTCTGATATCCCGTTTTACTTATCGGGATTTTTTCGCCATTTTTTAATAGACAATAATCGTGTCCATCAAATCCATTTAAGAAACTTAGGTTCAACATGTGTGAGCGGTGAACTCTAATAAATTTATTTTCAGGAAGTAATTTCTCATAATGTGACAAAGTATTTTTCTTCACATAAGTATGTTCCTCTACCCTGATTTTTACATAATCATCATAAGCTTCCAAACGTATTACTTGTTCAATAGGAATAATCTTTACTTGTGTTCCTTGCTTTACAATAATTCTGTCGTGATTCTCTTTTTGTGCCGATGCCTCTTCTAACAATTCATCTAACTTCATTTTAGGTGAATTGTCAGGTAACATCAGTTTGAACTTTTTGATTGCAGCATCAAACCTTTGCAAGCTGATTGGTTTGAGCAAGTAATCTATTGCATGAGCCTCAAATGCTTTCAATGCAAAAGAATCATAAGCCGTTGTAAAAATAATAGCAGGTTTTTCTTCAATCAATTCCAACATTTCAAATCCTGTTATTTTAGGCATTTGAATATCTAAAAAAACTAAATCAGGCTTGTGTTCCATTATGGCTTTAACTCCTGCAAATCCATCACCACATTCAGCAAGAACTTCAATTTCAGGATAGGCTTGTAGGTATTCCAAAACCATTGCTCTTGCTAAAGGTTCATCATCAATTATTAAACATTTAATCATGCTGCGGAATTAATATCGTAGAAATAAAAAAGCCTTCTTTTCTTTCTGTGTGAAGTAAATCATTACGTGAATATAATAAAAACAAACGCCTTTGAACTGAGCTTAATCCAAATCCGGTTCCTGCATTATGTTTATTAAGTTCCATGTCAAATGGATTTTTAACTTCAACTTTTAATTCATTCTCAAAACAAGTAGTATTGATTTCTATACTTGTTTTATCAAGCGATTCATACAAACCATATTTAATTGCATTTTCAACCAAAGGCTGTAAAATTAAAGCAGGTAATTTTTTATCTAAACATGAACCTTGGGTATTTACAATCACATCTAATCTATTACCAAATCTTACCTTTTCAATATCCAGGTAAAGTTGAAGTCCCTGTAATTCTTCCTTTAAAAAAATCAATTGCTGATCGTTCTTCCTCAAGGTATGTCTTAAAAAACCTGAAAGCTGTTCAATCATTTCTCTGGCTTCTTGTGGTTTAGAACCTACCAAAGTATGAATAGAATTCAAACTATTAAACAAAAAATGTGGTTGCAATTGCTTTCTTAGGTTCAACAATTCAGCCTCTTTACTAAGATTTTCTGCATCAATTCTTCGTTGTTCCAATTCCTGTTTGTTTAGAAAATAAGCACCCATCCAGTTAATCATTGTAATGGTTGCTAACATCAAAAACTGATAAGAAAATCTTAAATACAAACCATTATCTAATAAGGATAAGTAATTCGCATCGGCAAAAGGATTATACGGTAAAACATAGTACAGTATTGCCGAATTGATAATTGCTATTAATACAACCCAAAGTCGTAAATAAAAAAAGTTTTCATTGGTTGGCTGATAATATTTTAAGGTGATATAAATTACATATCCCGAAATAGCCAATAATAGATTCGTTATCGCACTATCTGTAAATGCCAGCTTCCAGTTTAACCCAAAATTATTCTGAACAAAAGCGATGATAAAAAACCATAACAACCACCAAATGCCAAACAAATAAAATACTCTTTTAAAGGAAATGTTTAATAGCATAAAATTAATCTATCATTAGTTTGTGTCCTTGGTACTTAAAATAATCAAGCTGATTGATTGAATCGATTTCCTTGATGCAGGAGTAAATTTCAATTCCTGAATCCCAATTTTCAATCAAATCTAAGCTAACAACATCCATAAATTTCCAAAATAGTGAGTTGCCATTGAATAAACTGATTTGTTCTTGTTTTTCAATTCCAATCTGACGAGCTTTAATTAAAGCATCAACACGTGTTGATGCTTCAATCAAAACCAATTTTTCTTCTATTTCAGTGGCCTGCTTTTCGAAATTCTTTTCGATAATATAAACCAATTTTGCAGTATACCAGTTCATAAAATATAATTAGTAACTTCTAATATCTACTCCACCAAAAACACAAGCTCCTTTTAAAATTAAAACTTTGTTATTTGCTGATGAACCCGGCGCCATCATTGGTCTTTTGTCTTCAACACCACCTAAAATAGTTACAATATCAGATTGAACATTCCAATTAGCCGGAACCAATAATTTAGTACCACCGAAAATATTATTTACTTCTAAAATCACTCTTCCATCAATATCAGCTTGCATTAAATTTACTTCAGAGCCACCAAATATGGCATTTATCTCACCACCTTTAAACTCTTTACTTAATACAACTCGTTTTGTTCCTCCAAAAATGGCAACTACTTCTAAGTAATCTTCGCTTGTAGATTGTTCATTATAACCTATATCAAAAGATCGGGTTCCATCATACTGTTTTCCACGAAAATGTCTGTTTTTAAAATGGTGGCCACCAAACTCTGATTTATTTCTTTTTGGTTTAAATACCATGAATAAACCTGCACCTATTAATAAAATTGGCCAGAAAAATCTTTGGAATTCTAAATCCGGAAATGCTTTTCCAACTAAAAATACTGAACCAACTAAAATTAAAACCAACCATCCCGGCTTACGGAAATTATGTCGAGCTCCGGTATATAATCCAATTCCAATTAATAACATTGGCCAGGTGAATATGATAGAAGGAAGTTCAACTCCTAATTCTCTTATTAAAAATAAACCACCAAATGATGCCAATAATATTCCGGCTAGAATTCTTCCATCCCAACCATTTTTTCCGTTTTCTTGATTTGGAACTTTGTTCTCTTCAAAAGTTCCGTTTTCATTTGTTTTTGTTTCTATGATTTCCATAATTTGTTTCGTTTTGATAGGTCAAAGGTATTATCATGCGTGCTGCCCATTTTAGAAATTCGGCCCAATTGAAAGAAAAATCGGTAATTGGTATAAAATGGTCGGTGAATAGCTCGACAAATATTTTAGATTTGCAGTCAATTCAAATACAGAATGAAATTATTTAGGGTATTTCTCGGCATCTTTTTATTAGTAGCATTGTTTTTAGGCATCGCTTTCTTTTTACCTCACACGTATAGAATTGAGAAATCAATTGTAGTGAACCGTCCTGTTAATCAAACATTTCAATATTTAAACAACATGAAAAACTGGAAAGATTGGAGTCCTTGGAACACAGAACTTGATAGTTCTCTGGTTTTCTTTTATTCAAGAAATAGTGAAGGTACAGGTGCTCGTCAGTATTTTAGAGGTGGATTATATGGTTGTGGCAGATTAAATATCAGCAATAGCCAAATAAATGAACGTATTGATTACGATTTATGGATGAATGAGGGCACCATTACTACTAAAGCCACATTTATGTTTGAAGCGCTTGGTGGTAAAACAAAATTAACCTGGTTAGATTCGGGTGATGTTGGGAACAATCCAATTTT
>JBMLOK010000005.1:0-5486 GCA_049243005.1 Bacteroidia bacterium | reverse complement strand
ACACCTACAAGAAGCAGATACTGTTAGACCTTATTAATAAAAAGCGTTTTTAGTACTATTAAAGATTCAGTTTTGAAATAGTACGGAGCTTATTTTTGATTACCTCAATACTTCTTTTTCCCTTAATTCATCGCTTGTGTAGCCATTACAACTCTTACTTTTAGTTTTGTTCCGGTTGCAAGAATATCAACTAAATCCTGAATGGTTAATTCTGCATCCATACGTAATACAATCGTAGGGTCAGGAACACCAGCGGTTTCTTGTTGAATTCTACTTTCTAAATCAGCGGGAACAATTAGTTTATCATTTAAGTAATACTCCTTACTTTTATTAATAGTAAGTGTAACCTGCTTTTTATTTAAAGTTTGGTTATTATTTGCTTTAGGTAGTAAAACCTTAATAACACTGGGATTAGCAACTGTTGAAATAATCAGGAAAAACAACAGCAGGAAAAACATGATGTCGTTTAATGAGGAAGTTGATACCTCTGCTTCAAATTTCTTTTTTCTTCTGAAATTCATAATTTATTTTCAGATAGGTTTAGCTTTCTAAAATATCAATAAACTCAATAGCATTAATTTGCATTTTATGGTTAAATCTGTCGATTCTGGTATTTAATATATGATAACCGGCATAAGCCAATACCCCAACAATTAAACCAGCGCCTGAAGTAATCATTTTTTCATACAAACCACCTGCAATAATTCCAATACTGATATTATCACTTACAGAAATATTATAGAAAATTTTGATAATACCTGAAATGGTACCTATAAAACCTAACATCGGAGCAATACCGGCAGTTAATCCTAAGAATCCTAAATTTTTCTCTAATTTATCTGATTCAATACCAGCCGCACTTTCCATAGCACTTTCAATATCCTTAATAGGTTTACCGATGCGGTTAACTCCTTTTTCAATAACTCTGGAGATGGGAGTATTTAATCTTTGGCAATAGGCTTTTGCTGCTTTAATATCACCTTTTCCTAATAAATCATTCAAATTTGCCATGAAATTTGCTTCAATTTTGAATGCCTGGTTAATAAATACCCATCTTTCAATAATAAAATAAATACTCAAAAGTGAAAGAAATCCAATAGGAATCATAATGACACCACCTTTGATAATTAATTCGAATAAATTTAAACCAGCTTGTTGTTCCATGTGATTTTACAGAAAATTTTGTACTAACGAAACTAAGCCAAGGAGTCAAATCATGGGCTTTCACTTTCCCACAGATTGTATATTAAAGGGCTCAGAAATCCAAAAAAATGACCAAAACCCGCTTAAAATAATGATTTTCAAAATTTTAAACCTTTTTTGCTTTTACTAATGCCCTCCCTTATATTTGCCACCCTTAGAAGAATAGATATATTATATAGAATAGATAGCAACAATGAAAAGTAAAGGAGCAGTTAAGTTTTTTGCGATTGCCTTAGTGTTGGTAAGTATTTTCCAGTTATCATTTACTGCGAAAACTTACTTAGTAGAGAAGGATGCCGAGGCATATGCCAATGGCAATGTTGAATTAGAGCGTAATTACCTCGATTCAGTTTCGCGTTTACCGGTGTACAATTTCCTCGGTATCAAAAAGTTCACCTATTTACAATGTAAAGAGCGTGAATTAAATTTAGGTCTCGACTTGCAAGGTGGTATGAACGTTACCCTTGAGGTTTCTTTGGCTGATTTGGTTCGTGGTTTAGCTAATAACAATGCTGACCCTAACTTTAATAAAGCAATTGAACAAGCTCGTGAGGCTTTAAAAACAAGTCAGAAAGATTATGTTACTTTATTTGGTGAAGCTTACAACGAAATAGCTCCAAATGCTAAACTTTCTGCAATTTTCGCAAATCCTAGCAACCGCGATAGAATAAAACTTTCTTCAACTAACCAAGAAGTTTTGGCTTATATCCACGATGAAGCTAACCAAGCAATCGATCGTTCTTTCCAAATCTTACGTGCTCGTATCGATAAATTCGGTGTGACTCAACCTAATATTCAAAAATTAGAAGGTAGCGGAAGAATTTTAGTTGAATTACCAGGTGTTGATAATCCTGCAAGGGTTCGTAAATACTTACAAGGTTCTGCTAAATTGGAATTTTTCCAAACTTTCGATAATCCTGAAGCTTTTAAATATTTAAGTCAGGCAAACGATATTTTGAAAAAATCTTTGGTTGCAGAAAAATCAGCTCCTGTTGGAACTGATACTAGTGCTACTGCTGCTGATACAACTAAAAGTGCTTTGGCAAGTTTAGGTTCAGCTTCAAAACCAACAACTGCTGCAGCTGATACAAGCAAAAAAGATACAGCTGCTGCTGATCAAAAATCATTTGAAGAGTTTGCAAAGGAAAATCCTTTGTTCGCTTACTTACGTCCTTTTGCTGATGACAAAGGTATGTTGTCTACTAAAGGTTCAAGTTGCGGTACTGCTGCAATCAGAGATACTGCTAAAATTAATGCTTTATTAGCTCGTCCTGAAGTTAGATTAGCTTTGCCTTCTAATATCAAATTTGCATGGGAGTACAAAGGTTTTGGTGAAAATCAAGAAGGTGTAATCATGCATGCTTTAAAAACAGACCGTGATGGTTCTGCTTCTTTAACTGGTGATAAAGTAATTGATGCTCGTAAAGATGTAAGCCCAACAGGTGATGTTGAAGTAACAATGAATATGAATAGTGAAGGTGCCAGAATCTGGAAAAACCTTACTAAAAACAATGTTAACCATTCAATTGCAATTGTATTGGATGATGTAGTTTACTCTTCACCAAACGTTCAAGGTGAAATTCCTAATGGTCGTTCTTCTATTACAGGTAGTTTTACTTTAGAAGAAGCTGGTGACTTAGCTAATATCTTAAAGAGCGGTAAATTACCTGCTCCAACTAGAATTGTTGAAGAAGCTGTGGTAGGTCCTACTTTAGGTGCTGAAGCAATTAGCTCAGGATTATGGTCGATGGTTATTGCAACTATTGTTATCCTTGTATTCATGGTTGTTTATTATAACAACTCTGGTTATGTAGCTAACTTTGCAGTATTAATTAACGTATTCTTTATTATAGGTGTTCTTGCATCTTTAGGTGCTGCATTAACATTACCTGGTATTGCAGGTATCGTATTAACAATTGGTATGGCGGTTGACGCAAACGTGTTAATTAATGAAAGAGTTAAAGATGAATTATTAAGTGCAAGAAGTTTGAAAAATGCCATTACAGATGGTTACCAACATGCTGCTTCTTCAATTATTGACTCAAACTTAACAACCTTATTGGCTGGTATCGTACTTTATTCATTTGGTACAGGTCCGGTTCAAGGTTTCGCAATTACTTTGATTATCGGTATTCTTTCTTCAATGTTTACTGCGGTATTATTAACCCGTGTTATCACTGAATGGCAATTGGATAAAGGCACTATTATTAAGTATTCACGTGAATTCTCTAAATCAGCCTTCCAAAACTTAAATTTCGATTTCGTAAAAAATCGTTTCAAGTTTTATGCTTTCTCAGGAATTATCATCTTAATTGGTTTGATTTCAATTTTCACTAAAGGATTTACACTAGGTGTAGATTTTAAAGGTGGTTGGACATATGTTGTTGAATTCAGTAAACCTGTTAGCTCAACAGATATTAGAACAGCTTTGGAAACTCCATTTGGTTCTGCTCCTGAAGTAAAAACATTTGGTACAGATGGTAAATATAAAATTACCACTACTTTCATGATTGATGATCAAAGTGCAAATGTTTCAGAGATTGTTGAAGGAAAATTAAATGAAGGTTTAAAAACAATTGATCCTTCTACAAAAATTTTAAGTTCTGCTAAAGTTGGTCCTACCATTGCAAACGATATCAAAGTAGCATCAATCTGGGCTGCTATCCTTGCCTTATTAGGAATTGGTTTATATGTATTAGTACGTTTCCAAAAATGGCAATATGCTTTAGGGGCTACAATTGCTTTGGCACATGACGTATTGATGATGTTAGGTTTCTACTCAATTTTTGATGGAATTTTACCTTTCCCTATGGAAGTTGACCAAACCTTCATTGCTGCAGTATTAACCATCATTGGTTTCTCTATCAATGATACGGTGGTTGTATTCGATAGGATTCGTGAATTCTTAGGAACTCATCACCATGAAACCAATAAACAAAAAGTTATTAATGATGCATTAAACAACACATTAAACCGTACTATCATTACCTCATTAACTGTATTTATGGTAACATTGGTATTGTTCATTTTTGGTGGTGATGTAATCAGAGGATTTAACTTTGCAATGTTGGTTGGTATTATTTTTGGTACTTACTCTTCAATTGGTATTGCAACTCCAATCGTTATCGATTTCGACAAAAAGAACAAGAAGTAATTTTCTTTTCGAATAATTAACAAGGGTGAAATGAACTTAGGTTTGTTTCACCCTTGTTTTTTTTTGTAGGCAGTACACATTTTCTATTGATAACTTCAATGGCTAACTCTTGTTTGTATAACATTAGCATTCCAACTTCGCAATATGCGTAAATCTATATTTTCACTGCTATTTGCAGGAATTTTAATGCTTGGTTTTCAATCTACTGCACAAGAGTTAGAGCCAAAAGGTAAAATTAAAGATCCAAAGGGATTGAGTCAGAAATCGCATAATTTTTTCATGTCGAAAAAACTCGATATGGCTACTTACCAAAGAGATTCCTTACATAGGTTAGTTCTTGCATTTAATAAAGATACAGCCGAAAGAGGAATTCAATATAGATTGCTTGATTCACTTCACCGTGATTTACAAAGCAGGTTTCAATCTTTAACTGAGAAACATAACAAACTTCAATCTGATTATTCAGAAATGAATGATAGATATACAGATTTAATCAAATCGAGTTTAAGTAAAACTGAACAATTAAATCTTGCTTTGAAAGAAAAGGGTGATCAATTATTGGCCAGGGAAAGGAAACTAGCTGAACTGGAAGCCATTATTCGTCGCCAAGATTCAATTACCAATGCTTTGAATGATATCGTTAAAAAAGCACTTTTAAGCTTTAATTCTGATGAGTTGACGGTTGAAATGAAAAATGGTAAAGTTTACGTTTCATTAAGCGATAAATTGTTGTTTAAGTCGGGTAGTGCAGAGGTTGAAGAAAAGGGTATGGATGCAATTAAAAAACTTTCTGATGTATTGAATAAAAATGCTGATATCGATATTTTAATTGAAGGTCATACCGACGATAAGCCAATAAAAACAGCAACTTTCGCCGATAATTGGGATTTGAGTACAGCGAGAGCAAATAATATCGTACGTTTATTGATAGATGCACACCACGTAGATCCAAAACGCTTAACTGCGGCCGGTAGAAGTGAGTTTCAACCACGTGCAAACAACGAAACTGTTGAAGGTAGAGCTAAGAACAGACGTACAGAAATTGTACTTACTCCTAAGCTTGATGAATTGTATAAACTCATCAATAAAAGACGCTAGATTAAATTTACCAAATCGTTTTTTAACTCTT
>JBMLOK010000004.1:0-1818 GCA_049243005.1 Bacteroidia bacterium | reverse complement strand
ATCAAATTAGTATTTCTTCTCCACTTGAATTCAAGAATCTTGAAGTAACCAAGTGTAAAGATGGATTTGGTTTTATTTTAATCCATTGTTTGTATTTAAACCACCATTTAAATCTTGGTGATTTAAAGTAACCTTGAGTAATAAATGCTGCAATGTATGGATGCACTTCTATGCTTAATCCTTTTAAATGAAGGTTTTCAATTAGGTAATTTAATTGTGTTTCAATTTCATCAAGAATAGTAACACTCGATTGAATTTCGCCACTTCCCATACAAGCAGGACATTTTTCCATCACTTCAACGGCCATTTCAGGACGAACTCTTTGACGTGTAATTTGAATCAAACCAAATGGACTCATCGGCAAAATTTTGTGTTTTGCACGATCAGATTTCATCGCCTCTTTTAGTTTTTCATAAACTTCACGGCGATTTCCGGCATTTTTCAAATCGATTAAATCGAGAACGATTATGCCACCCATATCGCGTAAACGTAATTGACGAGCAATTTCTTCAACAGCTTCGATATTGACCTTTAATGCATTTTCTTCTTGATTTTCGCCTTTATTAGCAATGTTTCCGGAGTTTACATCAATTACATGAAGTGCTTCGGTATGTTCAATTATTAAATATGAACCACCCATGAAATTCACTTCTTTACCAAAGCTTGTTTTAATTTGTTTGTCGATACCAAAATGTTCGAACATTGGCACTTTGCCATTGTATAGTTTTACTATTTTGGCTAGTTCAAGAGAATTACTTTGTAAGTAAACCTTAATTTTATTGAAGAGGAAAGGGTCATTTACATGAATACCAATATATTCTTCATTAACTAAATCTCTAACTAGGGTAAGAGTTCTGTTATTTTCGCCTAAAACTTTTTGAGGAGGAACTGCATCAATTAAAACTGAGCACATTTCTTTCCATTTATTGTGAAGGTCTTTAAGATCGTTTTGTAAATCTTCAATGCTTACTCCTTCGGCATTTGTGCGAATAATAACACCAAAATGTTCAGGCTTAATTGCAGCTACTGCTTCTTTTAAACGTTTTCTTTCTTCGTTTTTTGCTATTTTTTTAGAAATACTGATAGCATTATCAAAAGGAATAAGAACTAAAAATCTGCCTGCTAAAGAAATTTCGGAACTTAAACGAGGACCTTTATTTGAAATAGGTTCTTTACTTACCTGTACAAGAACTTGCTGATTGCGTTTAAGGATTTGGGTTATTTTCCCGTTTTTCTGAATGTCTTCTTCAATGTATTTTTCGCTTAACTCAAACGATTTTGGTTTATCGTTTCTAAGCATTCTAACAAATTTAGAAAGCGAATTGATTTGAGGTCCAAGGTCGAGGTAATGAAGGAATGCATCTTTTTCATGCCCAACATCAATAAATGCTGCATTTAAACCGGGCATTATTTTTCCAACTGTTCCAAAGAAAATATCACCAACCAGGTAATTATTATTCTCCTTTTCATGGTGCAGTTCGATAATCTTCTTGTTTTTAAGAAGAGCAATATCTATCCCTCCCGAAGGGTTTGAATTGATGATTAATTCGTAATTCACGCTATAAAATTTTTACGGCAAAGCCGCGGTAAATGAAGGGGGAGGGTAAAACTTGGATAACTTAAGAGAGGTGTTTTGATTTAAGAAAAGTAAAGGGCTGTATCAAAGAAATTTAAATTTGAGTTTACTTCAAATCTTATTCTATTTGATACAGCCCTTCGGCTATTTAGCTTACTTTTTCTTGTGCCTGTTTTTTCTTAGGCGTTTTTTTCTTTTGTGGGTCGCGATTTTATGACGCTTCCTTTTCTTTCCACTTGGCA
>JBMLOK010000003.1:0-4833 GCA_049243005.1 Bacteroidia bacterium | reverse complement strand
TTAATCCAACTGCAGTAATATAAATGAAATTAATTTTTTTCAATTCAATGGTAGTATCCGCAAATACAACCTGTAGTTGAACATCGTACCAAGCTCTTTGACTTAATTTAAATTCTGGCTCCTTCGTGTTTGAATCACTTCCATTTAAATACTCAATATCATTCGGACTAAAGCTCCAATGATAAGCTAATGGTTCTCCATTTAATACAGGTTTTAAACTCATTTTTTCGTTGAGTTGAGGTTGCTCTGTACTTTTTGTAAAATCCAATTCCTGTTTCAATAAAGCATATGAAGGATATAACATTTCATAAGTACTATCTTTCTGTGTGACTACAACACGTATAGAATAATAAGCACTTTTGTTGAATACTATTTGTGGTCTCATTGATGAACTATCTGTTTCATTCAAATACCTGAAAGTATTAGGCTCAATAGACCATTTATAACTTGAATTTTCATTTAGGTTTTTGCATTGTAATTCTACTTTTTCCCCAAAGCCTACTATTCTTTTACTTGTTAGAATGCTGTCTGAGCCAATTTGATTTTCCTTTCCTTTTTCAAATTTTAATTTAGTAAAACTAAATGAAGCGTTCCTTATTCTTAACCAAATTAACCCTCCATTTTCATAAGGAAGAAGTTTTTGATAATTTACTGGTTTATAACGGATACCATTTAAATTATTCTTGCTTATTCCTTCAACAGAATCGTTTTTAAGCACAATAAAAGGGTTGTTTTGAAGATTAGTACTATCCTGATTCATTCCTGTTTTTTGTTCCATGTAAACCAATCCTGAATTAGGAAATGATTGGACATTGAAAGTAGTATATTCTGTGTTTTTATTAAATAATTCCTTAACATTTTTACCATTAAAATCCATTTTGAATAACTGGTTTTTAAATAAATTGGTAACCTTATCTTGCCAAAAGTTTGTGAATACATTCAGAATAATATTTCGACCATCTGCTGAACTCTTTATTTCTATACATTTAAAATAATAATTAACTCCTTGGTAACCCATTGTTTTACTAATAAATTGTCCTTTATTTCCAAAGTTCTCAACTATATTTCCATTTGAATATAATGCTGTAACAAAACTATCAAGACCTGCGTAAATGATTCCGGATTTTGAAGCAAAAATAGAATGAACCGGACCTCTGAAATTGTTTTTAAATAGGCTGTCTTCTTTACCCTTTTCATTTATTCTGAAAACCCTCAAAGTACCAAGTAATACTCTTCCTTTATTATCAATCGCAATTTTAATTGTTTGGATAGTATTGTAGTGAAATTCGTTTTTAAAACGAAAGGATTCAGTTAAAACTCCACTTGAACTAAACCTATAAAGAACAGCATCGCCACTGTCTTTAATTGCTACTAAAAAACTATTATCGGACTCCCATTTAATATTGATTGAACTAAAAATTGACCTCGGAACTTGTATTTCCGGACCTAAATTTTCACCAAACAAAGTATCGATTAAACCATCTTGGTTTACTTGTATTATTTTATAAATTTCACCAAATGGTATACTTGCCGAAAACATAATCAAGTTTTTGCCATTTCTGGAATCAGTGGCATATTTACCACTTTGAATCAATCCCAGATTAGTTCCAATGAGTTCGTTTTTTATATTAAACGGATGTCCGTTATTACGACTAAAATCAGCATTGATTAAACTTCTGTTTAAAGTTGAATATTTTCCAAAGTTTTGGTTACTCAATTCAATCCATTTATCCTGAAACGGAATTAGTGCTGATGCATGCGGAAGGCTATCAAATGAAAGTAAATTACCGCTTAATGATATTTTATGAATGCCCAGATTGTTATGAATTCGAATAAAACTGTCTTCTTCGAACCTAAATGTATTTGAAACATATTTGTTTTTAAGAATGACTACACCTGAGGAGCCAAATTGCTCTTTTGTATTTCCATTTGTATCCAGTTTTATTAGGACATGAGCCAATTGAAATGCTGAACCTAATTGAACATTTGCTAATAGATTTAATTCATTGTTTGTACTGATAAAAAAACCAATCAAATCATCATTTGCGGTTCCTAAAGCAAGGTGTTGTATTCCTGCATTTCCAAATCCAGAATCGATTTGGCCATTTTCCAAAAACTGAAACAAACTTATTTTCTTTGGGTTATTAAAGTTTTTTTGACAAGCTAATAAAATCTTGCCATTACTTTTAACTGCAAGTTTCAAACCAATGATATCTAAAGGAGTTTGAACTTTTAATTTGCCATTGTTAGCAAATGAACTATCTATTGAGCCATTTTCATTGAGTCGAAGAATTGATGGATCTAGTTGAATTTGATCATTCCAGCTTACCAGTATTTTTCCTGAAGCCAAACAAAGTATATCGGTTGGAAGGTCATCGTATAATTGAAGGTCGATGCTGCTTTTTCCCCAATTGCCAAAACTACTATCAATACTACCATTTGACTGGTATTGATACAAAACAAATTGTTTGAAATTATTTTGTATTTCGGTTCCTGCAAAGAGTAATTTACCCGAACTTGTTTTTCTAACAAAGAGAATTGTTTCTGGGGTTTTAAATGGAATATATTGAATTCCCTCTTTTCCGAAATTAGTATCTGCTTCTAAATTGGGTTTGAATTTTTTGATGAAAAGACATTTTTCGTTTTTATTAAAACAACTTCCATAGAGGGTAAGTGAATCAGTTGAAGTGCTTAATGTTGGGTAATAGTTTGCAGTACTTCCTTTAGAATAAAATTGAGGTAGGAACTGAATGCTACCATTTGTGCCATAGGAAGAATCTATACCATCCTGAGCATTTACATGAATTTGAAGTAAAAAAAGAAGTGTAAATAGGTATAAATGTTTCATATGACTAAAATAGAGATTTTAATTAAACTATTTTGTCATTTACCCAGCATTATTTCATTTTCATTAAAAGGAGTTGAACTTTTAAGAAAAAAATGACTTCATCAACTTAAATCCTTTGGTCACCTCAATTCAATAGATGTTTTATTTTAAAAAGAAACTCCTATTCATTATTCAACTAATCTTGATTTAGTGGATTAATAAATAGGAGTAAGTAAATTTCAATTAGAGTGTTCTTTAAATGTGCAGACACCTATCGTATTCTGAAATATTCAATTTAAATACAAATGTTATAGTCTGATAATTTCTTATTTGCCGAAAAATCCAGAAACAGAATTTAACAATCCTCCTAAATCACCTCCACCTAATGATGAAGTAATTCCTTCTAAGGTAAATCCAGAATCGTTAGGGTCATTTGTTTTTGATGCAAACTGGTTCATTACTGTAGGAATTAACTTCTGTACAATATTCCCTGCTTCAGCTTCATTAACACCAAATTTGCTCATTAACTGACCTGCTACCTGCGTTCCAATTTGTCCAACCAATGGATTACTCATGATATTTCCATCTTGTAATAAATTGGTAATTGAAGAAATACCTCCTTCAGAAATTTGATTTTTTAATCCTTCAAAAATTCCACCAGCAGTTTCCTGAATAGCAGAATCGTTGAATTCATTAGAAATAGCAGGATTGTTCACGATGGCATCTCCAGCATGTTCTTTCACTAAATTGATTAATTGGTCTAACATATTTTTTGGTTTTGTTTTCAATTATAAGAATTTAAATCAAAATATATGGGTCTCAAATTTTAAATTAACAATGAAATGATTTAAGGCCAATACTTTATTTGATTTATTATATATGTTATCTCATTTTAAAAGAAAGTTTACTTTTGATTAAACCTTTTCGAAATGAAAGTATCAAAGGTTTAATTTTATAGAAATATGAATCATAAATTACTATTTGTTTTTGGCTTTTTGATATTTATAGCTTGTAAAAAGAATGAAAATTCAAGACCGGTTGAAACTCCGGAAGCCATGTATTTTCCATCTAAAACAGACACAGTTTGGGAAAAGAAATCAATTTCATCTTTAAACTGGAATCTCAATGCATTGGATAGTATCAGAACTTTTCTTGTTGAGAAAAGAACAAAATCGTTTATGATTTTAGTGAATGGAAAAATTGTTGTAGAAGAATATTATAATGGTCATGATGCTGCTACAAGCTGGAAATGGAACAGTGCCGGAAAAACTTTGGTATCTGCCACAACAGGAATTGCTCAGGAAGAAGGATACTTAAACATTCAAAATAAGGTTTCAGATTATTTGGGTACAGCATGGACATCAGAACCATTAGAAAAGGAAAACCTGATTCAAGTAAAACATTTATTAAGCATGAATTCTGGTATCAACGATGAAAAGGAATTGGTGATTAAATCAAATCTTACCTACCTAGCAGATGCGGGCACCAGGTGGTCTTACCACAATGTTTTTCAAAAGTTAATGGATGTGGTAGAAAAGGCAAGTGGACAAACTTATGAATCCTATTTTCAAAGCAAATTGGCAGATAAAATTGGAATGGAAGGTTTTTGGAACAATGGCGTAATTTTTAGAATCTACCATAGTAATACCAGAAGCATGGCAAAGTTTGGATTGCTCGCATTGAACAAAGGTAAATGGGGGAATGAACAAGTAATACCTGAGAACTTTTTTAAAGAAAGTATACAATCTTCACAAAGTATCAATCCTTCCTATGGCTATTTATGGTGGTTAAATGGAAAAAGCAGTTTCATGGTACCTGGTAGTCAAATTGTAACACAAGGTTCATTAATTCCAAATGCACCCTTAGATATGTATGCAGCCATGGGAGCAGAAGACCAAAGAATATATGTTGTGCCAAGCAAAAACATGGTTATTATCAGAATGGGTGAAGCATCTGATATCAACAACCCAAGTTTTGCAGTCTCCGGATTTGACTCAGCATTTTGG
>JBMLOK010000002.1:0-9549 GCA_049243005.1 Bacteroidia bacterium | reverse complement strand
CATTAACCTTAATCCAAACCGGAAAAATAAACGAGTTTCCAGTGGTGCTTTTTGGTAAGGATTATTGGAAGAATTTAATTGAATTGATTGATGACATGGTAAAATATCAAACCATTTCTCCGGCTGAATTAAAAGATTACTTTTTTATAACCGATTCTGTAGATGAAGCCATGGCGCATATTCACAAACATAGTATCAAAAAATTTGGCTTGAAAAAAGCCCGTAAACCAAAATGGATTTTAGGTGAATTTTTCAAGCCAAGAAATTAATTAGTTTTCAGTTTTTTGTTTTCCTTTTCTACCAAAAAGGTAATATGCGGCCAAGCCAATTCCTGAAACTATTGTTATTCCTACTAACCATAAAACTTTGTTTTTGGTTTCCAGGTTTTTGTTTTTGATAATATCAACTATTGTAAAAATGTAAAGTGAAATAAACAATAGTGGAATGATTAGAATATACATATCTGCTGTTTCCATATCTTTTTCTTATTTTCCAATATATCGTTCTTCAATTATATTTCTGTGATGAATTTCATGTCCGCAAATGATATACGGAAATGAACTTACAATGAATTCATTTCCATTTGCAGTTCCTTTTTGCAACCACATTTTTTCATCAAAGCTATTAAACAATTCAATGGTGCTCGAACGTAGTAATGAAAATTCTTTTACCAGATTTAGAATTTTTCTGTCGTTAGCTCTTGCTTCCTTTGCCCAATTTTCTTCTTCAAATCCCGGTAACGGAGTTTTATCTCCTCTTGCAATACTCAATGCTCTGTAAGTTAATACTCTTTCTACATCCAATAAGTGAACTAGAATATCAAGTATACTCCATTTTCCTGGGGCATAAGCACTCATTAAGGTTTCGTCATCTAAAGAAGTTACCAAATCAATAGTATCCATCATTTGATTATGAAGTTCGGCAAGTATATTATCTGTTTTAGGTACCAGGTCTACATATTTTTCATAATAAGCCGGGTACAAAGCTGCGTTAGGTCTTTTCATATCTATAATTTTAAAATGAACGATTGATGCCAATTAACCACCTGAATTTAATATTGTTTTCTTCTGCAAATGGCGCATTACTTAAGAATATTGGTAAATCAATTCTAATATTCAAAGGTTTAATTTCTTCTAATTTCCCCCATTTTTTTATTTGTAACATAAATCCGGGTCCGGCACTACTTCTTAAACCGGTATTGCTATTATTTGTTACGTTTATCGGAGTTGAGTTTGAGTACAACAATCCTGCATCAGCAAATAAATATGCATCTAAATGAAATGGTTTAAAAATACCTTTTGGTTTGATATTAAATAAGCCATCATAATCCAATTCTAAACTAAATGAAGCTCCTTTATTTCCATTGAATATATAACTTTGGGTTAAATCAGAATTTTCAAATGGAAGTAAATATCCATTAAATCCTCTTACATTTAAACCACCACCCATTTGAAAATGATTGGTTTGTGTTCCAATTGAACTCCAATCATTCTGAATAAATCCGGTGCTTCTGGCATATTTATTTTCCATCATTTCTTCAGGGTTGGCTCCTGCTAAATATAATCTCGATTCTGGAGCAATATTTCCTTCCATCCATTGACCAAATAACCTAGTGCTCAAATAAATCTTTCCTAAATTATGCTCCGATTTAATTTTTGCACTTATACCATTGTACTGATAAAACGACGATAATACGCTACTTCTTAAACCAACTTCATAAAATAAACGACTTCTTCTTCCCCAATCTTTTGCTGTTCTCCATTCTAAATTTATGGTAGTATTTTCTCTATCTGTTTGCCAGATATTTTCATTGATGAGTAATACTTCATTTAAGTTAGAATTATTTCCATGCACATATAAATTACTGTTATTTCTTAAACGGGTCATGGTTTTAATGAAAACCTTAATGTTTTGATTACCCGGAGTAAACTCTAATCCTGCTAATTGTAGATTTAATCCATCTAATTGTCTTGATTGCAACCAAACATAAGTGTTTTTACTCAACAAGTTTTTGTACCAGAAATTATAATCAATTATTGTATTGTTTGATTTTAGCTCTAATCCATTTGGATAATTGGTCCCTAAATCGGTATTGTACCAAGCTGTCAATTTAAACTGATGTTTCTTTTGCATGTAATTTCCATTGAAATGCAAACCGGCTTTTACTCCGTCTAAATTATTCCACCATAAATCAGGTCTCCACTTTAAGATATAATGTTTTCTATCAATCGGATTTTTAATTTGATGATCGAATTGAATATCCAAAGGAAAACAACTGCAGTTATTTAATGTATTGATATCTGCTAATCTGTAAGTAGTATCAATTGCAATCCACTTTAATTTTCCCGGAATTTGAATTTGTGTTGTATACTCTTTGTTCAACAATCCCCAACCTTTCCAAATAGGTAATGTTGTTTCAGCGCTATTTTTAGTGAAATACGAATTAGGAATCGTATAATGAAATGGCTTTCCTTCTTTAGTTTCACCATATAAATCAATTGGCATTTGCATTTCACCAATTCGTCTGAGTTTAATTAAATAGTTGAATTGATTGTTTCCTGCCGAATTAATTAACTTAGGTCTGTAAATTTTATAATCAACTTTTTTAGTTGTTTCCATCCATTGGTCGAAAAACCAGTTCAAATCAGTTTTACTAAAATGAATCATACTGGCTCTAAAATCTTCAAAATAAGGATGGCAATTTTTCCATTGATTAAAATACGATTGCATACAATGTAAAAACAAACTATCACCTAAAACATATTGTAGATTGTATAACATGGTTGCTGTTTTATAATAAACCGCTCTGTATCCGCCACCATGACCCAATGCTGAATTAAAATCATCTGAATGTGTATTTAACGGCATATCTTCATCAGCCAAAGCATCATTCATATAACCTAAATAAACGGTTGTTTCTCTTAGATTTACAGGTTTATAATGGGTTTTTACATACTTGTCTCTTCCTTTATATTTTGGATATTCACCTAATAACCTGCTTGTACTCCAATGAGTTAAAAATTGGGTAAAACCTTCATCCAAACTTGCACGATAAGTTTCATTGTTTCCAACCATTCCAAAAAACCAGTTATGCCCAACTTCATGTGCCAATAATCCATAATAACCAGGTGAACTTCCTCCATCTAAAGTAAGCATTGGGTATTCCATTCCATCTCTTGCATCTGCAACAATCATTTTTGGATACATATAATAGCCAATATCATTGCTGTAAGTTTCAATAACTTTGGCTGTAAATGAACTGGCATCCTGCCATCCGGCTGCATGTGGTTCCTGAGCCAATGATATAATTGAAACTTCATGTCCGTTTTTTAATTTCAATTTAGTTTCGCCAATTCTGTATGTAGGATCTGCTGTCCATGCAAAATCATGTACATTAATTGCTTTAAACTTCCATGTTCTGAATTCTTTTCTGCTTGGATCAGGTTCAATAATGATGCTTGGTTTACTTTCCCAAGGTTTATTCGCAAAATTTTTAATGTCGAGTTTGGCTCTTAATTCACTACTTAGTGCTTCCTCTTTATTCTGAATGACTCCAGTTGCATCTAAAATATAATGATGCGGGAATTTTAGCTCTACATCAAATGATCCAAAATCACCATAAAATTCTTTTCCTAAATGTTGATCGGTTTCCCAACCAAATTTTCTATCGTAAACACAAATTCTTGGATACCAATGCACTCCATCATAATGTTTGTTTCCAAAATTGTCTTTAAACAATTTCATTCTACGTCTTTGTTCACCCCCATCATCAAAATAGGTTTCAAATTCAATATCAACTGTAATCTGTTTTCCACTTTGTAAAGGTTCATTTAGTTCTACTTTCAAAATGGTATTATCAAGACTTATTTTTACTGCCTGTCCATTTATTTTAAGCGATTTAATAATTGTTCCTCTACCTGCTATTTCATGTCTGCCAAATTTTTGAAGGAAACCATTTTCCTTATTCAGATTTTCTAAATAAGAACCTTTTATAAATGCATTTTGATACAAGTGAAAATACAATTGACCTAAATTATCAGGTGAGTTATTGGTATAAACCAACTGCTCTGTTCCCCAAACCACATCATTTGTATCACTTAAACTTACACTTATTTTATAATTTACATCTTGTTGCCAATATGCCTCATTGGGTTTACGATTTTTCCAGTAATATGGATTTTCTGATGAAGCATACTCCTGTGAACTGGCTGAAAATGAAAGCATCAAGCCAAATAGAAAAAGTAAAATTGTTCTTTTCATATTTTTAAAATGGTTTGAAATATATGTAAACCAATAAGATTTATCAAAAAACTAAACCTAAAATTCAAATCTTACAGCGGAATTCAATTGAAAAATTTCGGAAAGCTTCCTTTTTTTTCTAATTTTGCAAATTGCAATGGAATCAAAATCAACATATCAGATACTGGCTTATTACTTTTATACCCGAATTCCCGACGCTGAAGAATTTACACAACATCACCTTAAATATTGCATTGAATTAGGAATTGTTGGCAGAATTTATTTAGCTCATGAAGGTATTAATGGCACAATTTCAGGCACCAAACAACAATGTGCTGTTTACATGGATGATTTAAAATCTGATCCAAGATTTGAAGGGGTTAATTTCAAAATAGATGAAGTTGAAAATCCTGCTTTTAACAGAATTCATGTTCGTTATAAAAAGGAATTGGTTTATTCCGGATTAAAATACATCGACCCTAATAAAAGAACCGGCAAGCATTTACGTGGAGACGAAGTTCAGGAAATGATGAATAGGGAAGATGTAATTTTGTTAGATGTTAGATCGAATTACGAAACAAGATTAGGCCGTTTTAAAAATGCTTTAACTTTAGATATCGAGAACTTTAGAGAGTTTCCTGAAAAAGTAAAGGAACTTGAAAATTTAAAGGATAAAAAAATTATTACCTATTGCACCGGTGGTATTAAATGCGAAAAAGCATCAGCATACTTATTGGAAAATGGGTTTAATGATGTTTATCAAATGCATAATGGGATAATTGGATATGCACAAGATACAGGTGGTAAGGATTTTGAAGGTGTTTTATATGTTTTTGATGGAAGGGTTTCGGTTCCTATCAATAAAGTAAATCCGGTTTTAATAGCTAAATGTAAAAAATGTGGTGAAGCTACAGACCGAAATCTAAATTGCGCTAATGTTGAATGCAATGAACAGTTTAACATGTGTGAAAAATGTAGTGAAGAAATGGAAGGTTGCTGCTCTGAAGAATGTACCCATGCACCAGGAAAACGTAAATACAATGGAACCGGATTTTATTCAAAACCACCCGTTGCAATTGCAATGTTAAATGGTAAGTTAGATTCTTAAAGATTTATAAGAAGTTTAAATTTTAAAGAGAGGTAAATTCTGTATGGATTTACCTCTTTTTGTTTTTTTAGGTTGATTTCCCCCAAAATATGCACATGTATAGGGCTTTAATAAGCTTTGACTTAAATTGCTGCCATGGCAAAGAAGACTGAAATTGCTGAAACTCCTTTAATGAAACAATACTTCGAAATAAAAGCGAAGTATCCGGGAGCTGTTTTATTGTTTCGTGTAGGTGATTTTTATGAAACCTTTGGTGAAGATGCAGTAAAAGCTTCTTCAATTTTAGGTATTGTTCTAACTAAAAGAGCAAATGGTTCAGGAACCCATGTGGAATTAGCAGGATTTCCTCATCATTCATTAGACAATTACCTCCCTAAATTAGTTAGGGCTGGCGAGCGAGTTGCAATTTGCGACCAGCTCGAAGATCCTAAACTCACAAAAAAAATAGTTAAAAGAGGTGTAACTGAATTAATTACTCCCGGGGTTAGTTATAATGATAAAATCTTAGACAATAAGAGTAATAATTATTTAGCCGCAGTTTGTTATGAAAATGAAAACTGTGGAATTGCCTTTTTAGATATTTCAACAGGTGAATTCATGGCTACCCAAGGTCCTATTTCTTATATCGATAAACTAATACAAGGATTTAAGCCATCAGAAACTTTGGTTTCCAAAAAAGATTTGAAAAACTTTAAATCTCAATTTGGTGAAAGATTATATACTTATCCTTTAGATGAATGGATTTTCCAATATCAATTTGCTTACGATAAACTATTACAGCATTTTAAAACTCAAAATTTAAAAGGATTCGGTATTCAGGAAATGCCTCTTGCTATTACTGCAGCTGGAGTTTGTATGCACTATCTGGCTGAAACTCATCACGAGCAGGTTGGACATATTCAAGCCATTTCCAGAATAAATGAAGAAAAATATGTTTGGCTTGATAGATTTACGGTTAGAAATTTAGAGCTGCTTCAGGCAAGTGGAGACCAAGGCGTTTCTTTGTTGCAGGTAATCGATAAAACGGTTAGCCCAATGGGTGCCAGACTCTTAAAAAGATGGTTGGTGATGCCATTAAAAGATCCGATTTTAATCAGAGAAAGATTAGATATTGTTGATCAGGCTAAAAAGGAAAAACAATTACGAAAAGAATTAATTGATTTAATGCAACAGGTTGGTGATTTAGAAAGATTGGTTTCTAAATTGGCTATGCGTCGAATAAATCCAAGAGAATTACAGCATTTAAACAGATCGCTTAAATTACTGGAACCTATTCGAAAATTATTGCAAAATTCTCCAAATTCATTGTTGCATAAATTGGCAGATCAATTAAACCCTTGCCAATGGGTTATTGATAAAATTGAAAAAGAACTGACAGAAGAACCTCCAATAGCAGCAAACAAAGGCAATGTTATAAAAAATGGTGTTGATGATAAACTCGATGAACTTAGAAAAATAGCCTTTGGAGGAAAAGATTATTTGCTTCAACTTCAACAAAAAGAACAACAAGCAACCGGAATTCCAAGTTTAAAGATTGCTTATAATAATGTATTTGGATACTTTCTTGAAGTAACAAATGTTCACAAGGATAAAGTACCAACAACTTGGATGAGAAAACAAACTCTCACCAATGCCGAAAGATACATTACTGAGGAATTGAAAGTGTATGAAGAGCAAATTCTAGGAGCTGAAGAAAAAATTGCTGTAATAGAAGACCGCATTTATAATGAATTGGTTAGTTCATTGTTAGATTATGTATTACCAATTCAAACCAATGCTCAGGTTCTGGCTAGAATCGATTGTTTATTTGCATTTGCTCAGTTGGCAGAAGCCAATACTTATTGCAAACCTGAAATCCATGATGGTGATGATTTAATTTTAAAAGATGCAAGACATCCTGTTATTGAAAAACAATTACCTCTTGGAGAGCCATATATTGCCAATGATGTTTTTTTGGATAGGGAATCACAACAGATAATTATACTTACCGGTCCCAATATGTCGGGTAAATCTGCGATTCTCCGACAAACTGCCTTATGTGTTTTAATGGCTCAAATAGGAAGTTTTGTTCCTGCATCATATGCTAAAATAGCTTTAGTTGATAGAATTTTCACAAGGGTAGGGGCAAATGATAATTTATCTTCCGGTGAAAGTACATTCATGGTTGAAATGACTGAAACAGCAAGTATTCTCAACAATTTAAGTCGTCATAGTTTAATTTTACTTGATGAAATTGGTAGAGGAACCTCTACTTATGATGGAATTTCATTGGCATGGGCAATCTCCGAATATTTGAATAAACATCCATACCGACCAAAAACACTGTTTGCTACACACTATCATGAATTAAATGAATTGGAACAGGCTGGAAATGGAATAAGAAATTACCATGTGGGTGTTAAAGAAGCAGACAATAAGGTAATTTTTCTAAGGAAACTTAAAGAGGGTGGAAGTGAACATAGCTTTGGAATTCATGTTGCCAGGATGGCCGGAATTCCAAAAACAGTTTTACTTAAGGCCGATGAAATGCTTAAGGAATTAGAAAAAAATAGAGAAAACATTAATCCTGTTGAAGCCGGTAGACCAAAAATGCATCCAATTCAATTAAGCATGTTTCAATTAGATGATCCTATAATGCAAAATATTCGTAACCAATTAGAGCAAATCGACCTCAATACAATGTCTCCAATTGAAGCTTTATTGAAGTTAAATGAAATAAAAAAGATTTTGAAGGCTTGAAAATCAGAGAGTACAAAATAAAGAGTAATTTTTTTTGTAATTACGTTTGCAAAAGTACTTTCTCTTTTTATCTTTGCACTCCCCAAATGCGAGAGTAGCTCAGTTGGTAGAGCATCACCTTGCCAAGGTGAGGGTCGCGGGTTCGAGTCTCGTCTCTCGCTCAAAAACAAAAAAGTTATGGTGGATTTCCATAACTTTTTTTGTTAGACTAAGCATCTTTTATTAGATGAAAAGTCAGCCGCCCGGGTGGTGGAATTGGTAGACACGCAGGACTTAAAATCCTGTATCCTCAACAGATGTGCGGGTTCAAGTCCCGCCCCGGGTACGAAAAGCGATGAAGTGAAAATTTCATCGCTTTTTTGTTTTATTCCGGCCCCAATTTCAAGTACAGTTTTATATTTAAAAGTATTATTTCCTTTTAGTCCAAAGCTTTTTTACTTCATTGATAGATACTTTTTATTTTGATTTATTGTTTACTAATAATGCCAATTTCATATATCCGCATGTATAACAGAAGTATTTTTTTTAATTCAGTTTATGTATTAAGAATTATTTTAAATATGTGGTTTGGAATTAAATTGCTCTATTCAATTAAATTAATGACCCCGAAGGTGGTCACATGTTTATAGAAGAATGCCTTAAACTAATTCCCCCCAACTCTCAACAACGCGGACCTTTGGTCCGCGTTGTTGAGAGTTGGGGGGTGTTTCTTCATATATTATTTTCTATAATAATGTCATCCCTTCAGGATTCTAAGAACTTACTAAAAGAAACATAAATTTAAAATTATTCATTTGTTGTGGTTTAGTTTGATTTAAACGGATAATATAAGCTATAAAGTCTCGGTAATTTATTTTTAGTTAATGAAGCTGATAATCGTAATGCCAATTAATTGTTCTCACTTTTGAAAATTGATTAACATTCATATTGGTTATTAGTATTCAAATTTAAACCCTGGCCTAAAATGAAATACATTCTATTAGTTTTACTATTCTATAATTCATTTATTTCATGTGTTCCGAACAATAATCAGCATAATAAAAGTATTGATGAAATTAAAATAACCGACTCTAATTTGATCTACGACTTTTTTGAGAACGATTTAAATCGCAATTATTTGGTTATTGGCTCTCCTCTTTATGATAGTATTTTATCATTCTATAAACCAATTGTGATGTCAATTGAATTTAATAAGATTACAAGTGACCATAGAGACACCATTATTCTGAAGAACTTCAAGTCTGATTTGAAATTAATTCATAGGTTATATATCTCAGGGAGCGAACTCAAGTTCCATCCTTATTTAGTGAAAAGCGAAGATACATTAACTATCTACAATCCGGAGTTGGTAAAAGGAGATTGCTCTATAATGGGTAATGATACTTTAATTGGTATGGTTTCAAGTGCCGGTATCTTTGATTTAATTTTCAAAATTCCTAAAGACAGTTTGGTGGGGACGAAGT
>JBMLOK010000001.1:0-3990 GCA_049243005.1 Bacteroidia bacterium | reverse complement strand
GGAACCAGTTTCCAAACAAAGAGAAATGAAATCATACAAATAACAGAAAATAAATAAAATGGAAATGCACCATTAAAATGAGTTTTTAACCAAACATTTTCTACCAAACTAGGGAAGATTTGAGTGACAGCAAAATTGGCTACCCATTGAATGAATACGCTGATTGCCAAAGCCAGGCTTCTAATTTTACCGGGAAATATTTCAGATAAAAGTACCCATACAATTGGTCCCCATGAAATACTAAACGATGCCATAAATAATAGTAGAAAAGGCAAAACCCAATTACCCATTGCTTCGAAATAAATGAACATTCCAACTGCTAATAAGGCAATCGACATACCAACTGAACCTGTATACAACAAAGGTTTTCTTCCCATTTTATCAACCCATTTAATGGATAATAAAGTGAAGATTAAATTGATGATACCAAGTGTGCTTGTTTCCAAAAGCGAAACATCTGTTGAACTACCAAGACTTTTGAATATCTCCGGAGCATAATATAAAATGGCGTTGATGCCAGTTAATTGTTGTAAGATAGATAATCCGATACCAACCCAAATTGCTTTTTTATAAATAGGATTTGATAAGTCAGTCCATTGGTTTTTTTCTTTTTGGTTTGATGAATTTTGAATTTCAGATATAACCAGATTCAGTTCATCATCTGTATTTAGCTTTTTTAAAACATCGATTGCTGTAGAAGAATTTCCTTTTTGAAACAACCAGCGTGGACTTTCGGGAATGAAGAAAATAAATACTAAAAATAGGAGAGAAGGTATGATTTCAGAACCAAACATCCATCTCCAACCTGTATTTAAATTCCAGTTGGCATCACCTTGAAGAGCTATTAAATAGTTCACAAAATAAACTACAACTATTCCAATAACAATGGCCAATTGGTAGTTTCCAACCAATGCTCCACGTTGTTTTGGAGGTGCAATTTCTGCGATGTACATAGGTACCACCATGGATGCAATTCCAACTCCAATTCCACCAACAATTCTAAAAATTACGAACATGGTAAATGAATCGGGTAATGCTGTTCCAATCGAATTTAAAATAAACAAAACTGCTGTTAAGAGCATTGTTATTTTTCTACCGAATGTATCACTCAAATAATTAGAGAATAAAGCACCAATTAAACATCCAACCAAAGCACTAGAAATAGCCCAGCCGGTTTCAATTGGTGTAAGATTAAAATAGGTTGTTAAGTTACCTATAGCTCCAGAAATAACTGCTGTATCATATCCAAATAATAAACCTCCAAGTGCCGCACTTAAAGTTATAAAAAGGATGTATTTGTTTTTATTGTTATCCATTCAATTGAAGTGTTTTTTGTAAATAGTTTTTCATGGAAACATTTGTCTCCCATTGATTGGATAGGGGTTTTAGGCTAAAGGGTTCTTGCGGCATATATGGAAATGGTCCACATTCAGGAGTGATGGTAATTGAATTGATACCATTCTTTTTATTCAGATTTATAATCTCCTGCCACCACTTAGTATACCTGTTTAAATGGGCTTGCCATTCGGGAGCAAATTGATTGTTAACCTGTGGACTTTGTTCAAATCCGATTCGTGCATGAATATGTTTTACATGAGGATATACTTTTACTAGTAAATCGTCTTGGTCTTCCAATGTACTTTCAGAAACCACACAAAAATGGGAGAAATCAGCAATCAGTTTTAAATCAGGAAACAATTCTAAATATTGTTGAAGTGTTTTTAGGTGGAATGAAAATCGTCCACGGTGAATTTCATGCCAGATAGGAATTCCAGAGTTTTTTGCAATTTGTTCAGTAACATCAATGATTTTGCAATTGTCACCAAAACTGAAAAAATCTTTTCCGGTATGAGAGTTGATAGCATCAGGTTGCAGGCTTGTTAGAAAATTCAATCGCTGAGTTAAACGATTGGTATATGCTTGAACCGTTTCATTCTGATTGTTTAATACTTGTTGAGCGATGAAAACAAAATCAGGTTGAACAGATTTTTTGATTCTTTCTAGTTCCTTTAAAAATTCAGAGATGAATACGGAATCATCGGGGAAATTGATTTCAACGCCATCATATCCATTCGCTAAAACATTAAAAAGAAATTCTTTTGCAGATAGGTGTTCGCAGCCCCAATAGGTGCAGATGTATTTTATGTCCATCTTAGTTGGAATATAAAATTGGGTTGATTGGAGAATGGATGATTTCACCAACCTTTGCTCCCGGACACCAGGTTTTCCAGTCGTGTTCCTGATTTTTATTTTCAGGATTTTTTAGCTTGATGTCTTTGTCCATATAAATAATGGTCATCACTTTTCTCATTTCATTGCTTTGGTTTGCGCCGGCACGATGAAAAACCCAACCTGAATGGAAACTGATTTCACCTAAATCAAAAGCCTCAATCACATGTTTAAAATCGGTAACACGTAATTTTTGTTGCATGATTTCTTCGCTTTCATCACCAATTTCCAATTCACGACCTTCGATAATTGTATGGCTTCCGGCGCTGAATTCAAGTGGACCCATTTCAAGCGGAGTTGCTTGTAGTGGAATCCAAGCAGTGATGGTTTTATCGCTATCTAAAGGCCAATAATATTGATCGGCATGCCAAGGGGTGATACCACCACCTGCTTCTTTGAACAAAGCCTGGTCGTGGTAAAGTCTAACACCATCAACCTCCATTAAATCGGAAGCGATTTTTGCTATACGTTTACTAAAAATAAGTTCTTTTACAGTGGGATTTTCCAACCATAAATTAAACAATTGCAAAAAAGCTTTACCATAAGTAGTTCTTTCCTCAAGAGATGTTTTCTCTTGGTTCATCTCATTTACTTGTTTTGTAATAACAGCATTAAAGAACTCGAGGGATTCCTTGTTTAATACCTGTTTTAATTTGATGAAGCGATTCTTTTGGTAAAAACTGATTTGTTCCTCATTCAAGGAATAAGGCTCGTTTAAAAAATCGCTAATGGCATTTGGTACTGGTAACATTGATTAATAGTTAAATGGTTTTTAGGTTCAAAATGATGGTTACAGATTTTGTGATAGTCAAAACTATTTAAACAAGCATTCTTGATTTAACATAGATTTGTTCAATTCTGACACTATATTGAATTTTTATTGAAATATTTTTTCGATATTTGATTATAATAAACCATGAAGGCCAAATTAGAAGATATACCATCAGAGAAAGGAAGTTCCAGTTTTTATGCTTATAGGTATCAGGTATCGAACTTTGAATTCAAGTGGCATTACCATCCAGAATACGAGTTAACCTATATATTAAAAGGTAGTGGATATAGAATAGTAGGTAATTCTTATGAGTATTTTAATGAAGGTGATTTGGTTTTATTGGGATGTAATTTGCCTCATACATGGACCAGTAAAAAGTTAGAAGGAGAAAATTCAGAAGCCATTGTCATTCAGTTTTCAAAAGAATTTATAAGTCCTTTTATAAAATTCAATGAAAGTATATTGATTAAAAAAATGTTGGAATTTTCAACAAGAGGCATTCGCTTTCAGGTGAATGAACTCTTGTTATCGAAAATACTTCAATTAACAGAAAGCAAAGGAATAGAGAGGATATTAGGCTTGATTTCAATTTTGGATGATTTATCAAAAAAGTCGGGTGATTTGATTGCATCCAATACCTTTCATAATGTTGTTTCCAAAAAGAATGAAATAAGGATTAATAAAGTCTGTTTATTTATTCAGGATCATTTTGCCAATAAAATAACATTAAAGGAAGTAGCAGAATTGATTCATTTAACGGAAAGCAATTTCTGTAAGTTTTTCAAAAAGGCAACAGGTAAAACCTATTCAGATTATATCAATGAAATTCGCATCAACGAAGCCGCAATGTTATTGCTTCAAACAGAAAAAACGATTAATCAAATATCTTATGAATGTGGCTTTGAAACATTGAGTTATTTCAACCGGGTATTTATGAATAAAAAAGGAAAAACACCATCAGGTTATAGAAAAGAAAATGCTTATTGATT